>NZ_JBEOXR010000002.1:0-333986 GCF_040296665.1 Streptomyces sp. NPDC002057
GGTGGCGTTCGCGCGGATGCGGGCGATCTGGCGGTCGGTGGCCCGGCGGGTCTCGCGCAGGGAGCCGAGGGTGTCGGAGCCCCGCCCCCTTCCGTGTCCCGCCACGGGCCCGTCGTCCCCCTACAGGCGCGCCAGCGTGTTCTCCAGGAGACGGACCACCGACGTGTCCGCCACGCCCGCCACCTCCTCGTACGCGAACCAGCGCAGGTCCAGGGACTCCTCGCTGATCTGCTCCACCGCACCGGCCGGAGCCAGCGCCGCGTACTGCACGTCCAGGTGCCAGTGACAGGGCGCCGGGATCGGATGCCGGTCGAGCCGCACCGGACCGCCCGGCAGCAGGGTCAGCCCCGTGACCCCCGACTCCTCCGTCGCCTCCCGCAGCGCGGCCGCCTCGACCGTCGCGTCGCCCGGCTCGCAGTGACCGCCCATCTGCAGCCACATGCCCAGCTTCTTGTGCAGCGTCAGCAGCACCCGCCCGCGCGCGGGGTCGACCACCAGCGCGCTGGAGGTCAGATGCCCGGCCCCGCAGGGCTTGTACATGCCGTCCGGATGCGCCGCCAGGTGATCCAGGTACAGGTCACGCAGTTCCGCCTGGTCCCCGTACTCCTTGAGCACGAGGACCGCGTCGTCGTACAGGGTCACTTGGCGCCGTCGTCCTTGCCGTCGTTCTCGTCCTCGCCCTTGCCCTTGCCCTCGGAGCGGCCCTCGGCCGCCTCGCCGAGCATCTTGTCCAGCTCGGAGAAGTCGAGGTGCTCGCGGTGCACGAAGCCGTCCGGGTCGTCCAGGTCGGTCGCCGTCGGCAGCATGTCCGGGTGCTCCCACAGACCGTCCCGGCCGTCGACCCCGCGCGCGTCCGTGAGCGAGGCCCACAGGCGCGCCGCGTCCCGCAGCCGCCGCGGACGCAGCTCCAGGCCGATCAGCGTCGCGAAGGTCTGCTCGGCGGGACCGCCCGAGGCCCGGCGCCTGCGCAGCGTCTCGCGCAGCGCGTCCGCCGAGGTCAGACGGGACTTGGCGGCCTCGTGGACCACCGCGTCCACCCACCCCTCGACGAGCGCCAGCGCCGTCTCCAGACGGGCCAGGGCCGCCTTCTGCTCCGGAGTGTCCTCCGGCTGGAACATGCCCTGCTGGAGCGCCTCCTGCAGCTGCTCGGGGTGCGTGGGGTCGAGCTGGCCCACCGCCTCCTCCAGCTTCGAGGTGTCGACCTTGATGCCCCGCGCGTACCCCTCGACCGCGCCGAACAGGTGCGCGCGCAGCCACGGCACGTGCGCGAAGAGCCGCTGGTGGGCGGCCTCGCGCAGGGCCAGGTAGAGCCGCACCTCGTCGGAGGGCACGCCCAGGTCCTTGCCGAAGGCCTCGATGTTCAGCGGCAGCAGCGCGGCCCGCCCGGCGGGGCCGAGCGGCAGACCGACGTCGGTCGAGCCGACGACCTCGCCGGCGAGCGCGCCGACGGCCTGCCCGATCTGCTGGCCGAACATGGCGCCGCCCATGGAGCGCATCATGCCGATCAGCGGGCCGGCCATGGCCTGCATCTCCTCCGGCAGGACGTCGCCCATCGCGGCGCCGACCCGCTCGGCGACCGGGTCCACGAGCTGCTGCCACGCCGGGAGCGTCGCCTCGACCCACTCCGCGCGGCTCCACGCCACCGCCGTGCTCGCACCCGAGGGCAGCGAGGTCACGCCGTCCAGCCACAGGTCGGCCAGGCGCACGGCCTCCTGGACGGCGGCCTTCTCGGCCGGGCCCACGCTGGCGTCCTTCGTGCCGTCGGCGGTGCCCTGGGCCACCACCTGGCGCGCGATCTGCTTGGCCATGTCCCAATTCACGGGACCGCCCTCGTAGCTCAGCATCTGCCCGAGCTGCTGGAAGGCCGCACCGAGGTCGTTGGGGTTCAGCGAGCCGAACATCGCCGCGAACGGGTTGTCCGCGCCGCCGGGGCCGCCCATGCCGGGGATCCCGCCGAAGCCGAACGGGTTCGCCCCGAAGGGGTTGCCGCCCTGGCCACCGGACCCCTGGCCACCTCCGGCGGGGTCCTTCTTCTTGCCCTCGTCGCCGTTCTCCGGCTCCTCCGGCGGAAGGCCGAATCCGAATGGGGTGTCACTCACAGGTTTCCTCGGCTCGTAGGGCCGCCGGCCTCCTGCCGACGGCGACTGCCCGACCAGGGCCTGATCCGACAGGCCCCGCACACCACCAGCGTAGACATCCGGGCCGGAAATGGGCTCGGTGCTCCGCCGGGCCGTGCCCTGCGGCAGGATGGACGCCACCTGGTCCGTACGCGTCATCCGTGTACGTACTGAAGACAACCGCTGGAGACGCCCGGTGAGTTCCCCAGATCCACAGGTTCGCGGAGCGCGAAACCACTCAACCCGGTCCGCCGCGCGCGGCCCCGTCGTCGCGGTCACCGGCGCCGCTTCCGGCGTCGGTGACCTGCTGACCAGGCGCCTCGCCGCGTCCGACGAGATCAAGAAGGTCGTCGCCATCGACGAGCGCCGGGGCGAGGTCCCCGAGGCGCAGTGGCACATCCTCGACGTGCGCGATCCGGCCATCGCAGAGAAGCTGCGCGGCGCGGACGTCGTCGTGCACCTCGCCGTCGATCTCGACCTGGAGACCGACCCCGCCGCCCGGACGGCCTACAACGTGCGCGGCACGCAGACCGTGCTGACCGCGGCGGCCGCCGCCGGTGTGCACCGGGTGGTGCTCTGCACCTCCGCGATGGTCTACGGAGCCCTGCCCGACAACGACATCCCGCTCTCCGAGGACGCCGAGCTCCGGGCCACGGCCGAGGCCACCGGCGTGGGCGACATGCTGGAGATCGAGCGCCTCGGCCGCCGCGCCCCCCGCGCGCACCCCGGCCTCCAGGTGACCGTCGTCCGCCCGGCCGTCCTCGTCGGCGGTACGGACACGGCGCTGACCCGCTACTTCGAGTCGCCCCGGCTGCTCGTCGTCGCCGGTTCCCGGCCCACCTGGCAGTTCTGCCACGTCGACGACCTGGTGAGCGCCCTGGAGTACGCGGCCCTGGAGAAGGTCGAGGGGGAGTTCGCCGTCGGCTGCGAGGGGTGGCTGGAGCAGGAGGAGGTCGAGGAGCTCTCCGGCATCCGGCGCATGGAGCTGCCCTCCGCCGTCGCCCTCGGAGCCGCCGCCCGCCTCCACCGGATCGGGCTGACCCCGTCCCCGGCCGGCGACCTCGCGTACACCATGCACCCGTGGGTGGTGAGTGTCGGACGCCTGCACGACGCCGGCTGGCGGCCGAAGTGGACGAACGAGGAGGTCCTCACGGCGCTCCTGGAGGAGGTCGAGGGCCGTCACACGGTCGCCGGCCGCCGTCTGGGCCGCAAGGACGCCACCGCGGCCGGCGCGGCCGGTGCGACGGTGGCGCTGCTCGGTACGGCGGCGCTCGTCCGGCAGATGCGGAAGCGGCGCGGGATCTGACCCGGGCGGTCGCGGGGGTTCCCGGGGCCCCGCCGGGCGGCGGTCTGTAGGACCCTCCTACGGGCGGTTCCGACCGCCGGTCGAAACCGCTATTCCGGGATGCCGCGCGCGTGCGGCACGATGGGTCCATGGCACCGACGTTTGACCACCCGGGCGAGCAGGCCGCCGCCGACCCGATCAAGCTCCTCGCGATCCGGGAGACCCCGCTCTCCGTCGACGAGGTCTTCCGGGCGGTCGGCGACGACGCCTCCGGCGGTACGACGCTCTTCGTCGGCACCGTGCGCGACCACGACGGCGGCGCGGACGTCGAGGGCCTCGGCTACTCCTGCCACCCCAGCGCCGGCGCGGAGCTGCGGAGGGTCGCGGAGAAGGTCGTCGCCAACCACCCGGTCCGCGCGCTGGCCGCCGTGCACCGCGTGGGCGACCTGCGGGTGGGCGACATCGCGGTCGTCGTGGCGGTCTCCTGCGCGCACCGCGCGGAGGCCTTCGAGGCCTGCCGCAAGCTGATCGACGACCTCAAGCACGAGGTCCCCATCTGGAAGCACCAGACCTTCTCGGACGGCACCGAGGAGTGGGTAGGGGCCTGCTGAGCCCTCGCCCCCTGCTGGGGGTCCCCCCGGCCGGAGGCCGGGGGAGGGCAGGGGCCTGCTGAGCCCCCGCCGGGCGTCCCCCCGGCCGGTGGCCGGGGGTGTCCGGCGCGCAAGTCGGCGCGCCGACGCCGTGTAGCCGAACGCCCGATTTGCGTAACCGCCCCCCAAGCGCGAGCGTTGATCCCACAGATGACAGAGTCTGCTGATCAACTCACTGGGGATGGGAGGTCGGGATGGCAGCGCTGGCCTGGTTGCTGATTCCGCTTTTCGCAGTCGTCGGCGCGGCGATATGGGGAAGCTGGGCTTCGAGGAACAAGACCATAGGTGACGTGGCCGAACTCGCCGGCTACGCCCGTTTCCGGGACGCGATGGAACGCTCCCACCCCACGGCCCCCGATTCCGCCCGTCCGGAGCGCGAACCGGCCGCCGCCGGTGGTGTCACCACCTCGCCGTCGAGCTGACGCGGCCCGCCCCGTACGGCCCCGCCCCACAGGTGCACCCACAGACGAGTCCCGTACTGTCGTTCCATGCCACGCCGCACCGCGACGATGCTCGCCTCCACCCTGGTCCTGATCTGTCTGCTCATCGCGGGCGTCCTGATCCCGGTGCCGTACGCGGAGATGAGCCCCGGCCCCACGGTCAACACCCTAGGCGAGGCCCGTGGAGAGCCCGTCCTGCACATCGAGGGACGCAAGACCTACCCGACCGACGGGCACCTCAACATGACGACGGTCCGCGTCACGAGCGCGGACTACAAGATGAACGCCGTCGAGGCCGTGTACGGCTGGCTGGCCCACGACAACGTGGTGGTGCCGCACGACACGCTCTACCCGGACGGCAAGACCGAGGAGCAGTCGAGCCAGGAGAACGCCGAGGAGTTCAGCCAGTCCCAGGAGAGCGCCAAGGTGGCCGCCCTGGAGGAGCTGAACATCCCGGTCGTCTCCCGGGTCGTCGTCGGCACGGTGATCAAGGGCTCCCCCTCCGAGGGCAGGCTGCACGCCGGTGACGTGATCAAGGCCGTCGACGGCGTGCCGATCACCGCGCAGGCCGAGGTGGCCAAGCAGGTCGTGAAGCGCAAGCCCGGCCAGGACGTCGAGTTCACGATCGTCCCCGCCAAGGAGGCGGCCGCCGCCGAGAAGGCGCGCAGGGAGCCGACCGTCACCAAGAAGGTGGTCATCACGACCACCACCTCCGAGGAGGGCGACCGGGCCGTCGTCGGCATCCAGGCCGGCACCGACCACGTCTTCCCGTTCACGATCGACATCAACCTGGCCGACGTCGGCGGCCCCAGCGCCGGTCTCATGTTCGCCCTCGGCATCGTCGACAAGCTCACCCCGGAGAGCCTCACCGGCGGCAGGTTCGTCGCCGGTACCGGCACCATCGACGACGAGGGCAAGGTCGGCCCGATCGGCGGCATCGAGATGAAGCTGGTCGGCGCGCGCAACGCCGGCGCCCAGTACTTCCTCACCCCGGCCGACAACTGCGAGACCGCCGCCGCGGACACGCCCGACGGGCTCACCCTCATCAAGGTGGACACCATCGACGACGCGACGAAGTCCCTGGAGAAGCTCCGCAAGGGCGACACGAAGTCCCTCCCGAGCTGCTCGAAGAGCTGACGCCCGACGCCGCCCGCAGGGGCGGCGGCGCGGAGACGCCGAAGGGGCGCCCGGTCGACCTGACCGCGCGCCCCTTTTCCGTACCCGGGTCCCGGTGTCCGGGGCCCGGGGAGACTTCCGTACCGCCGGGGCTCAGACCTCGAAGGTCGCCGCCAGTGCCTCGGCGAGGCCCGGCACCAGGTCGGGGCCGGTCAGGACCTCGGTGGCGGTGTCCTTCTCGCGCAGCCGGATCGCCGCCTCGCGGGCACCGCCCCGCAGCACCGCCACGGTCATCCGCACCTCCTGCCGGTCCGGGTGGGCGGCCACCCACTTGGCGAGCTGCTTCTCGTTCAGGCCCTGCGGGACCTGGGCCTCCGCCGACGGGGGCAGCATCAGCCGCTCCACCGTCATGGCGCAGCCGGCCACGGCGTCGGGCCAGGCGACGGTGCCGAGGAACTCGTCGAGGGGCTTCCCGCGCGGCAGCTTCTCCTGCTCGATCGGGGTGTAGGCGGTGGCGTCGTCACCCAGGCCCAGCTGGGAGGCGAGCGCGGGTTCCTTGGCGCGCAGCCGTGCGGTGTCGACCAGGGCGAAGAGGCGGGCCGGCTGGTCCCAGCCGAGGCCCGCCGCGTACTCGTCGATCTCGAGCACGGTGCGGGTGAGGGGGCTCGCGGCCATCGCCGGGCCGGAGGGGGAAACGTTGGACATGACCAACATCCTGCCTCCTCTTCCCCTGAACACGGGAACTAGGTAAAGCCTCAGTAAGTTGCATCAGTGGGCTCTACGATCGCGGGGCCTGCTTTCAGACGCATCAACATCGAGGGGCGCACGTTGGCTTTCCAGATGCCGGACCGCGGCGGTAGCCCGTCCGGGCCAAGGATGAGAGTCGGCCGGCCGTCCCGGCGGGCCCGAACCCTGCTCATGACACTCGGGGTGCTGGCCGTGCTGGCCATGGCGTTCGTGATGTTCGCCGGGTTCTGGACGGACTGGCTCTGGTACCGCTCGGTCAAGTACTCGTCCGTGTTCACGACGACGCTGTGGACCAAGGTCGGGCTCTTCGCGGTCTTCGGCCTGCTGATGGGGCTCGCCGTGGGCCTGAACATCTGGCTGGCGTACCGGCTGCGGCCGCCGCTCAGCGCGATGTCGCTGGAGCAGCAGAGCCTCGACCGGTACCGGATGGGCCTGGCCCCGTTCAAGAAGTGGGTGCTGCTCGCGGTCACCGCCCTGGTGGCGCTGATCGCCGGCGCCTCCGCCTCCGGCCAGTGGCGGACCTGGCTGATGTGGGTCAACGGCGTGAAGTTCGGCCAGAAGGACCCGCAGTTCGGGCTCGACGTGTCGTTCTACGCCTTCGACCTGCCCTGGTACCGCTTCCTGCTCGCCTTCGGCTTCGCCGCCGCCATCCTGTCGCTGATCGCCGCCGCGCTCACGCACTACCTGTACGGCGGACTGCGGATCACCAGCCCGGGCGCGCGTGCCACCGCCGCGGCCACCGGTCACCTCTCGGTGCTCCTCGGTGTCTTCGTGTCGCTGAAGGCCGTGGCGTACTGGCTCGACCGGTACGGCCTGGCCGTGAAGTCCAGCGACTTCAAGGCCACCGGCAACTGGACGGGTCTGCGGTACGTCGACGCCAACGCGTACCTTCCGGCGAAGACCATCCTGTTCTGCATCGCCGCGATCTGCGCCGTGCTGTTCTTCGCCACGCTCTGGCGCCGCACCTGGCAGCTGCCGGTGATCGGCTTCGGTCTGATGGTGCTCTCCGCGATCCTGATCGGCGGCCTGTACCCGGCCATCGTGCAGAAGTTCCAGGTCCAGCCGAACGAGCAGGCCAAGGAAGCGCCGTACATCCAGAAGAACATCGACGCGACCCGCAAGGCGTACGCGATCGACGGGACGAAGCCGGAGAACTACTCGGGCAAGTCGACGGTGAAGGCCAAGGACAAGCTGCGCACGGACGCCGACTCGGCGGCCAGCTACCGCGTCCTCGACCCGAACATCGTCTCGCCGACGTTCCAGCAGCTGGAGCAGAAGCGGAAGTACTACCAGTTCCCGACGACCCTGGACGTGGACCGCTACGCGGGCAAGGACACCGTCGTCGGTCTGCGTGAGCTCAACATCAAGGGCATCCCGAAGCGCAACTGGATCAACGACCACTTCACGTACACCCACGGCTACGGCGCGATCATGGCCTCGGGTACGCAGACGGACGCCAACGGCTCCCCGATCTTCACCGAGGCCGGCCTGCCGACCACGGGGACGCTCGGCCCGTACCAGCAGCGGATCTACTACGGCGAGAAGACCGACCAGTACTCGATCGTGGGCGGCCCGCAGAAGGAGCTGGACTACGAGGAGAACGGCGAGAAGACCACCAGCTACCAGGGCAAGAGCGGGGTCAACCTCTCCAACACGTTCAACCGCGCCGCGTACGCGGTGGCCTTCAGCGAGCCGCAGATCCTCTACTCGGGGGCCATCGGCGAAGGCTCGCGGATCCTCTACAACCGCACGCCCAAGGAGCGCGTCGAGGCGGTCGCCCCCTGGCTGACCATCGACGGCGACGCCTACCCGGCGGTCGTGAACGGCAAGATCCAGTGGATCATCGACGCCTACACGACCACCAACGGCTACCCGTACGCCTCGCGCACCACGCTCGGCGACACCACGGCCGACTCGCTGACCGTCGGCAACCAGCAGCGCGCGGTCGTCGCCCAGCAGAACCAGGTCAACTACATCCGCAACTCGGTGAAGGCCACCGTCGACGCCTACGACGGCACGGTGACCCTCTACCAGTGGGACACCCAGGACCCGGTCCTGAAGACCTGGATGAAGGCCTTCCCGGGCACGGTCAAGGCGAAGACCGACATCAACGCCGACCTGATGCAGCACCTGCGCTACCCGCAGGACATGTTCAAGGTCCAGCGCGAGCTGCTGACCCGCTACCACGTCACCGACCCCGCGCAGTTCTACAGCGGCTCGGACGCCTGGCAGGTGCCGGACGACCCGACCAACAAGGACGGCAACGCGGTCCCGCCGTACTACCTGAGCATGAAGATGCCCGGGGACACGGCGCAGCGCTTCTCGCTGACGACGACGTTCACGCCGAGCGGGCGGCCCAACCTGGGCGGCTTCATGGCGGTCGACGCCGACGCCACCAGCAAGGAGTACGGCCGGCTGAGACTGCTCCGGGTCACCGAGGACGTGCCCGGTCCGGCCCAGGTGCAGAGCAAGCTGAACGGTCTGCCCTCCGTGGCCACCTTCGTCCGGGACATGAAGGGCGCCGACTCCGACATCCAGTACGGCAACCTGCTGACCGTCCCGCTCGACGGCGGCTTCCTGTACGTGGAGCCGGTGTACGCCCAGGGACGCAACGCGCTCTACCCGCTCCTGAAGAAGGTCGCGGTGTCGTACGTGGACGCGGACCAGCCGGACGGTGACACAACCAAGGACACCACGGTGTTCGAGGACAACCTCACCAAGGCGCTCAACGCGGTCTTCGGGGTGGAGGCGCCCACCACACCGCCGCCCACCTCGCCGACGACCCCGCCGGGCACCACCAACCCGCCGCCGGCCACCAACGACGCCGCGCTGAAGCAGGCGATCGCCGACGCGCAGAAGGCGTACGACGAGGGCGAGGCGGCCCTGGCGAAGGGCGACTGGACCGCGTACGGCAAGGCGCAGGAGGACCTGCAGGCGGCCCTCCAGCGGGCGGCCGAGGCCGGAGCGAAGCTCAAGACGACGGGATCAAGCGGCTGACCTGAGGTTTTCCACCCCGCGACCGTGGTACTGTTGGTTCACCGACGCGGGGTGGAGCAGCTCGGTAGCTCGCTGGGCTCATAACCCAGAGGTCGCAGGTTCAAATCCTGTCCCCGCTACTCAGAGGACGAGGGCCCGGATCCATAAGGATCCGGGCCCTCGTCGTGTGTCGGCGTGCGAGGGGGGTCCGAAGCACGGTAGGGAAGGGGCGAGTTGGCGTGAGTCGTGTTTGACTTGTCTCTCTGTGGGCATGTCGACAAAACGCTGAGTGACCTCACTGGCTGCGGTATACCAGGTGTGCTCGGGTTGCGGGTGGTGCGACGATGGTATTTATGGGGGACAGGGCAACTCTGTTGGAGACAGGGCGGTTTGTGCAGCGGCACGCCAGGAACGCCGCAGACGAGATCATCGAGGCAGCGGGGGCCGTCGATGCGGCCGTCGACACCACCGCCGAGACCGATGCCGACACCGAGAACGAGACCGAGACCGAGGCCCGCCACCGGCGCGCCGCCGAGCGCGGTGACCTCGCCTCGATGAGCGCCCTCGGCGCCCTCCTCCTGCGCCGCGGCGACCTCGACGGAGCCGAGCCCTACCTGCGCGGCGCGACCGCCGAGGGCGACCGGGCCGCGGCCAACAACCTCGGGGTCCTGCTGCACCAGCGCGGCTACGCCGAAGAGGCCGCCGGCTGGTGGCGGGTCGCCGCCGTCGCCGGCTCCGCGCCCGCCGCCCACGCCCTCGGCCGCCACCACCGCGAGCGCGGCGACGAGCCCGCCGCCGAGTACTGGCTGCGCCAGGCCGCCGAGCAGGGCCACGCCCTCGGCGCGTACGCCCTCGCCGACCTCCTGGAGCACCGCAGCGACGTCGGCGCCGAGCGCTGGCTCCGCGCCGCCGCCGAGCAGGGCCACCGCGAGGCCGCCTACCGGCTCGCCGTCGCCCTGGAGCGCCGCGCCACCGAGACGACCCGGGGCCCGCACGACACCGGCACCCGGCTGCCCGTGCCCGGCGCCGGCGCGGTCCTGCCCACCGGCGCGCCCGCGACCGGCGCGGGGGCCGCCGCGGGGCGCGCCGCAGGCGAGCCCGGGGGAGAGCCGACCGAGGCCGAGCAGTGGTTCCGGCAGGCCGCCGCGCGCGGCCACCGGCGGGCCGCGCTCCACCTCGGCGCGATCCTGGAGCACCGCGGCGAGCTCAAGGAGGCCGGCCGCTGGTACCTCAGCTCCGCCAAGGAGGGCGAGGCCAAGGCCGCCTGCGCGCTCGGCTTCCTGCTCCGCGACGCGGGCGACGAGGAGAGCGCCGCCGTGTGGTGGCTGCGCGCCGCCCAGGACGGCGACGGCAACGCCGCCAACGCGCTCGGAGCGCTGCACGCGGCCCGGGGCGAGCAGCAGACCGCCGAGCGCTGGTACCGGGCCGCCATGGACGCGGGCGACGTCAACGGCGCCTACAACCTCGGGCTGCTCTGCGCCGCCCAGGACCGCATCCCGCAGGCCGAGCAGTGGTACCGCAGGGCCGCCTACGCGGGCCACCGCGAGGCCGCCAACGCGCTCGCCGTGCTGCTCCTCCAGGCCGGCGACGCCAACGGCGCCGAGCCCTGGTTCTCCAAGGCCGCCGAGGCCGGCAGCGTGGACGCCGCCTTCAACCTGGGCATCCTCCACGCCGGCCGCGACGACGACCGCACGGCCCTCGTCTGGTACGAGCGGGCCGCGGCGGCCGGACACACCGAGGCCGCCCTCCAGGTCGGCATCGCGGCGCTCCGGGACGGCGACGAGCGGACCGCCGAGCGGCACCTGCGCTGCGCGGCGGGCGGCGGCAGCGCGGAGGCCGCCTTCCGGCTGGCCTCGGTGCTCGACGCGCGCCGGCCCGACCCCGGCCCCGCCGTCCTCGGCGCGCCCCGGGAGGAGAAGACGGAGTGCGAGGAGTGGTACGAGCGGGCCGCCCAGCAGGGGCACCGGCGCGCCCAGGTGCGGGTCGGCATGCTCGCCGCCGGGCGCGGCGACCTGGCCGAGGCCGACCGCTGGTACCGCGAGGCGGCGGAGGCGGGCAGCCGCAACGGCGCCTTCAACCTCGGGCTGCTCCTCGCCCGTGAGGGCAGCGAGCGCGAGGCGGCCCTCTGGTGGACCCGGGCGGCCCGGGCCGGGCACGGCCGCGCCGCCCTGCGGCTCGCGCTGCTCGCGGCGCGCCGCGGGGAGCTCACCGAGGGGCGCCACTGGTGCGCCCGCGCGGTGGAGCTGGGCCCGGCGGAGGTCGCCGAGCGGGCGGCCCGGCTGAGCGAGGCGCTGCACCAGGAGCTCACCGCCTAACTGATTTGCGCTGGTCGCGGGCGGTCCCGTAGAGTCGGGTCTACCGACGCGGGGTGGAGCAGCTCGGTAGCTCGCTGGGCTCATAACCCAGAGGTCGCAGGTTCAAATCCTGTCCCCGCTACTCAGTAGCAACGAAGGCCCGGATCCGATCACATCGGATCCGGGCCTTCGTCGTGTGGGCGTTCGCCGGAGGGACGGCGGACACGCGGAAGGCCCCCGCCACGGCGGGGGCCTTCCGCGTGTCCGGTCAGGCGGTGGTGGCGCAGCTCGGGCAGATGCCGCGGTAGGTGACCTCGACGTTGGAGATCGTGAAGCCGAAGCGCTCGGTGTCCGGCAGGTCGGCCAGCGGGTCGCCGCCCGGGTGGACGTCACGGATCGCGCCGCAGCGGCCGCAGACCAGGTGCTGGTGCGGCCGGTGGGCGTTGGGGTCGTACCGCTTGGCGCGTCCGTCGGTCGCGACCTCGAGGACCTCGCCGAGGGTGACCATCTCGCCCAGCGTGTTGTAGACGGTCGCGCGGGAGATCTCGGGCAGGCGCGTCACCGCGCGCGCGTGGACCTCGTCGGCGGTCAGGTGTACGTGGTCCCCGTCGAGGACCTCGGCCACGACACGCCGCTGCGCGGTCATTCGCCAGCCGCGTCCGCGCAGTCGTTCCAACAGGTCACTCATGGGGGTCAGCGTAACAGTCGCGGGGCCCGGTTCCGAATAGGTGTGACTTTAGAGCTCTGCTTGACTTGGACAATGTCTATTGTAGGATTTCGTCAGGCATCGGCCGGGAGTCTGTACGCGGGCCGGCCGAAGGACAGGACACGCAGGACATGACGCAGGAGGCGCTCGTGACGCAGGGACCGCTCACCACGGCGACCGGGGCTCCGGTCGCCGACAACCAGAACAGCGAGACCGCGGGCGCCGGCGGGCCGGTCCTCCTCCAGGACCAGCTGCTCCTGGAGAAGCTCGCCCACTTCAACCGCGAGCGCATCCCGGAGCGCGTGGTCCACGCGCGCGGAGCCGGCGCGTACGGCACCTTCACGCTCACCCGTGACGTCTCGCGGTGGACGCGCGCCGCGTTCCTCTCCGAGGTCGGCAAGGAGACCGAGACCTTCCTGCGCCTCTCCACCGTCGCGGGGAACCTCGGCGCGGCCGACGCGGTGCGCGACCCGCGCGGCTGGGCGCTGAAGTTCTACACCGAGGAGGGCAACTACGACCTCGTCGGCAACAACACCCCGGTGTTCTTCATCAGGGACGCCATCAAGTTCCCCGACTTCATCCACACCCAGAAGCGCGACCCGTACTCGGGCTCGCAGGAGGCGGACAACGTCTGGGACTTCTGGGGCCTCTCCCCGGAATCGACCCACCAGGTCACCTGGCTTTTCGGCGACCGCGGCATCCCCGCCTCGTACCGCCACATGAACGGCTACGGCTCGCACACGTTCCAGTGGAACAACGAGGCCGGCGAGGTCTTCTGGGTCAAGTACCACTTCAAGACCGACCAGGGCATCAAGAACCTCACCCAGGACGAGGCCAACCGCCTCGCCGGCGAGGACCCGGACTCGCACCAGCGCGACCTGCGCGAGGCCATCGAGCGCGGCGACTTCCCGACCTGGACCGTGCAGGTCCAGATCATGCCCGCGGCCGACGCGGCGACGTACCGCTTCAACCCGTTCGACCTCACCAAGGTGTGGCCGCACGAGGACTACCCGCCGATCGAGATCGGCAGGCTGGAGCTCAACCGCAACCCGGAGAACATCTTCGCCGAGGTCGAGCAGTCGGTCTTCAGCCCGGCGCACTTCGTGCCCGGCATCGGTCCGTCCCCGGACAAGATGCTCCAGGGCCGGCTCTTCGCCTACGGCGACGCCCACCGCTACCGCGTCGGCGTCAACGCCGACCACCTGCCGGTGAACCGCCCGCACGCCACCGAGGCGCGCACCCACTCCCGTGACGGCCTCCTCTACGACGGCCGCCACAAGGGCGCGAAGAACTACGAGCCGAACAGCTTCGGCGGCCCGTTCCAGACGGACCGTCCGCTGTGGGGGTCGACCCCGGTCACCGGCGGCACCGGCCACCACACCGCCCCGGTCCACTCCGAGGACGACGACTTCGCGCAGGCGGGCACCCTGTACCGCCTGATGTCCGAGGCCGAGAAGGGCCGGCTCGTCGGGAACCTGGCGGGCTTCATCGCCAAGGTCTCGCGCGACGACATCGCCGAGCGGGCGATCGACAACTTCCGCACCGCGGACGCTGACTTCGGCAAGCGGCTGGAGGCCGCGGTCCAGGCCCTGCGCGGCTGAGGGCGCTTGCCGTCGGGAGGGCGGGCCGGACCCCGGGAGGGGTCCGGCCCGCTTTCGCGTGCCGGGGCGGCTCAGCCCGCCACGCTGTGCACCGGGATCCAGCAGCGGATGATGTCGCGCACGGAGACGATGCCGACGGGACCCCGGTCGTCGAGGACCACGAGATGGCGGAAGCCGCCCCGGGTCATCGCCTCGGCCGCCTCCGCCAGGGTCCAGGCGGGCGCGGCGAAGACGACGTCGCGGGTGGTGTGGGAGCCGGCCGTCTCCAGGTCGGGGTCCTGGTCCCGGGCGAGGGAGTTGAGGACGTCGCGCTCGGTGAGGATGCCGAGGCCGCCGGCGTCGGTGTCGAGGACGACGGCCGCGCCGACGCGGCGCGCCGCCATCAGCCGGGCCGCCTGTCGGAGGGTGTGTGCGGGGCCGATGGTGAGGACCACGGTGCTCATGGCGTCACGGACGAGCATGGGCGGAGCCACCTCCTTGGTGAATCGTTCCCGCCTTCGACGAGAAGGGATTCACAAGTTCACAAGTGGGGGGACCCTCAGAGTGACACCGGGGGAGGAGGCCGACAAGGGGGCGCGCGAGGCGCCCACGGGGAGCGACGAGGGCGCTCGGACCGGGGCGTCGTCACCTCACCGGCGGGACGCTCAGGCCCGCGCCGGCTCCTGGTTGAGGTAGCTCAGCAGCTCGCCGTGGAGCAGACCGTTCGACGCCGCCGCGTTCCCGCTGTGCGGACCGTGCCGACCGTCCAGGCCCGTGTACGTCCCGCCCGCCTCCTGGACCACGACCGCCACGGCGGCCATGTCCCACAGGGACAGCTCGGGCTCCGCGCAGATGTCCACGGAACCCTCGGCGACCATCATGTACGGCCAGAAGTCGCCGTACGCCCGGGTCCGCCAGCACGCGCGCGTGAGGTCCAGGAAACCGTCGAGACGGCCCTGCTCCTCCCAGCCGCTCAGCGAGGAGTACGCGAAGGAGGCGTCCTCCAGGGTGGCCACCTTCGAGACCCCGATCCGGGTCGCCGAGGCCAGACTCCGGCCGGTGTACGCACCGAGGCCCTTCGCCGCCCACCAGCGCCGGCCGAGCGCCGGGGCCGACACCACGCCCACCACCGGCTGGAAGCCGGTCTTCCCGGCCTCCATCAGTGCGATCAGGGTCGCCCAGACGGGCACCCCGCGCACGTAGTTCTTCGTGCCGTCGATCGGGTCGATCACCCAGCGGCGCGGGCCCGAGCCCTCCACGCCGTACTCCTCGCCCAGGATCGCGTCGCGCGGCCTGGCGCGCTGGAGCTGCCCGCGGATCAGCTCCTCGGCCGCCTTGTCGGCCTCGCTCACCGGGGTCATGTCCGGCTTCGTCTCGACCTTGAGGTCGAGCGCCTGGAATCGGTCCATGGTGGCCGCGTCGGCGGCATCGGCGAGGACGTGGGCGAGACGCAGATCATCGTGGTAATCGGCCATGGTCGGCACTCTATCCCCGCGCGATCACCGCACGGAGAACCGTCCACCGGAGCGGGCCGACCCGCCGGGAGCCTTGACAGTGCGTGGTCGTCTGCCGACGCTGGGGCACACGACCCGTCGTCCGTCGACGCCGGACCCGCGGTCCGTCGTCTTCCGGCGCCGGGCCCGCGGTCCGTCGTCCGTCGGCGCCGGGCACACCGCCGCACACAGGAACGTCCGGTCCGGGAGGCGCCGTGCCGACTGCCCGCGAGGCCCTGCTCGACGCCGCGTTCGGCGCGCTCCAGCACCGGCCGTGGTCCACCGTGCGGATGGCCGACCTCGCCGCCGCCGCCCGGGTCTCCCGGCAGACCCTCTACAACGAGTTCGGCAGCAAGGAGGGGCTCGCCCGCGCCCTGGTGCGACAGGAGGCCGACACCTATCTCCAGGGCGTCCGGCGGCTGCTCGCCGCCCCGGCCCCGCCCGAGCGGAACCTGCTTGTCGTCGCCGAGTGGATCGTGACCCGGGCCGCCTCCCGGCCCGTGCTGCGGGCCCTGCTCACCGGCGCCTGGGACGAGCGGCTGCCGGCGCCCCGGCCGGCCAGGGCCGGCGCCCGTCCGGCGGCCGTCCCCGCCCAGCGCCGCGCCGACGCGGGGCCGCCCGCGCCCGGCGAACTGGTGGCGGCGACCGCGGCCTGCGCGGGGGAGTGGGCGGCGGTCTGCGAACTCGCGGTCCGGCTCGCCCTCAGCCATGTCGTCGCGCCCGTCGTCCCCTCGGTGGAGTGGCCGGGGGACGGTCAGTGGGCGGAGCCCGACAGCTGGAGCCCGATCACCCCGGCGATGACCAGGCTGATCGAGACGATCTTGAGCGTGGAGACGACGTCACCGAGGAAGACCATCCCGTAGATGGCCGTGCCGGCCGCCCCGATCCCGGTCCACACCGCGTACGCCGGACCCACGTCGAGCTTCCGCAGGGCCAGCGTGAGGAGGCCGAAGCTGCCCAGGGCGAAGGCCGCGAACGCGACCGTCGGCCACAGCCGGGTGAAACCGTGCGAGAGCTTCAGACAGACCGCGAAGCCCGTCTCCAGGAAACCCGCGACCACCACCAGCAGCCACGCCATCGTCAGTGCCTCCCACGCTTCGGTGACTGCTTCGTCGCACTTGGTGCGATTATGCACTTACCGATCGTGGGCGCCCGTAAACGCGGACGGCTCAGTCGCCCTCGCGTCGCTCCCGCGTCGAGAGCAGCCGGCGCAGGGAGACGAGCCGCGCCGGATCGGCGTGCCCGTCCGCCACCCACGCGTCGAGCGCGCAGTCCGGCTCGTCGTGGCTGCACGCGCGCGGGCAGTTCTCCGTCCCCGGCACGAGGTCGGGGAAGGCGAGGATCACCCGGGACGGATCGACGTGGTGCAGGCCGAAGGAGCGCACGCCCGGGGTGTCGATGACCCAGCCGCCCTCCTTGTCGTTCAGCGGCAGGGCGAGCGCCGAGGTGGTGGTGTGCCGGCCGCGGCCGGTGACCGCGTTGACCACGCCCGTGGTCCGCCGCCGGTCCGCCGGGACCAGGGCGTTGACCAGCGTCGTCTTGCCGACACCGGAGTGCCCCACGAACGCGGTGGTCCGGCCCTTGAGGTGCTCGTGGACCCGCTCGGCCGCCACCCCGTCCACGAACTCGTCGCGCGTGGTCACCACGTACGGCACACCGAGCGCGCCGTACATGTCCAGGAGCGCGTCCGGCGGCGCCAGGTCCGACTTGGTGAGGACGAGCAGCGGGGTGAGGCCGCCGTCGTACGCCGCGACCAGACACCGGTCGATCAGGCGGGGACGCGGCTCGGGGTCGGCGAGGGCGGTGACGATCGCCAGCTGGTCGGCGTTGGCGACGACCACCCGCTCGTACGGGTCGTCGTCGTCGGCCGTGCGGCGGAGCACCGAGCTGCGCGCGCCGATCCGGACGATCCGGGCCAGCGTGTCCTTCTCGCCCGACAGATCGCCGACGATCGAGACCCGGTCGCCGACCACGGCGGCCTTGCGGCCCAGCTCGCGCGCCTTCATCGCGGTCACGAACCGGTCGTCGACCAGACAGGTCAGCCGGCCCCGGTCGACGGTGAGGACCATGCCCTCGACGGCGTCCTCGTGCTTCGGGCGGATCGTCGTACGGGGACGGGTGCCCTTGCGGTTGGGCCGCTGGCGGATGTCGTCCTCGTCGGTGTTCTTGTTGTAGCGCCGCATGGGTCAGGCACCGAGCATTTCGGTCCACATCCTCGGGAAGTCCGGCAAGGTCTTCGCCGTCGTCGCCACGTCCTCGATCTCCACGCCCTCGACCGCGAGGCCGATGATCGCGCCCGCCGTCGCCATGCGGTGGTCGTGGTACGTGTGGAAGACGCCGCCGTGCAGCGGGCGCGGGCGGATGCGCAGACCGTCCTCGGTCTCGGTCACGTCTCCGCCCAGCTCGTTGATCTCCTTGGTGAGCGCCGCGAGCCGGTCCGTCTCGTGCAGCCGCAGATGGGCGACGCCGCGCAGGGTGGACGGGGAGTCGGCGAGCGCGGCGACCGCGGCGATGCCGGGGGTCAGCTCGCCGACCTCGCCGAGGTCCACGTCGATGCCGTGGATCCGGCCCGTGCCGGTGAAGGTCAGACCCGCCTCGGTCAGCTCGCAGACTCCACCCATCTCGGTGAAGATCTCCCGCAGCGCGTCACCGGGCTGGGTGGTCCGCGCGGGCCAGTCCGGGACCGTCACACGGCCGCCGGTCACCAGGGCGGCCGCCAGGAACGGCTGCGCGTTCGACAGGTCGGGCTCGACGACCAGGTCCCGGCCGCGCAGCGCGGACGGGGCGACCCGCCACACGTTCGGCGCGCCGCCGTGCTCCGGCTCGTCGACCTGGGCGCCGACCGCGCGCAGCATGTCGACCGTCATCCGGATGTGCGGCAGCGAGGGCAGCCGCGTGCCCACGTGCCGTACCTCGACGCCCTGGTTGAAGCGGGGCGCGGAGAGCAGCAGGGCGCTGACGAACTGGGAGGACGAGGAGGCGTCGATCTCGACCGTCCCGCCTTCCAGGCCGCCGCCGCCGTGCACGGTCATCGGGAGCGCGCCCCGGCCGTCGTCGTCGATGCGGGCGCCGAGCGCGCGCAGCGCGTCGATCACGCCGTGCAGCGGGCGCTCGTGGGAGCGGGGGTCGCCGTCGAAGCGGACCGGGCCGTCGGCGAGCGCCGCGACCGGGGGCAGGAAGCGCATGACCGTACCGGCGTTGCCGACGTCGACGGTCGCGGGGCCGCCCAGCGGGGAGGGGATGATCCGCCAGGCCTCGCCGGAGCCGTCGGGGCTCCCCGCGGCGGAGGAGCTGGACGACACGGTCTCCTCGATGCGGACGCCGAGGGTACGGAGCGCCTCGGCCATCAGGAGGGTGTCGCGGGAGCGCAGCGGGCGGCGGAGCCAGCCGGGTTCCGAGGCGAGCGCGGCCAGGACCAGGGCGCGGTTGGTGACCGACTTCGATCCGGGCACGGTGACGGTCGCGTCGACGGCACCGCGGGCGTACGGGGCGGGCCAGAGATCGGTGGACGGATCGGTGTGCGCGGAAGCAGCTGCGGTCATGGACTCACTGTACGGGGGAGTCAGTAGCCCAGGAGCCAGCGCCCGCCGCCGATCAGGGCACAGATCGAGACCGCGTGGAAGAAGGACAGCCACACTCCGGCGGGCACGTGGGTGAGCCGCGCGAGCTGGTCCGCGTCCGAGTCGGGGGCACCGCCGTGGCGCCGCTTCGCCTGGAGCTCGAAGGCCGGCCGGACGCCGCCGACGAGCAGGAACCAGACCGCCGCGTACGCGAAGGCGCCCTGGACCTCGGGGTCGGCCAGCAGGGAGACGAGGAGGAAGGCGGCGCTCGTCAGGAGGACGGTGAGGATGCCGTACGCGTTGCGGACCATCACGAGCAGCGCGAGGAGCAGGGCGGTGGCGATCCACAGGAGCAGGGTGACGTGGCGGGTGCCGAGGAGGGCGGCGCCGCCGAGGCCGAGCAGCGGGGCGGCGGGGTAGCCGGCGGCCAGCGTGAGGACCACGCCGACGCCGGTCGGACGGCCCCGGCTCACGGTCAGTCCGCTGGTGTCCGAGTGCAGCCGGATCGCTTCGAGCCGCCGGCCGGTGGCGAGGGCGAGGAGTCCGTGACCGCCCTCGTGGGCGATGGTGATCGCGTTGCGGGCCGGCAGCCAGAGGGTGCGCAGGACGACCAGGGCCAGCGCGCACGCTGCGGTGGCGTAGACGATCCACTCGTCGGGGGCGGGCTGGGTGCCGAGGATCTCTGTCATTTCTCGGACGGCTCCTCGGTCGGGTTCGGGATCGTGGCAGTGTGGCACGCATGTGCGGACGGTATGCGGCGAGTCGGCGGCCCGAGGACCTCGTCGACCTCTTCGGGATCGAGATGAGAGAGCCGGAGGAGACTCTGGCCCCGGACTGGAACGTGGCCCCCACCAAAGAGGTCTGGGCCGTTCTGGAGCGTCCTCTGAAAGACGCAGAGTCCCGGCGTCCGGTTCGCCAGCTGCGCGCACTGAAATGGGGCCTCGTGCCGTCCTGGGCGAAGTCGCCGGAGGGTGCCGCCCGGATGATCAACGCGCGCGCGGAGACCGTGGACGAGAAGCCCTCCTTCAAACGGGCCTTCGAGGCCCGCCGGTGCATCCTGCCCGCCGACGGCTACTACGAGTGGGTGACCGGGGCCGGGGAGCGGGACCTGGAGGTCGAGGGGAAGCGGAAGCGGGCCCGCAAGCAGCCGTACTTCGTGACCCCGGCGGACGGCTCGGTCTTCGCGATGGCCGGGCTCTACGAGTTCTGGCGCGACCCGACGCTTCCCGGCGACCATCCCTCCGCGTGGTGGGTGACCTGCTCGGTGATCACCACCGAGGCGGAGGCCGGGCCGCTCGCCGCGGCCCCGGCCGAGGGCCCGGGCTCGCTCGCCGAGATCCACCCCCGGATGCCGCTGATGCTGACGGAGGACCGCTGGGACGCCTGGCTCGACCCGGCGCGCACCGGCCCGGAGGAGCTGCGCGGGCTGCTCGCCGCGCCACCGGAGGGGCTGATGCGGGCCTACCCGGTGGCGACCGCGGTCAGCAACGTCCGGAACAACGGCCCGGAACTTCTGACGGAACTGGAGGGCCCGGAGGAGGGCACGCTCTTCTGAGTGGCGGTCTCCCCCCGGCCGGACGGCAGGATGGGGGCGTGACCGACGTGACACAGATCGAGACCGTTCCCACCGACGCCGGTGAGGCCCGCGTCACCTGGTACGAGGGGACGGAGCCGTGCGCCGTGCTCGCCCTCGGCCACGGTGCCGGCGGTGGCATCGAGGCCCGCGACCTCCGGGCCCTGGCCGCCGCGCTGCCCGCCCGGGGCGTGACCGTCGCCCTCGTCGAGCAGCCCTGGCGGGTCGCGGGGAAGAAGGTCGCGCCCGCGCCGAAGACCCTCGACACCGGCTGGCGCGGACTCTGGCCGGCCCTCGCCCGGCCCGGCCTCCCGGTGGTCGCGGGCGGGCGCAGCGCCGGCGCCCGCGTCGCCTGCCGCACCGGCCGTGACCTGGGCGCACACGCCGTCCTCGCGCTGAGCTTCCCGCTCCACCCGCCGGGCAGGCCGGAGAGGTCCCGCGCCGACGAACTCCTCGGCACCGGGCTGCCGACCCTCGTCGTGCAGGGCGGCAACGACCCGTTCGGACGCCCCGGGGAGTTCCCGGACGGCCCGTACGACCTCGTCGAGATCCCGTTCGGGGACCACGGATTCGCCCTCCCGGAGCGGGCGCCGCTCGGCCAGGAGGAGGCCGTGGAACGGCTTGTCGAGGGGGTCGCCGGATGGATCTCCGGGCTGTTCCCGGAACGGGAATGCTGAGCCGGGGGCCACTGTTGTTCCGTGCGTCGGTGAGAGAGCAAGGAAGAGGGAGTCCGTCGCATGGGTTCGACCATCTGCCCCAAGCGTGCGCAGGCCGCTGACCTCGACTGGACAGTCCTGCCCGCGCCCAAGGGCGCCCCGATTCGGGCGGCGGTCGGAGGGGTTCCTCGTCTATCCTCCGAAACGAGCGGGTCCGCCCTCGGGCTCGCCGCGGCGCTGGAGGAGGTGGGTCCGGTCACTGGGACCGACACAGGGACCGACGACGGCCCCGAGGAGACGACCGAGGAGCGCAACGCGCGCTTCGAGCGGGACGCCCTCGGCTACCTCGACCAGATGTACTCGGCCGCGCTGCGCATGACGCGCAACCCCGCGGACGCGGAGGACCTGGTGCAGGAGACCTACGCCAAGGCGTACGGATCCTTCCACCAGTTCCGTGAGGGTACGAACCTCAAGGCCTGGCTGTACCGCATCCTCACGAACACCTTCATCAACTCGTACCGCAAGAAGCAGCGTGAGCCCCAGCGCAGCGCCGCCGAGGAGATCGAGGACTGGCAGCTCGCCCGCGCCGAGTCGCACATGTCGACCGGCCTGCGTTCCGCCGAGTCGCAGGCCCTCGACCACCTGCCCGACTCCGACGTGAAGGCAGCCCTCCAGGCGATTCCGGAGGAGTTCCGCATCGCCGTCTATCTCGCGGATGTCGAGGGCTTTGCGTACAAGGAGATCGCGGACATCATGGGGACACCCATCGGTACGGTGATGTCCCGACTGCACCGGGGACGCCGCCAGCTGCGCGGCATGCTCGAGGACTACGCTCGCGACCGCGGGCTGGTACCCGCGGGCGCCGGAGAGTCGTCGAACGATCTGAAAGGCTCGGGCTCATGAGCTGCGGAGAGCCGCACGAGACGGATTGCTCAGAGGTCCTGGATCATCTCTACGAGTTCCTCGACAAAGAGATGCCCGACAGCGACTGCACCAAGTTCGAGGTGCACTTCGAGGAGTGCTCCCCGTGCCTGGAGAAGTACGGTCTGGAGCAGGCGGTGAAGAAGCTCGTCAAGCGCTGCTGCGGCAGTGACGACGTCCCCACCGACCTGCGGTCCAAGGTCATGGGCCGGATCGACCTGATCCGCTCCGGACAGCTGGTGCCCGAGCAGGAGATCGCGCCGATCGTGCCGACGACCCCGGCCACCCAGGAGTAACACCCCACAGCGGGAACGGAGGCCGTCGCGGCGAGACCGCGGTGGCCTCCTTCGTATATCAGCTTGTATCACCCGATGGTGCGAATCAGCGCCACCGCGCCGCCCCCGGCCGCCCCACTCGCTAGCGTGACGGGGGTGATGGGCGTGAAGGTCATTCCGCGAGCGGCCCGCGTGTACGTCGGCTGCGCCGTGCTCGGAGCCGGGGCGTCCGCCCTGCCCGCCCTGCGCCCCGGCGCGGCCACCCCCTGGGGCACCGTCGCGCTCCTCGCCGCCCTGTACGCACTCTGCGAACTGCCCGCCCGCTGCCCCCTCCTGGGCCGGGCGCTCGGCGGCCACGTCCCCAGGGGCACCGGCTCCTTCTTCCCCGTCCTCCTCGCCGCCGCCCTCCTCCTGCCACCCGCGGCGGCCGCGCTCACCGCGCTGCCCGGCAGCCTCCTCGCCCGCGTCGAGGAACCCCCGGCCGCGCCCCGCCGCGCCTGGCGGGCCGCCGCCACGGCCCTCGCCGTCTGGGCCGCCGCCCACGCCGCCGACGCCCTGAGCTGCTCCGGCGCCCTCGGGCGAGGCCCCGACGCCCCCGACTTCCCGTACGCCCTGCTGCCCGCGGGCGCCGCCGCGCTCACCTTCTGCCTGGCCCTGACCGCCCTCGACGGCGGCATCCGGGCGACGGCCGACGGAGTGCCGCTCCGGGCCGCCTGGCGCGGCCTCCTCGGCCGGGCGCTCGCCCCGCACGCCGTGCACGGGCTCGCCGGGCTCATGATGGCCGTGCTCTGGCGCAGCACGTACGGGCCGGTCGCGGCGCTCTTCGTGCTCCTCCCGATGTACATCTCCTGCTGGATCTTCGCCCAGTACCACCGCGAGCGGGCCGCCCACCAGGCCACCATCCGCGCCCTCGTCCAGGCCGTCGACATCAAGGACCGCTACACCCGGGGCCACAGCGAACGCGTCGGGCACGCCTCCGTCCTGATCGCCCGTGAACTCGGCATGGCCGGGGAACGGCTCGACGTCGTCCGGTTCGCCGGCATCCTCCACGACGTCGGCAAGCTGGGCGTCCCCACCCGGGTCCTCCGCAAGGACGGGCCGCTCACCCCGGAGGAGCGCCGGATCATCGAACTGCACCCGGAGTACGGACACGAGATGGTCCGGGGCATCGGCTTCCTCGGCGAGGCGCGGGCCGCGATCCTCCACCACCACGAACGCATGGACGGCGGCGGCTACCCGTACGGGCTGCGCGGCGAGGAGATCCCCGAGTTCGCCCGGGTGGTGGCCGTCGCCGACGCCTTCGACGCCATGACCTCCACCCGCTCCTACAGCCGGGCCCGGCCGGTGCCGGCCGCCGTCACCGAACTGGAGCGGTGCGCCGGCAGCCACTTCGACCCCCGGATGGTCGCCGCCCTCGTCCGGGCCCTCGACCGGCACGGCTGGCAGCCCGCCGCCACCGCCGACGAGACCTCCCCGCACCCCGAGCAGGTGCCTTCGCCGCGCGAGCGGGACACCTCGTCGCCCGCCCGGTCCAAGGAGCGCGCATGAGAAGACCGGCGCGCCCCCGGCCCGGGGCCGTCACCGTCGGCGCCGTGTACGGAGCCGCGCTGCTGCTGAGCCTCGCCGGCCTCGGCACCACCCTCTGGTACGGCATCGAGCAGCCCGGCAACGCCCTCGCCTTCGGCGCCCTCGTCGCCCTCGGCGAACTCGCCCGCTGGGGCGCCCCACGAGACATGGGGGCACCTCCCGTGCTCGAAGAGCCACGGGGGAGCGAACCCGCGCCGCTCGCCGCCGCCGGGGCCCTCGCCTACGCCCTGCTCGGGGCGAGCGCCGGGACCGCCACCACCCACGGCGTCCTCCAGATCGTCGCCGTCGTCGTCGCCGCGGGCCTCGCCGGGATCGTCCCCCACCTCGCCCGCGGCCTGGACCCCGGCCTCGACCACCTCGCCCGCCGCGTCCTCACCGTCGGCTTCGCCGCACTCTGCTTCCAGCCCCTCTCCACCGCGGGGGCCGTCGTCGCCCACCTCGGCGAGGGCCCGCCGTACGCCCTCTTCCTCGTCGTCCTCCTCGTCCTGACCGCCCTGTGCGACGCCGTGCTCGCCGCGCTCGTGCTCCGCGCCCGCACCGGATTCCCGTACGGCCCCCTCCTCCGCGACGAACTGCGCGCCCTCCTCGGCATCGGCTCCGCCGTCTGCGCCACCGGCGCCGTCATGGCGCTCGGCGTGGCCGCCGCCGGCCTGTGGGCGCTGCCCGTCCTCGCCGTGCCGCTGCTGCTCACCCAGGTCTCCTTCCGGCGGTACGCGGCCGTGCGCACGGTCAACCGGCAGACCATCGCGTCCCTCGCCCGGGCCACCGAGATCGCCGGCTGCACCCCGCCCGGGCACGCCCGCCGGGTCGCCGCCCTCAGCGCCGCCGTCGGGCGCGAGCTGGGCCTCTCCGGTGCCCAGCTGACCGTCCTCGAACACGCGGCGCTCATGCACGACATCGGACAGCTCTCCCTCGTCGACCCGGTGGCGGGCGGCGCCACCGCCCTCCTCCCGGCCGAGGAGCAGCGCCGGATCGCCCTCCTGGGCGGCGAGGTCGTCCGCAGGACCGGTGTCCCCGAGGCCGTCGCCGTCGTCGTGGAACGCCAGGCCGACCCGTACCGCGAGCAGCCGCCGGCCGCCCGGATCGTCCGGGCCGTGAACGCCTACGACGACCTCGCGGGCGGCGACGGCGCGGGAGCCGCCCTCGCCGCCCTGGAGCGGCTCCGGCTCGGCACCGCCCGCGACTATCACCCGGATGTCGTCGAATGCCTGGCCAGGGTCCTGGCGCGGGGCGGAGCAGCTGGGGTGACCTCTGCCGTCCCTGGGTAACCCATGGGTAATGAGCGCGCGTCCGACCGGGCATGGTTGGATGCGAACAAGAGGGTGAAGCGACCGGCAGGCGGGAATCGTGAAGATCTTCGGGAAGGTACGGCATCGGCCCTCCGCCTCGTGGCGGCAGGCCACCGACCGCGCGTTCACGCTGATCGGCGACGGCCGGTACGAGGACGCGGGCGCGTTGCTGACGCGTGCGGCGGATCTGGAGCCCTGGCTCTCGGAGTCCTGGTTCAACCTGGCGCTGCTGCACAAGTTCCGGCACGACTGGGAGCAGGCGCGGGCCGCCGGGCTCCGCGCGGTCGCGCTGCTCGACAAGGAGACCGGCGCCCCCGACTGGTGGAACGTCGGGATCGCCGCCACCGCGCTGCAGGACTGGCCGCTGGCCCGCCGCGCCTGGCAGGCCTACGGACTGAAGGTGCCGGGCGCCGCCGCCGGTACCGGCGAGCCCGCCGGCATGGAGCTGGGCAGCGCAGCCGTCCGGCTCTCGCCCGAGGGCGAGGCCGAGGTCGTCTGGGGCCGCCGGCTCGACCCGGCCAGGATCGAGGTCCTCTCCATCCCGCTGCCGTCCTCCGGGCGCCGCTGGGGCGAGGTCGTCCTCCACGACGGCGTGCCGAACGGCGAGCGCACCACCACCGCGGGCCCCTCCTACCCGGTCTTCGACGAGATCGAGCTGTGGGCGCCCTCTCCCGTTCCCACCTGGGTGGTCCTCCTGGAGGCGGCCACCGAGGCCGACCGGGACGCCCTGGAGCAGCTCGCCGCCGAGGCCGGTTTCGCCGCCGAGGACTGGTCGTCCTCCGTGCGGCTGCTCTGTCGCGCCTGCTCCGAGTCGACCATGCCGAGCGCCGAGGGCGAGGGCGAGCACTCCGACCCGCACGACCACAGCGAGCCCGGGCACCCCGGGCCGCTCGGCCACCGTTCGCCGGGCGAGCTGTGGGTCCCGGAGCGGGAGTGCGGCCTCGCGGCCCCGGCGGGCCTGGTGCGCGGACTCCTCGACGGCTGGGTGGCGGACAGCCCCGACAGCCGCGAGTGGCGGGATCTCGAAGAGGTCTGCTGAGCGGGCGCCGGTGGGCCCGTAGGCTGTCCTTCGACGGAATCGGGTTTTCAGGAAGGCGCGGCCGGACATGGCGCAGCAGGAGACGGACGAGCAGACGCAGGTCAACGACGGCTTCGTCGTGGACACGGAGGAGTGCGAGGAGCGCGAGCTCGCCCACCGTGAGCGCGGTACTGCCCGCCCGATCACGGTGGTCGGCAACCCGGTGCTCCACAAGGAGTGCAAGGACGTCACCGAGTTCGACGACTCGCTCGCGGCGCTCATCGACGACATGTTCGCCAGCCAGAAGGCCGCCGAGGGCGTGGGCCTGGCCGCGAACCAGATCGGTGTGGACCTCAAGGTCTTCGTCTACGACTGCCCCGACGACGAGGGCGTCCGGCACACCGGTGTCGTGATCAACCCGGTCCTCCAGGAGCTCCCGGCCGAGCTGCGCGTCCTGGACGAGTCCAACGAGGGCTGCCTGTCGGTGCCGACGGCCTACGCCGAGCTGGCCCGCCCCGACTACGCGGAGGTCCACGGCCGGGACGCCCAGGGCAACCCGATCAAGGTGCGCGGCACCGGCTACTTCGCCCGCTGCCTCCAGCACGAGACGGACCACCTGTACGGCTACCTGTACATCGACCGGCTCTCCAAGCGGGACCGCAAGGACGCCCTGCGCCAGATGGAAGAGGGCACCCCGCGCTACGAGACGGTGCCGAACGCCTGATCCGGTCCGCGCGTGACGACGAAGGGCCCCGCACTCCTCGGAGTGCGGGGCCCTTCGTCGTACGGCTGGGTCCTAGAAGTCCTCGTCCAGGTCCACCGAGCCCTCGACCGCCACCTGGTAGGCGGACGGGCGGCGCTCGAAGAAGTTCGTGAGCTCCTGGACGCCCTGGAGCTCCATGAAGGCGAACGGGTTCTCGGAGCCGTACACCGGGGCGAAGCCGAGGCGCTGGAGGCGCTGGTCGGCGACGCACTGGAGGTACTCGCGCATCGACTCGGTGTTCATGCCGGGCAGGCCGTCGCCGCACAGGTCGCGGCCGAACTGGAGCTCCGCCTCGACGGCCTCCTTCAGCATGTCGGTGACCTGCTGCTGGAGCGCGTCGTCGAAGAGCTCCGGCTCCTCCTTGCGGACGGTGTCCACGACCTCGAAGGCGAAGTTCATGTGCATCGTCTCGTCGCGGAACACCCAGTTGGTGCCGGTGGCGAGGCCGTGCAGCAGACCGCGGGACCGGAACCAGTACACGTACGCGAAGGCGCCGTAGAAGAACAGGCCCTCGATGCACGCGGCGAAGCAGATCAGGTTCAGCAGGAAGCGGCGCCGGTCGGCCTGGGTCTCCAGGCGGTCGATCTTCTCGACCGAGTCCATCCAGCGGAAGCAGAACTGCGCCTTCTCGCGGATGGAGGGGATCTCCTCGACCGCGTCGAACGCGGCGGCGCGGTCGTCCGGGTCGGGCAGGTAGGTGTCGAGCAGCGTCAGATAGAACTGGACGTGCACGGCCTCCTCGAACAGCTGCCGCGACAGGTAGAGGCGCGCCTCGGGGGAGTTGATGTGCTTGTAGAGCGTCAGCACCAGGTTGTTCGACACGATCGAGTCGCCGGTCGCGAAGAACGCGACCAGACGGCCGATCATGTGCTGCTCACCGGGGGTGAGCTTGGCGAGGTCGGCGACGTCCGAGTGGAGGTCGACCTCCTCGACGGTCCAGGTGTTCTTGATGGCGTCCCGGTAGCGCTCGTAGAAGTCCGGGTACCGCATCGGACGCAGGGTCAGCTCGAAGCCCGGGTCGAGGAGGTTCTTCTGTTCGGTGGAGCTCATTACTGGCAGGCCTCGCAGGACTCGGGGTTTTCCAGGGAGCAGGCGACCGCGTCGGGGTCGGCGGCCTGCTGGACGGGGATGGTGGCGGCCGCCGTCGACGCCTGGGCGGCGCGGGCGATCCGGGTCGCCGGGCGGGAGCGCAGGTAGTACGTCGTCTTCAGACCCTGCTTCCAGGCGTACGCGTACATCGACGACAGCTTGCCGATCGTCGGCGTCTCCAGGAACAGGTTCAGCGACTGCGACTGGTCCAGGAACGGCGTCCGGGCGGCGGCCATGTCGATCAGACCGCGCTGCGGGATCTCCCACGCCGTGCGGTACAGCTCGCGCACCTCGGCCGGGACCCAGGTGAAGCCGGCCACCGAGCCGTTGGCGTCGCGCAGCGCCTCACGGGTCTGCGCGTCCCACACGCCGAGCCTCTTCAGCTCGTCGACCAGGTACGAGTTGACCTGGAGGAACTCGCCGGAGAGCGTCTCGCGCTTGAAGAGGTTGGAGACCTGCGGCTCGATGCACTCGTACACGCCGGCGATCGAGGCGATCGTCGCGGTCGGCGCGATGGCGAGGAGCAGCGAGTTGCGCATGCCGACGGCGGCGATCCGCTCGCGCAGCGCGGCCCAGCGCTCCGGCCAGTTGAGCTCGACGTCGTAGTGGTCCGGGTGCAGGACACCGCGGGCGGCGCGGGTCTTGTCCCAGGCGGGGACCGGCCCGTTGCGCTCGGCGAGGTCGGCGGAGGCCTCGTACGCGGCGAGCATGATGCGCTCGGCGATCCGGGTGGAGAGCGCGCGCGCCTCGGGGGAGTCGAACGGCAGCTTCAGCTGGAAGAAGACGTCCTGGAGGCCCATCGCGCCCAGGCCCACCGGCCGCCAGCGGGCGTTGGAGTTGCCCGCCTGCTCGGTCGGGTAGAAGTTGATGTCGACGACGCGGTCGAGGAAGGTGACGGCCGTGCGCACGGTGGCGTCGAGCCGCTCCCAGTCGATGTCCGAACCGACCACGAAGGCGCCGAGGTTGACCGAGCCCAGGTTGCAGACCGCGGTCTCGCCGTCGTCGGTGACCTCCAGGATCTCGGTGCAGAGGTTCGAGGAGTGGACGGTGTGGCCGGGCTCGGCGGTCTGGTTGGCCGTCCGGTTCGAGGCGTCCTTGAAGGTCATCCAGCCGTTGCCGGTCTGGGCCAGGGTCCGCATCATCCGGCCGTACAGGTCGCGGGCCGGCATCGTCTTGCGGGCCAGGCCCGCCTCCTCGGCCTTGCGGTAGGCGGCGTCGAACTCGTCGCCCCACAGGTCGACCAGCTCGGGCACGTCCGCCGGGGAGAACAGCGACCAGTCGGCGTCCGCGTTGACGCGGCGCATGAACTCGTCCGGGATCCAGTGCGCCAGGTTCAGGTTGTGCGTACGGCGCTGGTCCTCGCCGGTGTTGTCGCGGAGCTCCAGGAACTCCTCGATGTCCGCGTGCCAGGTCTCCAGGTAGACGGCGGCGGCGCCCTTGCGGCGGCCGCCCTGGTTGACCGCGGCGACGGAGGCGTCGAGGGTCTTCAGGAACGGAACGATGCCGTTGGAGTGGCCGTTGGTGCCGCGGATCAGCGAACCGCGGGCGCGGATGCGGGAGTACGAGAGGCCGATGCCGCCCGCGTGCTTCGAGAGCCGCGCCACCTGGTGGTAGCGGTCGTAGATGGAGTCCAGCTCGTCCAGCGGGGAGTCCAGGAGGTAGCAGGAGGACATCTGCGGGTGGCGGGTGCCGGAGTTGAACAGCGTGGGGGAGGACGGCAGGTAGTCGAGCCGGCTCATCAGGCCGTACAGCGCGGCGACCTCGTCGAGCGCGCGGACGCTGTCGTCCTCGGCGAGCCCGCAGGCCACGCGCAGCATGAAGTGCTGCGGGGTCTCGACCACCTTGCGGGTGATCGGGTGGCGCAGCAGGTAGCGCGAGTAGAGGGTGCGCAGGCCGAAGTAGCCGAAGCGGTCGTCGCCGGCCGCGTCGATCGTCGCGTCGAGGCGGTCCGCGTGCCGCGTCACGAACGCGGCGGTGCGGTCGGCGATCAGGCCCTCGTGGTGGCCGACGGCGACGGAGGCGGAGAAGGAGAACGAGCCCTGGCTCGCGGCCTCGTCGGCGATGGTGATCGTCAGGAGCCGGGCGGCGAGCCGGGAGTACGCCGGGTCGTCGGCGATCAGGCCGGCGGCCGCCTCGGTGGCCAGCTCGCGCAGTTCCGCCTCGTCCGACGAGGCGCTGCGGCCGCGGAGCGCGGCGGCGGCGACCTTGCCGGGGTCGGTGTCGGGGAGATCGGCGGTGAGGTCGGTCAGGGTCCGCAGCAGCACGGTCCCGGGGCCGTCGCTCTCGACCGCGGAAGCCTCGGCCGAAGCCGGATCGGCGGGCGCGATGGTCACGTGGGGGCTCTCCCTCGCTCGGCTCGGGGCCGCGGCGGGGGGAGGCGGGCACGCGGGGGTCCGGACGCCGGACGCGCTGTGTCCACCGGCCCACTCCGCGGGGCCCGGAAGTCATTGGCACCCGAAACGGACGGACCGGGTGCGCTGCCGGCAGGTCTTCGGACTCACCCCGTACGAAACCGCACGAAGCACACCGTTGCGGGACAGTTCCGGATTCGCGCCGGATTCCCCTGCGTCGACAGCGAGGTCGAGCATACATGTGGGGGGCGTCGCTTGCGGAACCCCCCACATGTTGTGTCGCGCCGTGGACTCAGAACTCCAGGGCGTAGGTGCGCAGAGAGTGATCGGGGATCGGTTCCCAGTCCCGGTGCGGGGTGCGGACGAAGCCCAGGCGTTCGTATATCCGGTGCGCCGAGACCATCGAGGCGTCCGTGGAGAGCACCAGGCGGGCACAGCCGGGGAGGGCCCGGGCGCGCTCGACGCAGGCCCTCACGAGGGCCTCTCCGACGCCTCGGCCGCGCGCCTCGCGGGCGACGACGAGCATGCGGAACTCGGCCTCGCCGGTGACGGCGATGTCCGCCCACGGGGTGTCGCCCGTGGCGAAGGTCACGCCGCCGAGGAGCAGCCCGTCACCGTCCTCGGCGACGAGCACCTCGCTCTCGCGGGCGCGCCGGGCGGTGTCGCGCAGCACGTTCAGGTACGAGTCCTCGGCCCCGTGCTTCAACAGCCCGTCGTTCAGATAGGTCCCCGCGGTGAGCTCGCCGAGCGCCTCGTACTCCTCGGGCCGTACCGCCCTGATGGTGAAGTCCATGAGGGCAGTGTGCCTGGGGACGGCGAAGGCCGCCCCGCCTCCGGGAGGAGACGGGGCGGCCTTTCGCGGGTCCGGCGGCCGTCTCCGGCCGTCGGGTCAGTGGGTCTCGGCGCCGACCTTCGGGACCTTCGTGCTGACCCCGGCGTCGCCGGCGTCGGCCGTGTAGTCCTCCGGGGAGGTCTCGTCGACGCCGTCGGGGGCGTTGACGGCCTTGAGGACGAAGGTCAGGACGACCGTGACGACCAGGTTGAGGACGAAGGCGGTGAGGCCGATGTAGCCGATCTCGCCGATGCCCGGGATCTCGGCGGAGGAGCCGCCGAAGTGCTTCTGGGTCGGGCTGGCCACCCCGTACGCGGCGACCGTGCCGTAGAGCATGCCGACGGCCCAGCCGGCGAGCAGCGCCCAGCGGTGGAACCAGCGGGTGAAGAGACCGCCGACGAGCGCCGGGAAGGTCTGCAGGATCCAGATGCCACCGAGCAGCTGGAAGTTGATCGCGACCGTCTTGTCCATGGTGAGGACGAAGGCGAGCGCGCCGACCTTCACCAGGAGCGAGACCAGCTTGGAGACCTTGGTCTCCTGGGCCGGGGTCGCGTCCGGTTTGATGAAGTCCTTGTAGATGTTGCGGGTGAAGAGGTTGGCCGCGGCGATCGACATGATCGCGGCGGGGACGAGCGCGCCGATGCCGATCGCGGCGAAGGCCACGCCCGCGAACCAGTCGGGGAACATCGTCTCGAAGAGCTGCGGGATGGCGAGCTGGCCGTTCTTCACCTGGATGCCGGCGGCGATCGCCATGAAGCCGAGCAGCGCGAGCAGGCCCAGCATCAGCGAGTACAGCGGCAGGATCGTGGTGTTGCGGCGGATGACCTCACGGCTCCGGGACGACAGCGTCGCCGTGATGGAGTGCGGGTACATGAAGAGCGCGAGCGCCGAGCCGAGCGCCAGCGTCGCGTACGTCCACTGGCCGGCCTCGCCGGGGACGAGCGCGCCGCGCGGCTTGTCGGTCGCCGGGTTGGTCTGCGCGTACGCCTCGCCCGCCTTGGCGAAGATCTCGTCGAAGCCGCCCAGCTTGATCGGGATGTAGATGATCGCCACCGCGATGACGATGTAGATCAGGGTGTCCTTGACGAAGGCGATGAGCGCCGGGGCGCGCAGACCCGAGGAGTAGGTGTACGCCGCGAGGACACCGAAGGCGATGAGCAGCGGCAGGTCCTTGATGAACCAGTGGGTGGTCTCGCCGCCGCCGACGCCCATCACGTCCAGGACGGCCTGGATGCCGACGAGCTGGAGCGCGATGTACGGCATGGTGGCGAGGATGCCGGTGACCGCCACCGCGAGGGAGAGGCCCTTGGAACCGAACCGGCCGCGCACGAAGTCCGAGGTGGTGACGTATCCGTGCTTGTGGGAGACCGACCAGAGGCGCGGCAGGAAGGTGAAGATCAGCGGGTACACGAGGATCGTGTACGGCACGGCGAAGAAGCCGGCCGCGCCCGCCGCGTAGATGGCCGCCGGGACGGCGACGAAGGTGTACGCGGTGTAGAGGTCGCCGCCGAGCAGGAACCAGGTCACCCAGGTGCCGAACGACCGGCCGCCCAGGCCCCATTCGTCCAGGCTGTTCTCGTTCTCGGCCCTGCGCCAGCGCGAGGCGAGGAATCCCATGACCGTGACGGCCAGGAAGAAGAAGATGAACACGGCGAGTGCGACGCCGTTCACGCCGTCCTTCATCGCGCGTCACCTCCCTTGCGGCCGCGCTGGTCCAGCTGCCACAGCTTGTACGCGACCATGGTGAGCACGGTCGAGATCAGCACCCAGAGCATCTGGTACCAGTAGAAGAACGGGATGCCCGCGAAGAGCGGTTCGGTCTTCGCGTACGAGCTCACCCAGAGCATCGCCACGAAGGGCGCGAACAGACAGAGCGCGATCACCACCCTCAGGGGTGTGATGGTGGGTTGTTTCCCTTGTGCCGCTTCTGACATGGCGATTCCGTCCCCTTACTGATCACCTCGGTAATGGTGGGGAAATCTAGGGGACGCATGGGCTCCACGGAACCCCCGTCCGTATAACGGATGGGACTCCGCCCCAGGTGCGACGGTCCGGGGACGGCGCGGTGGTCGGACGATGGCCGGGCGGTGGTCGCGCGATGGTCGGGACCGCCCGTGGAGGGTCGATGGAGGGGTGGTGGAGCGGTGGTGGAGAGGGTGGTGCGCGAGGGCGGGCGCCGCTCAGAGCCAGCCCTCCTTGGCGGCCCGCACCCCCGCCTCGAAACGGCTGCGCGCGCCGAGCCGGTTCATCAGCTCCGAGCTCATCCGGCGCACGGTCCGCAGGGAGACGCCGAGCCGCCGGGCGGCGATGTCGTCCGTGCACCCGATGCCGAGCAGCATGAGCAACTCCCGCTCCTGCGGGGAGAGGGCGTGCTCGTCCCGGCGCGGGGCCTCGCCGAAGGGGGTGCCGCCGTCCCACAGCCGGTCGAAGAGCACCACGAGCGCGTGCACCAGGCCGGGGCTGCGCACCTCCAGGGCGCCCGCGCGGCCGTCCTCCGGGTCGACCGGGACCAGCGCGGCCTCGCGGTCGACGATCACCATGAGCATCGGGACCACGGGCACCGTCCGGGCCTGGCCGCCCAGATCGCAGTACCAGCGCACGTACTCGACGGTCGGCGGGTCGTTGCGGAAGCTCTCCTGGTAGATGGACCGGATCCGTACCCCGCGCTCCAGGGCGAGCTGGTCGAGCGGCTGGCTCGCGTCCATCGTGTCGGGGAGCTGCGCCCCGCCCGGGAGCAGCGAGAGGCACTCCGTGCGGGCGTTCGCGGCGAGGTCCTCCAGGCGTTCGCGGACGTTCTCCAGGCCCACGACCCGGTGCACGACGTCGTGCCGCGCCGATCCGTCGGTCCGGTCGGCGTACGTGGCGAGGATGTCGGCCACCGCCCGCTCGGCGCGCTCGACCTCGCGCCGCCGCCGGCTCAACTCGGCCTCGGCCCGGGAGAGGAGGAAGGAGAAGCCCACCTGGGGATCGAACGGGAGGACCTCCCCCGATCCGTCCTCCATGGAGACGAGCCGGGCCTCCGTGAGTCTGCCCAGTGCCTCGCGGACCTGCTCCTCCGACCAGTCGAGGCGGCGGGCCATGTCCGCCACCCCGTAGTCGGGCCGTTCGAGCATGAGCCGGTACACGGTCTCCGCGGACTGCTCTATTCCCAGCGCATCCAGCAAGACGACTTCCCCCCGAATAGTCCCGTCGTGCCGTTCACTTTGCGTGCCTGACCGTGCGGCCCCTGCGATGGTAGGCCGCGGTCGGCCCGTAGGACTAGACCAATTGAACGGACAGGGGAATCCTCGGAGTTCGGCCACCGCTTGTCCGGCGAAACCCCTGTGCGGCGGGAGGTCTTGATCCAAGATGGTCTAGTCCAACCGTCTTCGAGAAGGACTGTATCCATGGCGATCCCGCAGCGCACCCTGGCACTCGGCGCCCTGCCGTTCGGCACGACGGTCGACGAGGCCACCTCGTTCGCCGTGCTCGACCGCTTCACCGAACTCGGCGGCACCGTGATCGACACCGCCAACAACTACGCGTACTGGGTCGAGGGAGGAACCGGCGACGAGAGCGAGGCGACCCTCGGCCGCTGGCTCGCCGCCCGCGGCAACCGCGACGGCCTCGTCCTCTCCACCAAGTGCGGGGCACGGCCCACCACCCCCGGGGCCGCCGAGGTCGAAGGACTCTCCGAGAAGGCGATCAGGAGCGCCCTCGACGACAGCCTGCGCCGCCTCGGCGTGGACCGGGTCGATGTCTTCTGGGCCCACGTGGAGGACCGCGCGGTCCCGCTCGCCGAGACCGTCGCTGCCCTCGCCGACCTCGTCGACGAGGGCAGGGCGGGCGAACTCGGCGTCAGCAACCACGCCGTCTGGCGGGTCGAGCGCGCCCGCGCCCTCGCCGGCGACCGCCCGCGCTACACCCACCTCCAGTACCGCCACTCCTACCTCCAGCCCCGCTTCGACAAGGGCCTCCCCTCCACGGCGCACGTCCACGTCACCAGGGAGCTCCTCGACTACACGCGCAGCGAGGGCGATCTGACGATCTGGGCCTACAGCGCGCTGCTCTCCGGCGGCTACACCCGCCCCGAGGTCGGGATCCCCGACGCCTACGACCACCCCGGCACCGCCCCGCGCCTCGCCGCCCTCCGCGAGGTCGCCGGCGAACTCGGCGCGACGGTCAACCAGGTGGTGCTCGCCTGGCTCCTCGACGGCGAACCGTCGATCCTGCCCGTCGTCGGCGCGAGCCGCGTCGAGCAGGTGGAGGAGGTCATGGGCGCGCTCGACCTCACCCTCGACCCCGACCAGCGGCGACGGCTGGACGAGGCCGGTTCCTGACGGAGCACGCCGCGGCGGAGACCAGGGCGTAGCGGTGCACGCGCAGGGCCTCGTCCGTGAACGTCCAGTCCAGCCGCCACAGCGGGAGCCCCCCGACGCCCCAGGTGCCCGGCAGGAACGACGACGAGGCCGGCAGCGCGTCGCGGAACGCCTCCCGCAGCCCCGCCAGATCGCCCATGGCCGGGGTCGTGTTGAAGTCCCCCGAGATCAGCAGCGGGTGGGGGTTCGCGCGGGCGTCCCCGAGCAGCGCCGCGTAGTGCTCCTTGCGCACGGGGTCGGTCGCGCGGACCACCCCGTAGAAGCCGGGGCTCAGCCAGCTGCGCTCGATGTCCAGCTGCACCGGGACGTGCACGTTGTAGAAGGACACCACCGTGCCGGCCACGTCCACGTCGGTCCGCAGCACCTTGTTCCACTCGAACCGCTCCCGCCAGGACGCGGACGCGCCCGGCGCCCGGCCGGGGCCGACCGGGGGAGCGGCGACCACCGGATACCGCGAGAGGGTGACCAGCTCCCCCCGCGCCACCAGGTGGTAGCCGGGGAACTCCGCCCGCAGCCGGGCGAGCCGGTCGATCTCCTTGTGCTTCCCGTCCTCCCAGCCCAGATGCTCCTGGAGCAGGTAGACATCGGCGTCCTTGGACCGCAGGTAGCGGTGGAAGGCGTCCGGGTCGTCGGTCGTGTCCCAGTAGAGGGTGTTCCACGAGAACACCCTGAGCGCCTGCCCGGGAGCCGCGCCGGGACCCGCCCCGGGGACCAGCGCCCCCCAGTGGAGCCCCGCCCTCCCCACCCCCGCCACCAGCAGCACCGCCAGGGCCGGGAGCAGCCACCGCCGGGTCCGCCCGCGGGTCACCGCGCACGCCAGGGCGAAGAGCAGGACGGGCACCGCGACGAAGGCCGGCGGCGGAGCCAGGTCCGGCAGCAGCCACAGCCACCACCGCCCGCTCAGCAGCTGCCCGAGGGCGACGAGCAGCGCCCAGGCCGCCGTCACCCCGACCAGGAGCCGGGTGGCGGTGCGGTGCGCGCGTGTCCCGGCGGCGGCGCCGGAGATCGGGGGAAGGTTCACGACCGGGAACGCTAGCAGCGCCCAACTCCCTTTTGTTTCAGCAACGTTGACCGTCTCGGACTGCGAGAAGCCGCGATACGCGATCGATATCCGGTCAATACGCGGACCCAGTGTGCTCTTCCCATGACGCAAACCGTGTCGGTCGTCATACCGGCCTACAACTCCGCACGCACCCTCGACGCCTGCCTCAGATCCGTCCTCGCGCAGACCCACCCCGTCCACGAGGTCATCGTCGTCGACGACGGCAGCACCGACCGGACCGCCGAGATCGCCCGGACCCACCCGGTCGTCCTGCTCGGCGGCGAGGGCAACCGCGGTGTCTCCGCCGCCCGGAACGCGGGAATCGCCGCCGCCACCGGCGACGTCCTGTTCTTCCTCGACTCCGACGAGGCGCTCACCCCGGACTCGGTGGCCAACGCGCTGGAGATCCTGCGCGACGACCCCTCCTGCGGCTGTGTGCACGGTGTCATCGCGCCCGAACCGCTCTTCGACGACGGGCCCGTCGAGTGGTACAAGACGCTGCACGCCTACTGGTGGCGCGCCCGGGGCGCCGGGGTCGTGGAGACCGCGTTCTTCGCCCAGGCGGCGGTGCCGCGGGAGGTCTTCGACCGGCTCGGCGGCTTCGACGAGCGGCTGCGCGACTCGGAGGACCTGGAGTTCAGCGACCGACTGGCCCCGCACTACCGGATCATCCTCACGGAACGGGTGATGGCGCGCCACGACGAGGAGCACCGGCTCGGCCCGCTCCTGTCGGAGACGTACCGCCGGGCCCTGCTGCTCGTGCCCGCCCTCCTCTCGGCCCGCGCCGGCGGGCGGAGCAACCTGACGGCCAACACCCCCGCGTCCGTCCTCGCCGCCGCCCTCTGCCTCGGCTCCGTGCCGCTGCCGTTCCTCGCGCTCCTCCTCTCCGCGCCCTCCCCGGTCGTGCCGCTCCTCGCGGCCCTGCCGGCTGCCGGACTGCTCGCCTTCTGCCTGGCCAACCTCGGGCTGCTCGGCTTCGCGGCCCGGCGCAGGGGCGCCTCCTTCGTCCCCTTCTTCACCGGCGTGCACCTCGCCAACCACGCCGCTCTGCTCGCCGGCGCCGCGCGGGGAGCCCTCGGCGCGCTCACCTCGGCCCGGCCCTCGGCCGGTGACCGGCGGACCCCCGAACGGGCGGCGGCGCGATGACGGTGTGGCTGCGCAGACTTCTCACCCCGGTCGTCGTGGCGGCCGCCCTGATCGGGGTCTACCTCCTCCTGCGGGGCGAGGGCCCCAAGGTGGTGGAGGCGTTCGCCCGCGCCGACGCCGTCCCCCTGATCGCCGCCTCGGTGGTCGCCAACGTCGTCGGCCTGGTCCTCGCCGTGCACGCCTGGCGGGTGCTCATCCCCGGCAACCACCCCATCCGGGGCCTGCGCGCGGCGAAGATCTACTTCCTCGGCCAGCTCAGCAAGTACGTGCCCGGCCGGGTCTGGGGGGTCATCACCCACGTGGCGCACGGCCGGGAGGCCGGTGTCCCCGGCGCCCAGATGACCTCCGCCTATGTGCTGAGCCTCGCCCTGACCCTGCTCACCGGCGCCGCCGTCGGCCTGGTCGCGGCCCCCGCCGCGCTCCCCGGGTACTGGGTGTGGCTGTGCCCGCCCGCGCTCCTCTTCCTCGCCGGCGTCGTGCGGCCCGCGCTGATCACCCGGCCCGTCACGGCCCTCGCACGGCTGGTGAAGCGGCCGGTCGTGCCCCCGCCGGACCACGCGGTCCGCAGGGCGGTCCTGCTCGCCGTCGCCTCCTGGACGGCCTCCGGACTCCACCTGTGGTTCCTGCTCCTGGCGGTCGGAGCACCTCCCCTGGCCGGGTTCGGCGCGGCGGTCGGCGGCTTCGCCCTGGCCACCGTGATCAGCAGCCTGGCGCTGATCGTCCCCGACGGCTGGGGCGTGCGCGAGCTGACCCTCACCGCCGCCCTCTCCACCGTCCTGCCCGGCGGCCTGGCCGCCGCCGCCGCCATCGCGAGCCGCCTGGTGTGCGTCGTCGCCGAGCTCGCCAGTTCGGCCGTCGTCCTCGCCTGGTCCCGGGCCAGGTCGGCCCGGGAGTCCCGTACGACCGCCGGCCCGAAAACGTCCCCACCCACCTCGGCCACCCCCACGGCCCCGACCGCCGCATCCGCCTCGGCCACCCCCACGGCCCCGACCGCCGCATCCGCCTCGGCCACCCCCACGGCCCCGACCGCCCCGACGCACGAGGCCGCCCCCACGGCCCCCACGCACGAGGCCGCCCCCACGCCCCCCACGCACGAGGCCGCCCCCACGAGCATCACGGACGCCCGCCGCGCCCCGGCCCCCGCCCCCGATCCCCTCTCCTTCCCCGCCCTCCTCGTCGCCCCGATCACCCAGACCACCGCCCCGATGGGAGACCAAGCCCGTGTACACCCTTGACGACGCCGAGAAGTTCCAGGTCGACGAGGTCCACGACCTCTACCGCCGCTACGTGAACAAGAGCCAGGTCTCCCTCATGACCTCGTTCGGCTTCGGCCGCGAGCTCGTCCGCAGCGCCGAGGGCGCCTACCTCACGCTGGAGAACGGCCGGCGGATCCTCGACCTGACCGGCGGCGTCGGCGTCCTCAACCACGGCCACAACCACCCCCGCATCCTCGCCGCCCGCGAGCGCTTCGCCCGGGACAAGCGGATGGAGGTCCACAAGACCTACTTCTCGCCCTACCTCGCCGCCCTCGGCCACAACCTGGCCGAGGTCCTGCCCGGCGACCTGAACATGGCGTTCCTGCCGAACTCGGGCGCCGAGGCCGTCGAGGGCGCGGTGAAGCTCGCGTACAAGTTCCACAACGGCAAGCGGAACACGGTGCTGCGCGCGGACTGCGCCTTCCACGGCAAGCTCCTCGGCTCGGGCGGTCTGACCGGCCAGGCCCAGTTCGGCTTCCCCACCATCCCCGGCGTGGACACCTTCCGGTACGGGGACCTCGACTCCGTCCGCAGGGTCGTCGCCGCCCACCGGGGCGACGTCTACGCCCTCCTCATCGAGCCCTTCAGCGCCTCCACCATCCAGGAGTGCTCGGAGGAGTTCCTGCGCGGACTGCGCGAGATCTGCGACCGCGAGAAGATCGTGCTGATCTTCGACGAGATCTACACCGGCTGGGGCAAGACCGGCAGCCTCTTCCACTTCATGCGCTACCCGGGCCTGATCCCCGACGTGCTCACCACCTCCAAGTCCTTCGGCGGCGGCAAGTCGTCCATCTCCGCCTTCGTCGCCCGCGAGCCGATCTTCCGCAAGGCGTACGACAACCTCGGCGACTCGCTGATCAACTCCACCTCCACCACCTACTACGGCTTCGGCGAGGAGTGCGCCACCGCCCTCGAAGCCGTCAACATCGTGGTGGAGGACGACTACCCGGCCCGCGCCCGCGCCCTCGGAGCCGTACTCGAACCCGGCCTCGAACGGCTCGCCAAGCAGTACCCCGACGAGATCGGCCGCGTCGCGGGCGCCGGCGCCCTGTGGGGCGTCTTCATCGAGGGCGGCCCCCGCATCCTCGACCTGGTCGCCAAGCTCGCGCCCGGCGGCATGGCCCGCGACCCGCGCTTCAAGACCAAGCTCGTGACCTGCGCCGTGATCAACGCGCTCTACCAGGACCACGGCATCTTCACGTACTACACGCTCAACGGCGCCAACCCCCTGATCATCGGCCCCTCCCTGGTCACCGAACCCGAGGAGGCCGAGCGCGTGATCGACGCCCTCGACGACGTCCTCGGCCGCGGTCTGACCGGTCTCGTGGCCCGTTTCATCAAGCAGAAGGTGAGCTCCCAGTGGTGATCACGATCACCGGCGCGGCCGGCATGCTCGGTTCCCGCCTGGCCGAACGGCTCCTCTCCGAGGGCCACGAAGTACGCGGCGTCGACCTCAGGCCCGGCCCCGGGGTCGTGCTGACCGGCGACATCCGCGACCGCGAACTCATGGACCAGGCCCTCGAAGGCGCCGACGTCCTCGTCCACGCGGCCGCCGCCCTGCCCAGCTACCCCGACGAGCAGATCCGCTCCATCATCATCGGCGGGACCCGGAACGTCTTCGCGGCGGCCAAGGCCGCCGGCACCCCCCGCGTCGTGCACATCTCCTCGACCGCCGTCTACGGCCTGCCGACGATCGTGCCCACGCCCGAGGAGTACCCCCGCGAGCCGGTCGACACCTACAGCCGGGCCAAGGCCTCGGCCGAGGAGATCGCCGAGAAGTACCGGGCCGAGGGCATGTGCGTCCCCATCCTCCGGCCCAAGACCTTCGTCGGACCCGGCCGCATGGGCCTGTTCTCGATGCTCTTCGAATGGGCCGAGGAAGGACGGAACTTCCCCGTCCTCGGCAAGGGGAACGTCAAGATCCAGATGTTCGCCGTCGACGACCTCGTCGACGCCGTCGTCACCGTCCTCACCGCGCCCGAGGACGTCGCCAACGACACCTACAACCTCGCGGCGGCCGAGTTCGGCACCATCCGCGAGGACTTCCAGGCGGTCCTCGACGCCGCCGGCCACGGCAAGCGGGTCATCGGACTGCCCGCCCGCCCCGCCCTGGGCCTGCTCAACGTCCTCCAGCGGGCCAAGCTCTCGCCGGTCTACGGCCGCCTGCTGCACAAGCTGATGGACGACTCCTACGTGAGCATCGACAAGGCCAAGGCCAAGCTCGGCTTCACCCCGCGCCTGTCGAACGCCGACGCCGTCCTGCGCACCTACGAATGGTGGCGCACGGCCCGTCACACCGCCCCGAAGGCGGGTGCCACCGGCCGTACGAGCCGTGACCCGTGGAGCCAGGGCCTGCTGTCCACCGCGAAGATCTTCTTCTGAGAGGCCGTGCCATGACCCAGACCCAGACCCAGCTCACGGGGCACCCCCCTGCCCCGGCGCCGGTACGGCGGGGACGGCTGCCCGCGCCGATCGCCCTGCTCAGACCCGGCCAGTGGCCCAAGAACCTGCTCGTCGTGCCGCTGGCGCTGCTCGGCGGCCACGTGGACACCACGACCCTGGTCCGGGTCGGCGTGGCCCTCGGCGCCTTCATCCTCGCCTCGTCCCTCGTCTACGTCCTCAACGACATCGCCGACGTCGAGCGGGACAAGCGGCACCCGGTCAAGCGCCACCGGCCGCTGGCCTCGGGGCGGATGAGCAAGACCTCCGCCGTCTCCACGGCCCTCGTGCTCGCCGCCCTGCTCGTCCCCGCCCTGCTCGCCCTCGGGGCCGGGTCCGCCCTGATCGTCCTGCTCTACCTCGCCGTGAACGGCGCGTACAGCTGGAAGCTCAAGCACCTCCCGCTGCTCGACGTCTTCGTCGTCGCCACCGGCTTCGTGCTCCGCCTCCTCGGCGGGTACGAGGCCGCCCACCGCCCGGTCGAGATGTGGCTGGTCCTCACCGTGCTCGCGTCCTGCCTGGTCCTGATCCTCGGCAAGCGGCGGCACGAGCTGAGCGTCTCCGGCACCGGTCACCGGCCGGCGCTCGTCGGCTACTCGGCCCACTTCCTCGACCTGGTCCTGGTGCTGTGCTCGGCCCTGACCCTGTTCGGCTATCTGCTCTACCTGCGCACCGAGTCGGGCTTCGGGGAGTACGCCCTGCTCACCGTGGTGTGCGCGCTCTTCGCCCTCTTCCGCTACCTCCAGATCGTGATCGTGGACGGCGGCGGGGGAGAGCCCGTCAAGACGCTGATGCGCGACCGGGTGATGCTCGTCAACTCCGCCGTCTGGGGCGCGCTCCTCGTCCCGCACCTCGCCACCTGACCGCCCTCCTCCGCGCCCTTCACCCCTTCCACCTCCTTCACCACCGAGGAATCCCATGTCCGCACCCCTCGTGTCGGTCGTCGTCCCGATGTACAACGACCGGCCCACCATCGACCTCTGCCTGCGCTCCATAGCCGAGCAGACCTACCCCCACATCGAAGTGATCGTCGTCGACGACGCCAGCACCGACGGCTGCGCGGACATCGCCGCCACCCACCCCGTCCAACTGGTCCGCGTCCGGGAGAACGGCGGACCCGGCTCCTCCCGCAACGAGGGCGTCCGCCGCTCCCGGGGCGAGATCGTCTTCTTCCTCGACGCCGACCTGACCATGCACCCCGAGGCGGTCGCCCAGTCCGTCGCGCTCTTCGACGAGAACCCCACGTACGGCGCGGTGTTCGGGATACCCGACAAGGAGCCGCTGTTCGAGGAGGGCGCGGTCGGCCAGTACCGCATCCTCCAGTACCACTACTGGCGCAAGAGCGCCGAAGGCCTGGTCAGCGGCGGCTTCTACGCCCTGGGCGCGGTCCGCAGGGTCGCGTTCATGGAGGCCGGCTGGTTCAACACGGCGCTGCGGCAGACCGAGGAGATCGACCACGCGGAGCGGCTGGCCGCCCGGTGGCCCATGCTGCTCACCTCCCGGATCAGGGGCCGGCTCTCCGACGAGAACCGGATGCGGCCCCTGCTGCGCAAGGCGTTCGTCCGCAGCCGTCTCCGGGTGCCGTTCTACTTCGACCGGGGCCGTGCCATGCAGGGCATGGAGACCGGGGGCCGGGCCGTCGCCTCCGGGCTCGGCGGCCTCGCCGTCGCGGCGCTGCCGTTCGGCCTGGTCCACCCGGCCGCGTTCGCGGTCTCGCTGGCCGCGCTCACCGGGTCGGTCCTCGCGGACCTGGGGCAGTACCGCTTCGTGCTCAAGGAGCGGGGACTCCTCTTCGGGGCCTTCTTCACCGGCGCCCAGGCGCTGGTGAACACCGCCGTCATGACCGGTCTCGCGGCCGGGCTCGCGCAGTACGCGGCGAGCGGCCGCTTCCGGCGGATGTACGAGCCGCAGGGGAGCCTCACATGACCACGGCGCGGACCCCGGGCACGGCACGGACGGCGAGCGGGGCCGGGACGGAGAGGGGGGAGGAGACGGCGGGCACGGCCGGGGCCATGAGCGGGGCCGGGGCCGACGGGGCCGCGGGTGCGGCAGGGGCCGACGGGGCCGCTCGCTCCCCGGCGGGGGAGGGGGAGCCCGGCCGCGGCCGTCGGATCGCCCGCGCCGTCCGCCTCTGGTACGGCCGGACCGTCCTCGGCCTCGCCGCCCTCTGGCTGCTGTTCGCCGCGGTCCGGTGGCTGGTCAGCGGCCGGTGGCACTGGTCCCTCATCCTGGACGTCGTGCCGCCCCTCTTCCTGACCGGCATCCCGCTGGTCCTCCTCGTGGCCGGCGCCGCCGCCTGCGGACGCCGCCGACCGCTCGCCGCCGGCGTCTCGGGACTGGCCCTCGTGCTCGCCCTCACCACCGGCTCCGGCTTCAACTGGCCCGCGCTCTGGCGCGATCCGGGCCCCGTGCCGCCGGAGGCCCTCCGGGTGGTCTCGCTCAACACCCAGTACTGGGCGATGGCGACCAGCACCGACCGGCTGTTCGCCCTGCTCCACGCCCGCGACGCCGACGTCTACCTCCTCCAGGAGCACGTGGGCTGGACCCCCGGCCTGGGAGAGGACGGCTACTGGCGGCTCGACGACGACGCCGAGCTGCGCCGCCAGTTCCCCGGCTACCACATCGCCCGTCGCAGCGAACTGCTCACGATCTCCCGCTTCCCGATCCTGTCCCAGACGACCGTGGGGCCCCGGCCCCGGAGCACGGACGGCGGGAAGCCCGCGTTCGGGCAGGAGTTCGCGCGGGAGAAGGTGCTCCGGACCGACCTCGACGTGCGCGGCCGGGTGCTGAGCACGTACAACGTGCACATCACCGTGCCGCTGGCGCTCGACAACCTCAACCTCTTCTCGGACTTCGAGCACGACCCGTACCTGCGCCGCAAGCACGCCTGGCGGCAGGAGGAGTTCCGCGGCCTGGAGCGGGACGTGGCCGCCAACCGGAACCCCGTGCTCATCGCCGGCGACTTCAACGCCACCGACTCCATGCGCTCCCTCGACGGGGTGCGCGAGGTGGCCGAGGACGCCACCCCGGCCAACCCCGACTTCCTTCCGCTGAGCTGGAAGTTCGCGGCCCTGGGAGAGTTCGGCGACAACGTCTTCAACCAGAACCTGCCGTTCTTCCGGATGGACTGGGCCTTCACCAAGAACCTCAGCCGCGTGCACCGCTACCGGTTCCTGCCGACCGACGGGGTCTCCGAGCACCGGCTCCAGGAACTGCGGATCACCGTGTGAGCGAGGGCGCCGCGGCCGTTCAGGCGGAGACGCACTCGCCGAGCAGGATCGACCGCTCCATGCCGCTGAGCCCCGGACCGGGCTCGATCCCCAGCTCCTCGACCAGGGTCAGCCGCACGCGCCGGTACGCGGCCAGCGCCTCGGCCGTCCGGCCGGCGCGGTGCAGGGCCAGCATCAGCTGGGCGTGCAGCTGCTCCCGGAAGGGGTACATGGCCGTCAGGGCCATCAGCTCGCCGATGACGTCCCCGTGCCGGCCGAGCGCGAGTTCGAGGCCGAGCCGCTCCTCGGTCGCCCGGATCCGCAGCTCCTCCAGGCGCCGGATCCCGGGATCCAGGGCCCGGCTCGTCTGTCCGGCGAGCGCGGGACCGTTCCACAGGGCGAGCGCGTTGCGCAGTTCCAGGACGGCCTCGGCCCGGCGACCGCCCTCGGCGAGGCCGCGGGCGCGCTCCACCCCGCTCTCGAACACGGTGGAGTCCAGGTCATGGCGTCCGAGGCGCAGCCGGTAGCCGTACGAGTGGGTCTCGATCAGCCCGGGGGCGCCGGCGCCGGCGAAGGCGCGGCGCAGCGTGGAGACACAGATGCGGATCTGGGTGCGGGCGCTGGCTGGGGGGTGGGGGCCCCAGACGGCTTCGACGAGGCCTTCGACGGAGACGGCCCAGTCGACCTCCAGCGCGAGGGCGGCCAGGACGGTCTGGGTCCGTCTGCCGCCCAGGGGCACCGGGCGGTCGTCGACGGTGGCGCGGAGAGGGCCCAGGATATGGACGAACACGGCTGAATTCCCCGTTCGGGAGGGTTCACAGGAGTCTGCAGTCGGCGATGCCGTAGCCGCCGAGCTCGGGAGAGCGCCCCAGCATGCGCAGGCAGATGCCGAGCGCGCGTCCGACGGCCTCGAGTTCGTCGGGGCAGTCGAGGCAGAGCGCGATCCGGACGGAGTGGTCCGCGACCAGCGCACGAGCGGTCTCGACGGGGTCCGTCGGCTCGACGGCCCGGTACAGGGCGGCCAGTACGCCGCTGGGGGTGGGGCGCTCGGTGTCCACCGCGGCGGACGCGGACATCGAGATGCCGATGAGGAAGATGGCGGGTCCTGCGGGAGAGAGGGGCGGGCTCGTGGGACGCGGGGGGCGGCGGTCAGCCCCACGAGAAGCCGTCGGAGGAGGCGGCGGACGGCGAGGGCGCCACCGTGGGCGCGGCGGTCGGTCCGGCGTTCGGGTCGGCCTCGGGGCCGGTGACCGGGTCGGCGGCGAGGACCCGCGCCGGCGCCGTACCCGGTCCGGCCGTGGCACCGGCGGAGGGTCCGGCGGTGGCGAGGATCGCGCCGAGGACGGCGAGCGGGGCGGCGGCGAGGACGAGACGGCGGGCGGAAGAGCGCATGGCGGAGACACCTCTGACGAGTTCGGGATTCGGTGGTTTGTGTCGATTGCCCTTGGGTGGGGCCCTTTCGACACGTTCAAGAATGCTCGAACGAGAGGGGGGTGTCAGCGGTTCACCACTGGCAGCAACCGCCCGGTCGTTTGGCGCCACCCCGTGGGGCACCGCCGGAGACTGCGCTCACCAGCGCGTTCAGGGGTGGTGTCACGTTGCTGCCGTGCACAAGGTGCCGAGGCGCCCGGACGGGGAACCGGCGAAGAGCGGGCCGGGAAACGTGCAAACGGGGGAGCGGCGACGGGGCGCGGCGGAGAGAAGAGGAGCGACGGCGGGGCGCGGTCGCGGGAAGGGGAGCGGGGTCGCGGGCGCGGTCGCGGTCGCGAAAGAGGGGGACGCCGCGGCCGCGGCGTCCCCCTCTTTCAGTGGTTCCGGTGTGCGGACCCGTCCGCTCAGCCGTTGGGGCGCTTGAGGCGCGCCACGAACTTGTACCGGTCGCCTCGGTAGACCGACCGTACCCACTCGACCGGCTCGCCCTGGGCGTCCAGCGAGTGCCGGGAGAGCATCAGCATCGGCAGGCCCACGTCCGTGCCGAGCAGTCCGGCCTCGCGCGGGGTGGCGAGGGAGGTCTCGATGGTCTCCTCGGCCTCGGCGAGGTGCACGTCGTACACCTCGGCGAGGGCGGTGTACAACGAGGTGTACTTCACGAGCGAGCGGCGCAGCGCGGGGAAGCGCTTCGCCGACAGGTGGGTCGTCTCGATCGCCATCGGCTCGCCGCTGGCGAGCCGCAGCCGCTCGATGCGGAGCACCCGTCCGCCGGCCGAGATGTCCAGCAGGCCGGCGAGGGTGTCGTCGGCGGTGACGTACCCGATGTCGAGGAGCTGTGAGGTGGGTTCGAGGCCCTGGGCGCGCATGTCCTCCGTGTAGGAGGTGAGTTGCAGGGCCTGGGAGACCTTGGGCTTGGCCACGAAGGTGCCCTTGCCCTGGATGCGCTCCAGGCGGCCCTCGACGACCAGCTCCTGGAGGGCCTGGCGCACGGTGGTGCGCGAGGTGTCGAACTCGGCGGCGAGTGTGCGCTCGGGCGGGACCGGTGTGCCGGGCGGCAGGGTCTCCGTCATGTCGAGCAAATGCCGCTTCAGTCGGTAGTACTTGGGCACGCGCGCGGTACGGGTGGGTGCCCCACCTTCCGTCTCCGCGCTGCCCGCGTCCGTGGCCATGGCCTGCCTTCCCGACTCCTGTGCTGCTGCCGTCACCGGCTCCTCCGTCTGTCGCGGCTCACATGGTGGCACGGACCGGTCACGGGTCGTCGCCCTCCCTCAGGTGTCGGTCCGATAACGGACGCGACTGCCCTTCTTATACACCCTTGACACCCCTAAAGGTCTAGGCCAAGCTCCGGGTACTGGTCTAAACCATTAAAGACCAGGTCCCAGCCCCACGAGCACTACCTGACGTATGTCTTCGCGCGGTGGGCAGGGGTTGCAGGCATCCCTGAGGAGGGTGGCGTGAAGCGCAAGCTCATCGCGGCGATCGGCGTCGCGGGCATGATGGTCTCTATCGCTGCATGTGGTTCCGACAGCGACGGCGACAAGGGCGGCAAGACCGAGGCCGGGGGCAACAAGAACCTGACCGTCTGGGTCATGGACGGTTCGGCGCCCCAGGCGTGGATCGACGGCGTCAACAAGGAGTTCGAGGCCAAGCACCCGGGCGTCAAGGTCAAGGTCGAGACGCAGGCCTGGGGCGGCATCCAGGAGAAGGTCACCACCGCCCTCTCCGAGGACACCCCGCCGGACGTCATCGAACTCGGCAACACCCAGACCACGGGTTACGCCGCCTCCGGTGGTCTCGCCGACCTGACGGCCGACAAGGCCAAGCTCGGCTACGACAACTGGAACAAGGGCATCCTTCCCTCGGCCGAGCTGGACGGCAAGCTGTTCGCCGCCCCGTGGTGGGCCGCCAACCGCGTCGTCGTCTACGACAAGGCCGCCTTCAAGAAGGCCGGCGTCACCCCGCCGAAGACCCGCGCCGAGTGGGTCGAGGGTCTGAAGAAGCTCAAGGCCTCGGACCCGAAGAGCCAGCCGATCTACCTGCCCGGCCAGAGCTGGTACGTCCTCGCGGGCTTCGTCTGGGACGAGGGCGGCGACCTCGCCGTCAAGGACGGCGACAAGTGGAAGGGCGCCCTCGGCACCCCGCAGGCCGCGGCCGCCATCAACTTCTACAAGGAGCTGCAGTCCTTCTCGACCGCTCCCAAGGACAAGGACGAGGCGACCCCGCAGCAGTCCGTCGACGTCGTCCCCAAGGGTGGCGTGGCGTCCTGGATCGGTCTCGGCTGGGAGGCCGGCGGCGCGATCGCGGAGATCGAGAAGGCCGGCAAGAAGGCCGACTTCGGCTACTTCCCGATCCCGGGCAAGACCGCCGACAAGCCGGGCTCCGTCTTCTTCGGTGGCTCGAACCTCGCCATCTCCGAGCGCTCCAAGAACAAGGACCTCGCCAAGGAGTGGCTGGCCCTCGCGTCCGGTAAGGCGCAGATGGCCGAGTACGGCAAGGCCACCCTCGGCGGCATCATCCCGAACGACCCGGCCGCGCAGTTCAAGCCGGAGGCCGGCTCCTTCGCCGAGGCCATGGTCAAGGCCGCCGACACCGGCAAGATCACGCCGGTGACCGAGGGCTGGGCCAACGTCGAGACCGACCCGAACCCGATCAAGGACTACATGACCAAGGTCCTGAAGGGCGAGGACCCGCAGAAGGCGGGCGAGGCGGCCGACAAGGTCATCAACGAGCGCATCAACCAGTAGTGAGACCGAGCCCGGAGGCGTGGCCGGACCCCACCGGCCACGCCCCCGGGACATCGCAGTGATCAGCGGCCCGCTCCCCCGGGCCGCGCCCCGGTGGGCGCGGGAGCCCCAGAACCGCGAGGAATAAGACCATGACCGTGGACTCCCAGGGGACGGCGGCCGCCGCTCCTCAGGACGCGCCCGGGAGGGCGGCAGGGAAGTCTCAGACTCCGCCACCCCCTTCCGGCCCGAAGGAAGTCCTTCAGCCCTCGCGTGGGAGACGCTCCCTGCCCAGCGGGCTGCTGCCGTACCTGCTCATCACGCCCGCCCTGCTCTCCATGGCGGTGCTGCTGCTCTACCCGCTGTTCCGCAACGTGGTCCTCTCCTTCCAGGGGGTCAACAAGCGGGAGATGATCCGGCGCGAGACGCCCTGGATCGGCTTCGAGAACTACACGAGCCTGCTGAGCGACCCCGACTTCTGGACCGTCGTCGTCCGCTCCCTCGTCTTCACCGCGGTCAACGTGGCGCTGATCATGCTGATCGGCACCCTGCTCGGCCTGCTGCTCAACCGCCTCGGCAAGAAGATGCGGCTCGTGCTCTCCCTGGCGCTGATGTTCGCCTGGGCCATGCCGATCATCGCCTCCATCACCGTCTTCCGGTGGCTCTTCGACGAGCAGTACGGCGTCGCCAACTGGGTGATGCGCACGCTCGGCTTCTCCGGCTACGAGCAGCACAACTGGTTCGAGACCGGCTTCGACGCCCTCGTCATCATCATGGTGCTCCTCGTCTGGGGCTCGATCCCCTTCGTCGCGCTCAACATGTACGCGGCCCTCACCACCGTCGGGACCGAGCTGTACGAGGCCGCCAAGATGGACGGCGCGAGCGGCTGGCGCACCTTCTGGTCCGTGGTCTTCCCGAGCCTGAAGCCCTTCTTCCTGATCACGACGTTCCTGGAGATCATCTGGATCTTCAAGGCGTTCGCCCAGGTCTACGCGATGAACGCCGGCGGACCCGACCGCGGCTCCGAGACGCTCCCCGTCTACGCCTACATCGAGGGCCTCGGCCAGCAGCACTACGGCCTCGCGGCAGCCATCTCGATCCTCACGATCGTCATGCTGATCGTGGCCATGTCCTTCTACTTCCGCCTGATCCTGAAGCAGGAGGATGAGCAGTGAGCACCACCACGCAGACCACGCAGACCCCCCAGAAGCTGCGGACCCGCAAGCCGCTCCGGGTGGGCACGGTGGCGAAGAACGTCACGGCCCTCGTCCTCGCCGCGATCTTCGTCTTCCCCGTCTACTGGATGTTCTCGTCCTCGCTGAAGCCGCAGCGCGAGATCCTCACCAAGGACCCCGTCTTCGTCTTCACCCCGACGTTCGAGAACTACACGACGGCGACCGGCGTCGACCTCTTCTGGACGTACGTCACGAACAGCCTCATCGTCACCGTCGGCGCGGTGCTCCTCGCCCTCGTCGTCGCCCTGGCCGCCAGCTTCGCGATCGCCCGGATGAAGTTCAAGGGCCGCAAGGGCATCGTCCTCATCGTGATGATGGCTCAGATGGCCCCCTGGGAGGTCATGGTCATCGCGATGTACATGATCGCCCGCGACGGCGACATGCTGAACAGCATCCCGCTGCTCACGATGATCTACTTCGTGATGGTCCTCCCCTTCACCATCTGGACCCTGCGCGGCTTCATCGCCGCCGTCCCGGTCGAGCTGGAGGAGGCCGCCCAGATCGACGGCTGCACCCGCGGCCAGGCCTTCCGCAAGGTGATCTTCCCGCTGCTCGCCCCCGGCCTGATGTCGACCTCGCTCTTCGGCTTCATCACCGCCTGGAACGAGTTCGCGATGGTCCTCGTCCTGAACAAGGACAAGGAAGCGCAGACGCTGACCCTCTGGCTGACGCAGTTCCAGACCGCGTTCGGCAACGACTGGGGCGCCACCATGGCCGCCTCCACGCTCTTCGCTCTCCCCGTGCTCATCGTCTTCCTCTTCCTCCAGCGCAAGGCCGTCGGCGGCATGACCGCCGGCGCGGTGAAGGGATAAGGGCTCCCCATGACCACACTCCTCCACGGCTCGGACACCCTGACCCGTGACGCGCTCACGGTGCTCCAGCCCGGCTTCGTAGGCACCACCGCGCCCGACTGGCTGCTCCGCCGCATCGGCGAGGGCCTGTCGTCGGTCGGCCTGTTCGGCCGGAACATCGTCAGCCCCGAGCAGCTCACCGCGCTCACCGCGCAGCTGAGGGCCGAGCGGGACGACGTCCTCGTCGCCATCGACGAGGAGGGCGGGGACGTCACCCGCCTCGAGGTCAAGCAGGGTTCGTCCTTCCCCGGCAACTACGCGCTGGGCAGCGTCGACGACGTCGAGCTCACCCGGGCCGTGGCCCGCGAGCTCGGCCGCCGGCTCGCCCGCTGCGGGGTCGACCTCAACTGGGCGCCCTCCGCCGACGTCAACTCCAACGCCGAGAACCCGGTCATCGGCGTCCGGTCCTTCGGGCCGGACCCGGACCTGGTCGCCCGCCACACCGTGGCGTACGTCGACGGCCTCCAGGGCGTCGGGGTCGCGGCCTGCACCAAGCACTTCCCCGGACACGGCGACACGAACGTGGACTCCCACGACGCGCTGCCCCGGATCGATGTGGACCTCGCCACACTGCACGCCCGTGAGCTGGTGCCTTTCCGCGCGGCCGTCGCCGCGGGTACCAAAGCTGTCATGAGCGCGCATATCCTTCTCTCCGCGCTCGACCCCCACCACCCGGCCACCCTGAGCCCGCAGATCCTCACCGGTCTGCTCCGCCAGGAGCTGGGCTTCGAGGGGCTGATCGTCACCGACGGCATGGAGATGCAGGCCGTCGCGGCGACGTACGGCATCGAGCGCGGATCGGTCCTCGCGATCGCCGCGGGCGCCGACGCCATCTGCGTCGGCGGCGGGCTGTGCGACGAGGACACCGTGCTGCAGCTGCGCGACGCGCTGGTGAACGCGGTACGGACCGGTGAACTGCCCGAGGAGCGGCTGGCCGACGCCGCGGCGCGGGTGCGCGCCCTGGCGTCCTGGACCCAGGCGCACCGGGCCAGGGGGGCTGAATCGGTGTCGGGCGCGGCAGTGCAGGAGGGGACCGCGCCCGGCGCCGACATCGGACTGGTGGCGGCCCGCCGGGCGCTCAAGGTGACCCGGGGCGAGCACCCCCACACCCCGATGACCACCGCTCCCTACGTGGCCTCCTTCACCCCCGTCGCCAACTTCGCGGTCGGTGACGAGACCCCCTGGGGCATCGCCGCCGAACTGGAGCGCCTGCTCCCCGGCACGGAGACCGGCTCCTACGCCTACTCCTCGGTGGACGCCGTCCTCGACGCCGCCGGCGAGCGGCGGGTCGTGGCGGTCGTACGCGACGCCCACCGCCACCCGTGGATGACCGAGGCCCTGGACGCCCTGATCAAGGCCCGCCCCGACACCGTCGTGGTCGAGATGGGCCTCAACGAGGCGGAGCCCCGCGGGGCCCTGCACATCGCCACGCACGGCGCGGCCCGGGTCTGCGGCCGCGCCGCCGCCGAGGCCGTCGTCGGAACCGGCGCCTGACCGGGCCCTCGACACCCGTCGTACGCGAAGGGGCCCGGCACCTGAACAGGTGCCGGGCCCCTTCGCCGTACGCGGCTGCGACCGGGGGTTCCGGGCGGTTCAGATGCCCTGCCAGGAGGGCTTGTTGGCGAAGGTGTGGCGGAAGTAGTCCGCGAGCTTCAGCTTGGACGCCGCGGCCTCGTCCACCACGACCGTGGCGTGCGGGTGGAGCTGGAGCGCGGAGGCCGGCACGAGCGCCGCCACCGGGCCCTCGACGGTCTGCGCCACGGCCTCGGCCTTGCCCTCGCCGGTGGCCAGCAGCACCAGGTGACGGGCCTCCAGGATGGTGCCGATGCCCTGGGTGATGACGTGGTGCGGCACCTGCTCGATGTCGTCGTCGAAGAAGCGGGCGTTGTCCACACGGGTCTGCTCGGTGAGCGTCTTGATCCGGGTGCGGGAGGCGAGCGAGGAGCACGGCTCGTTGAAGCCGATGTGCCCGTCGGTGCCGATGCCGAGGATCTGCAGGTCCACGCCACCGGCCTCGGTCAGCGCCCTGTCGTACGCCTCACAGGCCGCCAGGACGTCCTCGGCGGAGCCGTCGGGCCCCATGAAGGCCTCCGGGGAGAGCCCGAGCGGCTCGACGACCTGGCGGAGCACGGTGGAGCGGTACGACTCGGGGTGGCCCGAGGGCAGGCCCACGTACTCGTCCAGCTGGGCGATCCGGGCCCGCGAGGCGTCGACGGAACCGGCCGTGACCTGGGCGGTCAGGGCGTCGTAGATGGGCAGCGGAGTCGAGCCCGTGGCCACGCCGAGCAGCGCGTCGGGCTTGCGGCGCAGGAGGTCGGCGATGCCGTCCGCGATGAGCTCGCCGCCCGCCTTGGCGTCCTTGACGATGACAACTTCCACGCTGTGCCTGCCGATCTGGTGAGGGGCTGCTGAGGGACCGTGTGGTATAGACCAATCTAAGGGCAAATCTAGCAGAGGAGGGGCCTTCCCCTCATGCCGTTCCGCCCCCCGGACGCCCCCGCCGCCTCCATCGTCGGCCGCCCCGGTCCCCCCAGCCACTCGAACCCCTGCCCCACCTTCCGACCCGCGGCCACAGCCCCCTCCGGCCCGCCCCGCCACGGGCCCCGCACCCTTCGCCCCCGCGCCCCGAGCCCTCTCCGGCCCGCCCGGCTCAGGCCAGGGAGCCGCCCGTGGCGTCGATCCAGTGGCCCGTCACCCAGCGCGCGTCGTCGGAGGCGAGGAAGGCCGCCACATCCGCTATGTCCGACGGGGTGCCGACCCCGCCCAGCGCCGACATCGCCGCCGCCCCCGCCCGGGCCTCGTCGTTCCCCCGCAGCCAGGCCGCGTTGATGTCGGTGTCCACGATCCCCGGCGCCAGCGCGTTGACCGTGATCCGGCGCGGGCCGAGGACCTTCGACAGGTCCCGGGTGAAGACGTCGAGCGCGGCCTTCGACATCGAGTACGCGATCAGCTCCGGCATGAGCGCCGCCTTGGTGAGGCCCGTCGAGACGTTGATGACGCGTCCGCCGTCCCGCAGTCGCTCCACCCCCAGCTGCGCCACGAAGAACGGCGCCCTGGTGTTGATCGCGAAGACCCGGTCGTACTCCTCCTCCGTGAGGGTCGCGAAGGGCTGTGAGGCCGCGATCCCCGCGTTGTTCACCAGGATGTCCAGGCCCCCGTCGCCCCCGACGGCCGTGTCGAACGCCTCCCACAGGGCGGCGGCGTCCCCCGGCACCCCCAGCTCCTGGCCGAGCGCGAACGCCTCGCCGCCGGCCGCCTCGATCGCCGCGACCGTCTCCTTCGCCGCGGTCTCGTTGCTTCCGTAGTGCACCGCGACCCGCGCCCCCTCGCGGGCGAGCCGCTCGGCGATCCCGCGCCCGATGCCCCGGCTGCCGCCCGTCACCAGAGCCGTCTTCCCGACCAGCTTCCCGGTCGACCGCACGGCCGCCCGCGCGTCTGCCCTCTCCGCCGAGTCCCCTGCCGTGTCCCCTGCCGTGTTCTCCGCGGTCCTGCCTTCGAGCACGCCCATGACGACGCCCCCCTCATTTCTGTAGCGATCGTTATGAAAAGACCGTACCCCACTTTCCGTAGCGGACGCTATAGAATTCACTCCATGGTGACGACACCGCGCGGCCGCCCTCGCTCCTTCGACCGGCTCACGGCCCTGGAGAAGGCGACGATGGCCTTCTGGGAGCACGGCTACGAGACGACCTCCGTCTCCGATCTGACCCGCGCCATGGGCATCAGCGCCCCCAGCCTCTACGCCGCCTTCGGCGACAAGAAGACGCTGTTCGAGGAGGTCGTCGAGGCGTACGCCACCTCGTACGGCGCGTACGGCGGCCGGGCCTTCGAGGAGGAACCGACCGCCCGCCGGGCCATCGGCCGCCTCCTCGGCGAGGCCGCCTGGCTCTTCACGGAGCCGGGCCACCCCCGGGGCTGCCTGATGATCTCCGCCGCGATCAACTGCTCGACCCCGGAGGTCGAGGAGTCCCTGAGGGTGCGCAGGAACTCCAATCTGGCGTCGATGGAGGCCCGGATCCGCCGGGGTGCCGAGTCCGGCGAGCTGCCGTCCGACACCGACGCCCGGGCGCTCGCCCGCTTCAGCGGCGCCGTCCTCCAGGGCATGTCCCAGCAGGCCCGCGACGGGGCGACGGAGGAGGAGCTGGCGGCCGTGGCCGAGCTGGCGATGCGGGCCTGGCCGACGGGGGAGTGACACGCGGCGGGCCCGGAAACACCCGCGGGCCGCGGCGCCCGGCGGGACCCTCAGCCCGCCCGGCACCGCAGCCCGGAGTTGCGCCGGCCGGGGGTGTGCGGTCCCTCGGCCGTTGTGGGAGGTCTCGACGCAGTCAGGGCAGAGAGCGCCGGGTACCTCGTTCCATCCTCCTGTGCGGGGAGGATGGAGGCTCTGTTGCGTTCATTGTGGACTAGACCATTCTTGTCTGTCCATCCACAGGAACGCGGTGGTTCATGGCCCATCCTCCAGTACGAACGCCCGGAGATCCAGGTTCACCGCCCGTTTGTTCCGCGGGTACGCTCGCACCGTGCCCTCCATGAACGACCTCGTGCGCCAGCACACCGCCCTGAGCGACTCGGACCTCGAGTGGCTCCACCTGCTGGTGTCGGAGTGGCAGCTGCTCTCCGACCTCTCCTTCGCCGACCTCGTCCTCTGGGTTCCGACCCTCGACGGTACGCGGTACGTCTCCGTGGCGCAGATGCGGCCGAACACCGGCCCCACCTCCTACCAGGACGACATGATCGGCCACCTGGTGCCGCGCGGTCGCCGTCCGCTGCTCGACGCCGCCCTCGACGAGGGCAGGATCGTCCGCGAGGGCGACCCGGAGTGGCGCGAGGAGGTTCCGGTACGGGTCGAGTCCATCCCCGTGCGCCGCGAGGGCCGGGTCCTCGGGGTCATCGCCCGCAACACCAACCTGCTGACCGTCCGCACTCCCTCCCGGCTCGAACTCACCTACCTCCAGTCGGCCTCCGACCTCGCGCAGATGATCGCGGCCGGGACCTTCCCCTTCCCCGGCGAGCAGGTCGACATGGACTCCTCGCCCCGGGCCGGCGACGGACTCGTCCGCCTGGACGCCGAGGGCATCGTCCAGTACGCCTCTCCCAACGCCCTCTCCGCCTACCACCGGCTCGGCCTCGCCGCCGACCTCGTCGGCCAGCACCTCGGCCAGATCACCGCGGAACTCGCGCCCTCCCGCGGCCCGGTGGACGAGGCCCTGGAGACCCTGGCCTCCGGCTACGCGCCGCGCGAGTTCGAGGTCGAGGGCAACGGCGGCGTGATCCAGCTGCGGGCGATCCCGCTCAAGCCCAAGGGCACCCGCATCGGTTCGCTGGTCCTGCTCCGGGACGTCACCGAACTGCGTCGCCGCGAGCGCGAGTTGATCACCAAGGACGCCACCATCCGGGAGATCCACCACCGGGTGAAGAACAACCTCCAGACCGTGGCCGCCCTGTTGCGCCTCCAGGCCCGCCGGATGGACTCCGACCGCGGCCGTGAGGCCCTCAACGAGGCCGTGCGGCGCGTCGGTTCGATCGCTATCGTCCATGAGACGCTGTCCCAGAACCTGGACGAGCGGGTGGAGTTCGACGAGATCGCCGACCGGGTGATCGCGATGGTGGCCGAGATCTCTCCGGGCAGGGTCACCTGCCGGCGCAACGGCCGCTTCGGCATTCTCGACGCCGAGGTCGCGACCCCGCTCTCCATGGTCCTCACCGAGGTCCTCCAGAACGCCCTGGAGCACGCGTTCGCCCAGGGCGACGAGGGCACCGTCGAGGTCACCGCCGTGCGCGGCGAACCCCGGGCCGACGCCCGGCTCCTGATCACGATCAAGGACGACGGCCGCGGACTGCCCGAGGGCTTCGACCCCCAGCGGGCCGGCAACCTCGGTCTCCAGATCGTACGGACCCTGGTGGAAGGGGAGTTGGGAGGATCCTTCGACATGCTGCCGGGCGCCGAGCGCGGCACGAAGGTGGTCCTCGACATCCCCGTACAACCGCAGAAGTAGTCGACCGAAGAAGTAGCCGACCGCGAAGGGGCCACCGCTGAACGGCCCCCGCGGAATGGGTTCTCGGCTGCGGACAGCAGCGAGCCCCGGACCGAAGGAACTCGGTCCGGGGCTCGAATGCTGTGGGTTACTGCTGCGCGCTGCGGCTCGGGGGCGGTGATTGCATACGCGATGTATGCGCCGCTGGCCTCAGGCTGTCGGTGGGGCGTCAGGCGCTGGCGTTACGCGCCCGGTTGCGAGCGGCACGGCGCTTCATCGCGCGGCGCTCGTCCTCGCTGAGGCCACCCCAGACGCCGGAGTCCTGGCCGGACTCGAGCGCCCACTGCAGGCACTGCTCCATGACGGGGCAGCGGCGGCAGACGGCCTTGGCTTCCTCGATCTGCAGCAGCGCAGGACCGGTGTTGCCGATGGGGAAGAACAGCTCGGGGTCTTCCTCACGACAAACGGCGTTGTGACGCCAGTCCATGGCTGCTACCTCTCTTGGTATTACGTGCGGGTTGCTTGTGAATGTGAACGCTTTCACGAATCCCCCCGCAAGGGAAGGGCCGACTGCCAGATGAACTGGTGTGGTCCTAAGACTGAGGAGGGGTTCTGGCTCTCAGTGGAGGCCGGTGTTGCGGGCCGTCCCGATCGCCAAGAAGAGACTCGCAAACCTCGGCAGCGGATACAACCCCTTCCGGAAAGTTTTTTTTGATTCCTCGGTGTCGGCTAGGTCACAGCCGTACTTCTAAGGGGTGGATGCGCGCCTAAACGTTCGAGTGAAAGGACTTTGGGCCCTTCCACTCACACAATCACACGCAGTGCACGGCGTACGCCTGTGAACGCCACGCTCGTACGCAGTCCCAGGTGGTCTCCGTCCATCTGGAGGGGGAGCGGGACCTTCGAATGCAAGGTGAAGTCGGTCAGGTCGTGCAGGGATACCGCGTGCTTGCCGCGAGGCCCTCGTTCCGGGGTCGAGGTGAGCAGCTGAGTGGCGTAACGAGCCACCGCCGGAGTGGAGAGACGGCGCAGTCCGAGCACGTCCAGCGCTGTTTCGAAGGAGGCCTCCGGGGACGCGTAGACCGGACGATTGCCCAGGTAGGTCCAGGGGGAGGTGTTGCAGATTATGGAGAGGACCAGGTCCTCGACCGGCTCGGCGCCGGGGCGCTCCAGGGTGATCGTGCCGTGCCGCCGGTGGGGTTCCTCCAGGAACTGGCGCACCACCTGGCGCAGATAGAGGGCGTGGGTGGATCTCTTCCCGCGCTCCCGCTGCTGTTCGACCCGGCCGATGACGCTGGCGTCGAATCCGAGGCCGGCGCAGAAGGTGAACCAGCGGGCCGGAACCGACTCGTCCTCCGTGCCCGGCGCACCCGAGGCCAGACCGAGGCTCACTGTGCGTGCCCGCCGCTCACGCAACGCGTCGAGCAGGGCGCCGGTCGCCTCCACCGCGTCGTTCGGCAGTCCGAGGGCGCGGGCGAACACGTTGGTCGACCCGCCGGGGACCACCGCGAGGCCCGGAAGGCGCTCGGGATCGGGCCCGTCGTGCAGCAGTCCGTTCACGACCTCGTTGACCGTGCCGTCGCCGCCGAGGGCCACGACGAGGTCGATGTTGCCGGAGTCGGCGGCCCGTCGGCCCACGTCGCGGGCGTGCCCGCGGTACTCCGTGGTGACCGCCTCGATCTTCATCTCGCTCGCGAGCGCGTGGATCAGCACGTCACGGGTGCGGGCACTGGTGGTGGTGGCTGCCGGGTTGACCACGAGAAGTGCGCGCATGAGCGCCAGGGTACCTACCCGGCGGTACCGGGCCCAGTCCAGCCCGATCCGTGGACGGCCTCGCCCGGTTTCCGCCGCCCCGCCCCGCCCCCGCTACCCTGCCCTCTATGAGCAGTACGGAGCAGACCCCCCGACCCGCCCGACTCGCCGCCGCGGCGGCCGTGGCCGGTATCGAGGCCCTCGGACTCCTCGCCGGTGGCGTGTACATGCTGGTGCACGCGCTGACCGGGACGTCCGACGACCTCACCGGCGCCGCGACCGGCGCTGTGACGCTCGTCGCACTCGGTCTGATCCCGCTCGCCGCCGCCCGCGGTCTGTGGCTGCGCCGCTCCTGGAGCCGCGGCCCGGCCGTGATCACCCAGATCCTGGCCCTGCCGGTCGCCTGGCAGATGCTCCAGTCGAACAGCGCGATGATCCCGGCCGGCGCGGTCCTCGGCGTCCTGGCCGTCGCCGGGCTCGTCCTCCTGGTGAACCCGGCCACGACCGAGGCGCTCGGCATCCGGCGCCCCGGTCAGGACACCCCCTAGGGCCTACTCCTCCACCAGGAGCTTCTCCCGCAGCTGGGCGAGGGTTCTGGCGAGCAGCCGGGAGACGTGCATCTGCGAGATGCCCACCTCCTGCGCGATCTGCGACTGGGTCATGTTCCCGAAGAACCGGAGCAGCAGGATCCGCTTCTCCCGGGGAGGCAGGTCCTCCAGGAGCGGCTTGAGCGACTCCCGGTACTCGACCCCCTCCAGGGCCTCGTCCTCCGCGCCCAGGGTGTCCGCGACCGCCGGCGACTCGTCGTCGGTGTCGGGAACGTCCAGGGAGAGCGTCGAGTAGGCGTTCGCCGACTCCAGGCCCTCCAGGACCTCCTCCTCCGAGATCCCGAGCCGCTCGGCCAGCTCGTGCACCGTCGGCGAGCGGCCGTGCTGCTGGGAGAGCTCCGCCGTCGCCGTGGTCAGCGAGAGACGCAGCTCCTGGAGCCGGCGCGGCACCCGGACCGCCCAGCCCTTGTCACGGAAGTGACGCTTGATCTCGCCGACGACCGTGGGGGTCGCGTACGTCGAGAACTCGACGCCCCGCTCCGGGTCGAACCGGTCGACCGACTTGATCAGGCCGATCGTCGCCACCTGCGTCAGGTCGTCCAGCGGCTCGCCGCGGTTGCGGAACCGCCTGGCCAGGTGCTCGACCAGCGGCAGGTGCATCCGCACCAGCTGGTTGCGCAGCTCGGCCTTCTCCGGGGAGCCCTCGGGCAGTTCGCGCAGCGTGACGAAGAGGGCACGGGCGCCGCTCCGGTCGTGCGCGGCGTGACGGGGGACCTCCGGGGCCTCGTCGGCCTCGTCGCCGTCCCCCGGTTTCCCCGCCTCCGCGTCCGCCTCGTCGGCCTCGGCCCCGCCCGCCCCGGGCCCCTCCGTCGTGGACTCCGCCGGCGTGGGTCCCCCGGACGTCCCGGAGGAGCCTTCCGCACTCGCGGGGCCCCGGGGGGCTTCGGAGACGCCCGGCGTCTCGGGAACCTCAAGGTGCTGCTCGTGCTCGCTCATCTGGTCCGCCTGCTCCGTAGCGACCTCATACGGCCGCGCCTGCTGCTCAGGGATGCCGGCCGTCGCGTCCCCGCTCCTCACGCCGGGCCTGGCCCCGCGCCGCGCTGTTTGTACAGGCTGATCGAGACCGTACGGTCGTCGGCCACCGACGATTCCACCTTCCCGGCCAGTGCCGACAGCACCGTCCAGGCGAACGTGTCGCGCTCGGGTGCCCGGCCGTCCGTGGTCGGGGCGGAGACGGTCACGTCGAGGGAGTCGTCGACCAGCCGGAAGACGCAGCTGAGGACGGATCCGGGCACGGCCTGCTGGAGCAGGATGGCGCAGGCCTCGTCGACCGCGATCCGCAAGTCCTCGATCTCGTCGAGGGTGAAGTCCAAGCGCGCCGCGAGGCCGGCCGTGGCCGTACGCAGCACGGACAGATAGGCACCCGCAGCGGGCAGCCGGACTTCCACGAAGTCCTGGGTCCCGGGCTCGCCTGCGATCTGGGACACCCTCACCTCCAAGGTGGCACAAGCTCATTCGGGGTCCGGGGGGAGAGGCCCCCGAACCGGGCGGTACGCAGGGGGCTGCGCAGTCCGCCGTGACGCTATCGCGATCCGTCCCGCCGTGTCGCCGCGAGCTCCTGCCCCCACCGGCCCTCCGGTCACCGCTCGTCACCCATGGTAGGCACCATGGGTGCGGACGGTGGGCGGGAGTCTGCGGGGCCGGGAACGCGCGACCGGCGGAGGGGTGACGTACCCAACCGCGGGGCGGCCGAATCGTCGGACGGCCGAATCGCCGGACGGTCGTACCGTCGGACGACCGCATCGGCCCGACGGGCCTGACGTCCGGGCCGGTTCCGGGGGCGGGCCCCCTCAGACGATCGAGCCGTCCACGAAGCACCAGCGCCAGGCCTCGCCCGGCTCGAAGGTCCGCATCACCGGGTGACCGGTCGACGAGAAGTGCCCCGTCGCGTGCCGCCCCGCCGAGGAGTCGCAGCAGCCCACGTGCCCGCAGGTCAGACAGAGCCGCAGCTGGACCGGGTGCGTCCCGTCCGCCAGGCACTCGGGGCAGGTGTCGGCCAGCGGCGCCGGTTCGGGGCGCGGCATTTCGGCAACGTGCGGGCACTCGCTCATGATGGCCAGGTTACGTTGCGGCAGGAGACGGGGACGGGCATGGACGCACTGCAACTGGTGGCGCTGGTGGCGGCGAGCGCCGCGATCGCGGGGGTCGCCCGGAAGACCCCCGTGCCCGCTCCGCTCCTCCTGGTCGCGGTCGGCCTCGCCGCCTCGTACGTCCCCGGCGTCCCCGACTACACCCTCGACCCGCACATCGTGCTGCCGCTGATCCTGCCCCCGCTCCTCTACACGGCGGCGGTCGACTCCTCGTACCTCGACCTGCGGGCCAACATCCGGCCGGTCGCCCTGCTCTCCGTCGGGTACGTCCTCTTCGCCACGGTGGCCGTGGGGTGGCTCGCGTACGTCCTCGTCCCCGATCTGCCGCTCACCGCGGCCCTGGTGCTCGGCGCCGTGATCGCCCCGCCGGACGCCGTCGCCGCCACGGCCATCGCCCGCAAGCTGGGCCTGCCGAACCGGATCACCACGATCCTCCAGGGCGAGTCCCTCGTGAACGACGCCACCGCCATCACCGCGTTCAAGGTCGCCCTCGCGGCGGCCGTCGGCGAGGGCGTCAGCTGGGCGGGCGGAGTGGGGGAGTTCGCGCTCGCGGCCCTCGGCGGCATCGGGGTGGGTCTGGTCCTCATGGTCCCCATCCACTGGCTGCGGCGCGGCCTGGGCGACTCGCTCCTCCAGAACACCCTCTCCCTCCTCATCCCCTTCGTCGCGTACGCGGCGGCCGAGGAGGTCGGCGCCTCCGGAGTCCTCGCCGTCGTCGTGGTCGGCCTCTTCCTCGGCCACCGCGCCTGGCAGGTCGACTTCGCGACCCGGCTCCAGGAGGAGGCCGTCTGGAAGATGGTCGCCTTCGTCCTGGAGTCCGCCGTCTTCGCCCTGATCGGCCTCCAACTGCCGTACGTCGTGCAGGGCCTCGGGCAGTACGGCATCGGCGAGGCGGCCTGGTACGCGGTCGGCGTCTTCGTCGCCGTGGTCGTCGTGCGCTTCGTCTGGGTCTATCCGGCGACCTTCCTGCCCCGGCTCTCCTCCCGCGTGCGGGAACGGGAACCGGGGGTGGACTGGAGGGCTCCCCTCGTCGTCGGCTGGGCCGGCATGCGCGGGGTGGTCTCCCTCGCCATCGCCTTCTCCATCCCCGTGGTCACCGACGGCGTGGAGTTCCCCGCCCGCAACCTGGTCCTCTTCCTCACCTTCACCACCGTCATCGGCACCCTCGTGGTGCAGGGCCTCACCCTGCCGCCCCTCATCCGCTTCCTGAAGCTCCCCGGCCGGGACCGGTACGCCGAGACCCTGGCCGAGGCGCAGGCCCAGAGCGAGGCCTCACAGGCCGCGGAGGCACGCCTCGACGCGCTCCTCGCGGACGAGCGGAACGCCCTGCCGCAGCCCCTCGCCGACCGGCTCCGCACCGTCCTCGAGCGCCGCCGCAACGCGGTCTGGGAGCGGCTCGGCGCCGTCAACGAGGTCACCGGGGAGACCGCCGACGACACCTACCGGCGACTGTCGCGCGAGATGATCGACGCCGAGCGCGAGGTCTTCGTCCAGTTGCGCGACGCACGGCGGATCGACGACGAGATGATGCGGACCCTGCTCCGCCGGCTCGACCTGGAGGAGGCCGCGGCCTACCGGGAGGCCGTGGACTGAGCGCCGTCGGGGGCGCGCGGCGCGTCCGGGGCGCCCGTGACCACCGCCACGAGCCGGGTACCCGCCGGGAACGCGCCCTCCTCCGCCAGGGTGGTGAGGCCGTGCAGCATTTTGGCCACATACAGTCGCTCGATGGCGAGTCCGTGCCGCGCCTCGAAATCACGTGCGAACGCGTCGAGCGCCGGGGGCACGCGCGCGTACCCCCCGGCGTGGAACCGCTCGTCCAGGGTCCAGTCGCCCCGCGGGCCGCCGAACGCCGCCTCCTGGAGGGCGCGGACCTCGCCGCCCAGGAAGCCGCCCCTGAGGACCGGGACGCCCAGCGCCCGCTGGCCGGGGGAGAGGCCCGCCGCGAGGCCCGCCAGGGTGCCGCCGGTGCCGCAGGCGACGGCGACCGTGTCCGCCACCCCGGCCAGCTCGCGGCCCAGCTCCACGCACCCCTGGACGGCGAGCGCGTTGCTGCCGCCCTCCGGGACCACGTACGCGCCCGCGGGGGCCCGTTCCAGGAGCGCCGCGCGCGTGGCCGGGTCGTTCTTCGCCCGGTACGTGGCCCGGTCCACGAACTCCAGCCGCATCCCGTCCGCCGCGCACCGCGCGAGCGAGGGGTTGAGCGGGCGCCCGGCCAGCTCGTCGCCGCGCACGATCCCGACCGTGGGGAAGCCGAGCAGCCGGCCGGCCGCCGCCGTCGCCCGCAGGTGGTTGGAGTACGCGCCGCCGAAGGTGAGCACGGGACGCCCGTCCGCCGCGGCCAGGTTGAGTGCGAGCTTGCGCCACTTGTTGCCCGGCAGGTCGGGGTGGATGAGGTCCTCGCGCTTGAGCAGCAGGGTGAGCCCGCGCCGGGTGAAGCGCTCGTCCGCCACCGGCTCCAGGGGCGAGGGGAGCCGGGGCCGCAGGCGGGAGAGGTCGAACGCGTTCACCCGGCCATTCTCCGTGTGCCCGGCCCGGTCAGCCCAGCAGGTCGGCCACCCGCTCCCGCATCGAGGCCATCGTGAAGCCGCGCGGGTCGACCTTCCCCGGCTGCCACTCGCGGTGCCCGATGACGGAGCGCTGCGTCCAGCCGTGCACCCGGCACAGGGCGGCCGCCGCCTTGGCGATGGCGTCCAGCTGGACCTTCGGCCACGGGTCCACGCCGTCGCCGAGGTTCTCGCACTCGAAGCCGTAGAAGTACCGGTTGCCGTCCGTGGTGGTCTCGTCGTCGGGCGGCAGCCCCTGCTCGGCGACGACCGCCCGGAGCACCTCGTCGTCGCCGAGGCCCGCGTGGTTCGCGCGGCCGTAGCCGACGAGGTGGACCGTGCCGTCCTTGGCGATGACGCCGTGGCAGAGCGGCCCCGGCAGGCCCGCGTAGCCGTCCCGGCAGATCCGGACGGTGTGGGCGGTGCCGCGGGTCACGGTGTGGTGGATCATCACGCCGTGCACCGGGCCCCAGGGGCCCTTGTGGTTGCGGTTGTGGGTGGACCAGTGGCCGACCTGGACGACCGTCAGGCCCTCGCCGCGCAGCGCGTCGAGGAACCTGCTCGCGGACATGGGGATGGACATGACCGACTCCCTTCGGAGAACGGGTGGGCTTCCGGAGGACCGGCAGCTTCCGAAGTACCGGAGTACCGGAGTCCGCTCCTCCGCTGCCATCCGTTCGGACTGTGTGCGAGCCGATCAGGACAGGGCGCCGTGGGGCGGACGGGGCTCCGCTGTTCGGATGGAAATCACGTGACATGCCCCGAAGATCGTCGAACAGTCCCACTCGAATGTGTAATGGCGCCGACACGTTCCGTGCTGAAAGGCTTCGTCTCGCAACTCAGTCATACGAGAGGGAGTTCCATGTCCGTTGGTTCGGTTGGCGACGAGGTCCGCGCGGAGCAGCAGGCGCCCCCGCAGCAGAGTCTCGGTACCGCCGCCGCGCGGAACCTCGCCACGACCACGAAGTCGGCGCCGCAGATGCAGGAGATCACCTCACGGTGGCTGCTGCGGGCGCTGCCGTGGGTCCAGGTGCAGGGCGGTACGTACCGGGTGAACCGGAGGCTCAGCTACTCCGTGGGCGACGGTCGCGTCACCTTCGTCCAGACCGGGGAGCGCGTCGCGGTCATCCCCGCCGAACTCGGCGAACTCCCCGTCCTGCGCGGCTACGAGGACGAGGCGGCCCTGGCCGAGCTGGCGTCCCGCTGCCGCCAGCGGGAGTACGCGGCCGGCGAGGTCGTCGCCGTCGCGGGCGAGCCGACGGACCGGGTCCACCTCCTCGCGCACGGCAGGATCGAGCAGATCGGCGAGGGGCCGTACGGCGACGAGGCCGTCCTCGGCGTCCTCGCCGACGGCTCCTACTTCGGCGACGCCTCGCTCGTCGACCCGGACGCCACGTGGGAGTGGACCGCCCGCGCGGCCACCTCCTGCACGGTGCTGGAACTCACCCGGGACGACGTGCGGAACCTCGCGGAGCGGGCCGACTCGCTCGCCGCCCACCTCGCGAGCGTGGCCGCGCTGCCCCACCAGCGGACCAACAAGTACGGCGAGGCCGAGATCGACCTCTCCGCCGGCCACGTCGGCGAGGCCGTCGTCCCGCACACCTACGTCGACTACGACGCCTCGCCCCGCGAGTACGAGCTGAGCGTCGCCCAGACCGTGCTGAAGGTCCACAGCCGCGTCGCCGACCTCTACAACCAGCCGATGAACCAGACCGAGCAGCAGTTGCGGCTCACGGTCGAGGCGCTCCGCGAGCGCCAGGAGTACGAGCTGGTCAACAACAAGGAGTTCGGCCTCCTCTCCAACTGCGACTACGAGCAGCGGATCCAGCCCCACGACGGCGCCCCCAGCCCGGACGACATGGACGAGCTGCTCTCCCGCCGCCGGGGCTCCAAGCTCTTCCTCGCCCACCCGCGCGCCATCGCCGCCTTCGGGCGCGAGCTGAACAAGCGCGGCCTGGTGCCCGAGACCATCGACATCAACGGCAACCGCATCCCGACCTGGCGCGGTGTGCCGATCTACCCGTGCAACAAGATCCCGGTCTCGGACGCCCGGACCACCTCGATCATCTGCATGCGCACCGGCGAGGCCGACCAGGGCGTGATCGGTCTCCACCAGACCGGTCTCCCCGACGAGATCGAGCCCAGCCTCTCGGTCCGCTTCATGGGCATCGACGAGCAGGCGATCATCTCCTACCTGGTCACGGCCTACTACTCGGCGGCGGTCCTCGTCCCGGACGCGCTCGGTGTCCTGGAGAACGTCGAGGTCAGCCGCTGGCGCTGAGCCGTCGACGCCCGGGGGCGGGGACCGAACCCTCCCGCCCCCGGGCGTTCCCGGTTCGTCGCACCGCGGGATCACCCACGGGATCACCCATGAGGCCGCCGCGCGAGGCCGAACCGTGGGGGCCGACACGCGGGGCCGACACATGAGATCGCCACGGAGGATACGAAGGAAGTGACCGTGACCATGGCCAGTGCGGATGCCGTCAGTGACGGTCAGGGGGCCGTGAGGCTCCTGGACCGGACGCGGACAGCCGTCCATCCCCAACTGCGTTCCACCGTCGAGACCCTGCCCGGTTCCATAAGGCGCGTCGCGATGTACCACTTCGGCTGGGAGCACGCCGACGGCAGCCCGGCCACCGAGCAGGCCGGCAAGGCGATCCGGCCCGCCCTGGTGCTCGCGGCCGCCCGCGCCCTCGGCGCCGAGGAGGCCGCGGCCGTGAAGGCCGCCGCCGCGGTGGAGCTCGCCCACAACTTCACCCTGCTCCACGACGACATCGTCGACGAGGACCCGACCCGGAGGCACCGGCCCACCGCCTGGACCGTCTTCGGCATCCCGGACGCCCTGATCGCCGGGGACGCGATGAGCGCGCTGGCCCTGCGCCTGCTCGCCGAGGACCCGCACCCCGCGTCGGCCGCCGCCTCCGCGCGCCTGACCGCCTGCATCATCGAGCTCTGCGCGGGTCAGCAGGCGGACTGCGCCTTCGAGCAGCGCGGGCCCCGTGAGGTCTCCCTCGACGAGTGCATGGCCATGGCCACCGCCAAGACCGGCGCCCTGCTCGGCTGCTCCTGCGCCATCGGCGCGCTCTACGCGGGCGCCGGCGAGGAGGAGGTCGCGGCGATGGACGCCTTCGGCCGCGAGGCCGGCCTCGCCTTCCAGCTGATCGACGACCTCATCGGGATCTGGGGCGACCCGGACCGTACGGGCAAGCCGGCCGGGGCCGATCTGGTCGCCCACAAGAAGTCGCTTCCGGTGGTGGCGGCGCTCGCCTCCGGGACGGCGGCGGGGGAGGAGCTGGCCGAGCTGTACTCCCGTCCGGTCCTCGACGCGGCGGCGGTCCGGGCGGCGGCGGACGCGGTCGAGCGGGCCGGCGGGCGCGACTGGGCCCAGGCCCAGGCGGCCGAGCGGATGGGCCGCGCCGTCGAGTACCTGGCGCAGGCGGTCCCGGATCTGACGGCGGCGGGGGACCTGCTGGCCCTGGCGGAGTTCGTCACGAGGCGTACGCGCTGAGCCCCGCGACGGGCGGTCAGTCCTCGGGGACGATCCGGCTGACCACCGTCTCGATCAGGTCGTCCAGGTCCCGGTCGCCGTGGAGGCCGGGAACCGTGAAGTGGTCGAAGAGCAGTCCGGTGAGGGCGAAGTAGAGCAGCCGGACCGTGTCCGCGTCCCCGGGCATGTCCGAGGAGAGGTGCAGCCGGACGTTCTCGTCGAGGTCGGCGCGGAGCACCTTGGTGAGCTGGGTCCGCAGCTCGGGGCGGCGGGCGGCTTCGAGACGGAGCTCGAAGAGGCCGAGGTAGCAGGTGCGCTCGGCGGCGAGCCGCTGGGCGAGCTGGCGCATGAGGTCCACGACCAGGGCCCGGCTCGGCGTCGGCAGCAGCGAGTCCTCGATGACCCCGGGCGCGGGGGTCAGCCGCACGAAGATGCGGTCGGCGACCTGGGAGAGCAGGTGGTCCCGGTCGCGGAAGTAGTTGGACGAGGTGCCCGTGGGGACCCCCGACCCGGCGTCGACCGCCCGGAAGGTGAGCCCGCGGGCGCCTTCGTCCGCCAGGACCTGGATGGCGGCGTCGAGCAGCGCCGTACGTCGTTCGGGGTTTCTCGCCATGTCGTCGTTCCTCCTCCTTCGAACATAGGGCTTGCGTAACCACTACAGGTGAAGCACTATAGCCGTCGTGGTTGTGGTCGCAGTCACGCACCGAGTGTGAAGAGGACCGGTTTGCGCAAGCTCACGTACTTCATCGCCTGCTCCATCGACGGCTTCATCGGTGATCCCGAAGGCGATGCCACGTCCATGTACACGTTCGTGGACGCCGCCTTCCTGGAGTTCCTGACCGCCGAGTACCCCGAGACCATCTCGGCACAGGGCCGGGAGCAGCTCGGCGTCGACGCCGAGAGCAAGCACTACGACACCGTCGTCCAGGGGCTGGGCTCGTACCAGCTCGCTCTGGACATCGGCATCACCAGCCCCTACAGCCACCTGCGGGAGTTCGTCGCCACCCGCTCGCTGGCCGAGTCGCCCCACCCCGACGTCGAGCTGATCGCCGACGACCTCGTCGGGCGCGTCCGTGAGCTCAAGGCCGAGGACAGCCCCCTGGGCATCTGGCTCTGCGGCGGCTCCAGGATCGCCGGTCAGCTCATCGAGGAGGTCGACGAGCTGGTCATCAAGACGTATCCGCAGGTCTACGGCTCCGGTATGCCGATGTTCGGCGCCGGCTTCGAGCCCCGCGACTTCGAACTGGAGGACCTGCGCGTCTTCGACAACGGCGTGTTCGTCCGCAGGTACTCCAGGAAGCGGTAGCGGTGGGAAGCGCTCCCGTGTGAGGCGTCCTACCCTGGAGACATGGTGGACGAGGCGCCTCGCACGACGACGCGGGACCCCCGGGCCGAGTACAGGTGCACGGCCTGCGGCAGCCCGCGGACCATGGTGGCCACCCGGCACAAGGTCCTCGGGGCCTGGGTGCCGGAGTGGGAGGTCCAGCCCTGTCGCAGCCCCGACTGCGCGCCCCGCGAGGACCCGGAAACGGGCACCGAATCGGGCTCCGGCGCGGGCGCGGGCCTGCCCGCGGACCCGGGTACGGACAGGGGCGCGGTCACGGGTGCGGAAGCCGCGAGCCCGCACGTGACCGGCAAGAACGTCGAGAACGGGAGAAGTCCGGCCACGGGGTGACCGGCCGAGCGCCGGAGCCGGTCATACCGCTACAGTCCGCGCATGTCATCGGAGTCGACAGAAGTCTGGACCGGCTGGTACCGGGACCGCAGCGGCGCGGAAGCGATCGTCATCACGGCCGACGGGCGGCACGTCGCCACCCGGATCAGGGGGGTCGAGTACACGGGCGAGAGCTTTGCCGCGCTCAGCGCGGCCGAGGAGAGCGGACAGGCCCTCACCGGCTGTGTCCTGGAGTGGGACCTGCCGCTCCCCGTCGTCCTGGACGGCGCCGCCCAGCAGGCCACGCTGGCCTGTCTGCTGACGCTCGGTGAGCGCGCGGACCTCAGCCTGACGCTGCACTACGGCGGCGCCGCCTTCGAGTCGTGCGTCGCCGGGGGTGACTTCGACGGGGCGCTGGAGCGGGTCCGGCGCCAGCTGCCGCCCGGCGCGGACTTCGGCCGCCGACTGCTCCAGGCGGCCTGAGCACGAGATCCAGGCGGCCCCGACCACGAGGCCGCCCGAGCGCGAGGACGGCGGCGCCCCGGGGAGAGGGCGCCGCCGTCATGTTCTTCCCGCCCGCCGGCCCTGGAAGGCGGAGGCGGGCGGCCTTGCTCAGCCCTTGAAGGCGGAGGCGAGGCCGTAGCGCCACAACTGGTCGACGCGGGCGCGCTCCTGGGCGTTCGGCTGGGCGTTCTGGCAGGACGTGCCGGGGCCGCCGCCCGACATCAGCTCGCTGCACGGGCCGCTGTAGCGGTCCGGCAGCCCCAGGACGTGCCCGGTCTCGTGGGCGGTCACGCGGGTGGAGTTGTACTGCTGGTTCTGCCGGTAGTCGAGGAAGATGTAGCCGCTGCCGTGACCGTCGGTGCTCGCGTACGAGCCACGGGAGTCGTTGCCCTCGTAGTAGGCGAAGTCCGGGTTGCCGCCCTCGACGAGCCGGACGTTCACCACCGAGCTGTTCCAGATCTGGGTGGAGCGGGCTATCTGGGTGCGGAAGCTCGGCGCGTTGGAGGCGCTGTAGACGACGGTGACGGCGGCCGCGCCGGGGTTGGCGGCCCGCTTCTTGGCCACCGACTTCACGACGGCGTCGAAGAAGGCCTGGTTGGCCTTCGCCTCCTCGGCCGAACCGGCGTAGGCCGCGACGGCCCTGCTCGTCGAGTCGGTGCTCGCGGCCGCCGCCGGACCCGCGCCGAGGGAGGCGGCGAGGCCGAGGCCGAGGGTGGTGGCCAGCACGGAGGTGAGGACCTTGGGGTGACGCATGGGGGGCTCCTCCTGTAGGGGACTGGAGAGAGTCTCGGGGGAGCCGGGGCGTACGGGGATGATGTCAACCACCGATAGCCCCACCGCATCACCGTCCCGTTTCCCCCCAACTGCCTTGAAAACGAAGGTGATTGAGAGGTTCCGGGTGTCTGGTGCGACTCCGGGAGCCGCCCTACCCTCGGGACATGGAGCTGGAGGTGAGACACCTGCGCGCGCTCTGCGCCATCGCGGACACGGGCAGCCTGCACAAGGCGGCCCGGCAACTGGGCATGAGCCAGCCCTCGTTGACCACCCAGCTGCGCCGCATCGAGAACTCCCTGGGGGCCGAACTGTTCTCCCGCGGCCGCACCGGCTGCCGCCCCACCCCGCTCGGCCGCTCCCTGCTCAGCCGCGCCCGCCCCCTCGTCGCCGACATGGCCGCGCTCGTCACCGAGACCCGGGCGGCGGCCGCCCGCACCGAGGGACCCGGGCTCAGCGTCGGCTCCACCGCGAGCCGGGCGCTCCCCGGGTGGCTGCGCCGGCTCCGCCAGCGGCTGCCCGGCACCGACATCGGCCTGCGGATGGACGTCTCCGCGAACGCCCTGCTGCGGAGCGTCGCCGCGGGGCAGCTCGACGTGGCCTTCGTGCACGAGGTGGAGGGCTGCCCGTTACGGGTCCCCGAGGGCCTCAGGGGGCGGGTCCTGGTCGCCCGCGAACCGCAGTTCGTCTCCCTGGCCCGCGACCACCCGGCCGCCGCCCGGCCCGTCGTGGACCTCGCCGACCTGGCCGCCGACCACTGGATGGTCGACCCGACCGTGGACGGCGAGTGGGACGGCCTCCGACGGGTCCTGGACGCCGCCGGCATCGACCCGCCCCTGCTGCACGGCGACTACCACACGGCCGCCTCCCTGATCGTCCTCGGCGAGGCGGTCGCCCCCTGCCAGCCGACCTCGGTCCCGCGCGAGGACATGGCGGTCCGCCCCCTGCGCGGCGACCCCCTGGCGGTCCGTCTGCTGCTCTACGCGCGCCCCGGGGCGCCCCTGGACACGCTGTACGCGGAACTCGCGGCGGCCTACCGGGAGGTGGCCCTGCGGGCGGCCCCGTACCGCGAATGGCTCCGCCGTCAGGGGACGGAGGCGGGGCTGTCGGTGGGGCCGTGCATGATGACCGTATGAGCGAACGCGAGGACGGCTCCGGCCGGGCGGTGGTACGGCACGCGCACCCCGAGGACCTGCCGAGGGTCGTGGAACTCGTCGCCGAGCACGCGGCGTACGAGAAGGCCGCGCCCCCGGCCGCCGGGCTCGCCGACCGCCTCGGCCGCCTCCTCTTCGGCGCCGAGCCGCCCCGTCTGCGCTGCCTGGTCGCCGCCCTCCCCGACGGCACCCTCGCGGGGTACGCCACCTGCGCTCCCGAACTCTCCACCTGGGACGGCGCGGAGTACCTCCACATGGACTGTCTCTACCTCACGGAGACCTCCCGCGGCCACGGCCTCGGCCCCCTCCTGATGGCGGAGATCCGCGCCGTGGCGCGGAGCCTGGGCCTCCGGGAGATCCAGTGGCAGACCCCCGCGTGGAACGAGGACGCGATCCGCTTCTACGACCGCCTGGGTGCCACGTCGAAGGAGAAGCGCCGCTACAGCCTGCGCGTGGAGGCCTAGACGCCCTCCGGCCGCGCCGGGGCACCCGGCGAGCACCCGCCCGGGCCTCCGCCGCGGCCGGCCCGGCGAGCGGCCCGCACGCGCCCGCCGCCGCCCGGGCGCAGGGAACGCCGAAGGGGTACGGCTGCCGGGCAGCCGTACCCCTTCGGGCGGGAACGGGAAGGTCAGGCCTTCTTCGTCTCCCAGAAAATGCGGTCGATCTCGGCGATGAGCTCCAGCGCCTTCTCGCCCGTCTTCGGGTCCGTCGACGCCTTGGCGGCCGAGAGGGCCTTCAGGGTGTCATTGACGAGCTGGTTGAGCTCGGGGTACTTCTCGAAGTGCGGGGGCTTGAAGTAGTCGCTCCAGAGCACCGAGACGTGGTGCTTGGCGAGCTCCGCGCGCTGCTCCTTGATGACCGTGGCGCGGGCACGGAAGTGCGCGTCCTCGTTCGCCAGGTACTTCTCCTGGACAGCCTTGACGGACTCGGCCTCGATGCGGGCCTGGGCCGGGTCGTACACACCGCACGGGAGGTCGCAGTGGGCGCTGACCTTCACCTTGGGGGCAAATAGGCGGGAGAGCATTGAGCCGTCCTTCCTCGTGATCGTCTTCTCAGGTGGGACATTACTCGGTGAGAAGGGCGATTTCGCGGGCGCCCCTGGGGCTTAGGCCAAAAGTCCAGGGTCGCCATGGGACTCGTGGACGACTGGACGAGTGGACGAGCGGGGCTGAGCGTGGGCGGATCGGGAGGTGCCGGATGAGCGGGTCGGGGCGGGAACGGATGGCGGAGGCCGGGGCTCCGTTCGGGATCGCCGAGGTGACGGGGGTGTCGATGGTGCCCACGCTGCTCCACGGTGATCAGCTGCTCGTGCACTACGGCGGGCGGCTGCGGCCGGGGAACGTGGCCGTGCTCCGGCATCCGCTCCAGCAGGATCTGCTCATCGTGAAGCGGCTGATCGAGCGACGTGACGGCGGCTGGTGGGTGCTGGGGGACAACCCGGACGCCGAGGGCGACAGCCGGGTCTTCGGGGCCGTACCGCCCGAGCTGGTTCTCGGGCGGGTGCGGGCGCGCTACCGGCCGGTGACGCCGGGGCGTCAGCGTTCGCCGGGGGTGACGCTCTCCTGGCTGCTCTCGGCGGTCAGGCCGGTGGGGGCGGGCCGTGCGGCCTCCAGGCGCTTGCGGGCCCGGTAGGCGGCCACGTTGGCGCGGGTCGCGCAGCGGTCCGAGCAGTAGCGGCGGGAGCGGTTGGTGGAGGTGTCGAGGTAGGCGTTGCGGCAGGGCGGTGCCTGGCAGAGGCCGAGCCGGTCGGCGCCGAACTCGGTCAGGTGGAAGGCCAGCCCCATCGCGGCGATCGCCGCGTATCCCGCGGTCGCGTTCGAGGGGTGGTCGGCGAGGTGCATGTGCCATCGCGGCCGGCCGTCCTCGTCGAGGATGTCGTGGCCGGAGATCTGCGGACTGACCGGGAACTCCAGGAGCAGGGAGTTCAGCAGGTCCACGGCGCCCGTGTGGTCGCCCTCGTCGGCCGTGGTGAAGACCGCCCGCAGCCGGGCCCGTACCGCGCGGAAGCGGGTCACGTCGGAGTCGGTGGCCCGGCGGGCCATCTGGGTGGCGGGGCCGAAGAGTTCCCTGATGACCTCGACGGAGGTCAGGGCGTCCTTGTTGCGGGCCGGCTCCTCGGTGTTGACCAGACGCACGGCGTAATCCGAGTAATAGGCCAGTTCCACTTGTAGTCCTTACTCCGGCGGGCTAGTGTCGCGGTCGGCAGCGGGTAACGGCTGTTACCCCTACGAGGGTATTACGAAGGCGGGGAGGAACGGCGATGACCGGAACCGACTGGGCGGGCTGGCAGCAGAGCTGGGACCGTCAGCAGGAGTGGTACATGCCGGACCGTGAGGAGCGGTTCCGCGTGATGCTCGACATGGTCGAGGCCTTGGTGGGGCCGAAGCCCCGCGTCCTCGACCTCGCGTGCGGTACGGGAAGTATCACGGATCGGCTCCTCCAGAGGTTCCCGGAGGCGACCAGTACCGGTGTCGACCTCGACCCGGCGCTCCTCGCCATCGCCGAGGGGCACTTCGCCGGCGACGGCCGGGTCACCTTCGTGACCGCCGACCTGAAGGACCCCTCGTGGGCCGCGCGGCTGCCCCACGACTCGTACGACGCCGTCCTCACCGCCACCGCGCTCCACTGGCTCCACAGCGAGCCCCTGGCGGCCCTCTACGGGCAGGTGGCCGGTCTCGTCCGCGACGGCGGCGTCTTCATGAACGCCGACCACATGATCGACGAGACCACCCCCCGCATCAACGCGGCCGAGCGGGCGCGGCGCCACGCCGTCATGGACCGCGAGAAGACCGGCGGCGCCCTGGACTGGGCCGAGTGGTGGGCCCTCGCGGCCGCGGACCCCGTCCTCGCCGGGCCCACCGCCCGCCGCTTCGAGATCTACGGCGAGCACGCCGACGGCGACATGCCCTCCCCGCGCTGGCACGCCGACACCCTCCGCGCCGCCGGGTTCGGCGAGGCCAGGGCCGTCTGGGCCTCGCCCTCCGACACCCTCCTCCTCGCCGTGAAGTAGCCCGGACGGGGGACGGGGGAGAGGCGGTACGGAGAAGGGGCGGTACGGGTTCTCCCGTACCGCCCCTTCCCTTCTCCGGGTGCCTCGCGGCGCCCTTTCGCCTACAGCACCTTCGACAGGAAGGCCTTCGTGCGGTCGTGCTGCGGGTTGCCCAGGACGTCCCTCGGGTTGCCCGACTCGACGACCACGCCGCCGTCCATGAAGACCAGCGAGTCGCCGACCTCACGGGCGAAGCCCATCTCGTGCGTGACGACGATCATCGTCATGCCCGACTCGGCCAGGTCGCGCATGACGTCGAGGACGTCACCCACGAGCTCCGGGTCGAGCGCCGAGGTCGGCTCGTCGAAGAGCATCAGCTTCGGCTCCATCGCCAGCGCGCGGGCGATGGCGACGCGCTGCTGCTGGCCGCCGGAGAGCTGGGACGGGTAGTTGCCCATCTTGTCCCGCAGGCCGACCCGGTCGAGCAGGCGCTCGGCGCGCTCGCGCGCCACCGCCCTGGACTCGCCCTTCACCTGGATCGGGGCCTCCATGACATTGCCCAGGGCCGTCATGTGGGGGAAGAGGTTGAAGCGCTGGAAGACCATGCCGATGTCCCGGCGCTGGACCGCGACCTCGCTGTCCTTCAGCTCGTAGAGCTTGTCGCCCTTCTGCCGGTAGCCGACCAGCTGCCCGTCGACCGAGAGCCGGCCGCCGTCCACCCGCTCCAGGTGGTTGATGCACCGCAGGAAGGTCGACTTGCCCGAGCCGGACGGGCCGACGAGGCAGAAGACCTCGCCGTTCTGGACCTCCAGGTCGATACCCCGGAGGATGTGCGCCGCGCCGTAGGACTTGTGGACGCCTTCGGCCTTGACCATGGGCTGGCCGGTCATCGCGACCCCTCCGGAGAACGCTTGAACGTGGTCAGGTTTGTCTTGACCCGCTGCCACGGGGTGGGCGGCAGGCTACGGAGCGAACCCCGGGCGAACCGGCGCTCCAGGTAGTACTGGCCGACGCTGAACACGCTGGTGAGCGCCAGGTACCAGATGGATGCCACGAAGAGCATCTCCATCACGGCACCGGCCGTGCTGCCGATGTTCGACGAGGCCCGCAGCAGTTCGGTGTACTGCACGGCCGACACCAGCGACGAGGTCTTCAGCATGTTGATGAACTCGTTGCCCGTCGGCGGCACGATCACCCGCATGGCCTGCGGGAGAACGATGCGGCCCATCGTCTTCGTCTGGGACATGCCGAGCGCGTGCGCCGCCTCGGTCTGGCCCTCGTCGACCGACTGGATGCCCGCGCGGACGATCTCCGCCATGTAGGCGCCCTCGTTGAGGCCGAGACCGAGCAGCGCCACCATGAACGGCGTCATGACGTCCACGGTCTCGTTCTTGTAGATCGGCCCGAGGTCGATGTACTGGAAGATCAGCGACAGGTTGAACCACACCAGCAGCTGGACGTAGACCGGGGTACCGCGGAAGAACCAGATGTAGAGCCAGGCGACCGCGCCCGTCACCGGGTTCTTGGAGAGCCGCATCACGGCGAAGACGACGCCCAGGACGAGACCCAGCGCCATGGACGCGACGCTGATGATGATCGTGTTCCACAGGCCGCTGATGACCGACGGGTCGAACACCTTGTCCCACACCGTGTCCCAGATGATGTTGCCCTGGGAGAAGGCGTAGACAAGCCATCCGAGCAGTACGACGACCACGACGGCGCTGACCCAGCGTCCGTAGTGCCGCACGGGGATGGCCTTGATCGCCTCGTAGGGGGAACCCGAGGCGCCGGGCCCGGCCGGAGCGGCGGCCGGGTCCTTGCTGATCTTGTCAGTCATGACGACTGCCCTTCAGTGGAGCGGGGAGGTCACTTGCCGGCGTTGACGGTGGCCGACTTGACGGCGCTGTCCTCGACGTCCCACTTCTTCAGGGCCTCGGCGTAGGTGCCGTCCTTGATGATGGCGTCGAGCGCCTCCTTGACGGCGTCGCGCAGCTGGGTGTTCTCCTTGGAGACACCGATGCCGAAGAGGCCGACGTCGCTCTGGCTGCCGACGACCTCGAAGTCGTTGCCGCCGCCCGAGGTCTTCGCGATGTACGCGGCCACCGGGTAGTCGTTCAGGTCGGCCACGGCGCCGCCGGCCTTGACGCGGGTCTGCGCCTCGGCGTCGGTGTCGAAGGCCTGGATCGTCAGCGTCTTGGCGCCGCACTTCGTGGCCTGGGCCTTGAAGGTGTCCTCGTAGATGGTGCCGCGCTGGACGGCCACGGTCTTGCCGCAGAGGTCGTCGAGGGAGTTGATGCCCTGCGGGTTGCCCTTCTTGACCAGCAGGGAGACGCCGGAGCTGAAGTAGTCGACGAAGTCGATGCCCTTGCCGATCTTCTTCCCGCTGTCGTCCAGGCCCTCCTGGCGCTTCTTGTTGTCGGTCATCGAGGACATGATCAGGTCCTGGCGGCCGGTGTAGACCGAGGTGATCAGGCCGTCGAAGGTGCCCGAGGTGAACTTGAACTCGACGCCGAGCTGCTTGCCCAGGGCCGCGGCGATGTCGGGGTCGACACCGACGATCTTGCCGCCCTCGGTGAACTCCATCGGGGCGTACGAGGCGTCCGTGCCGACCTTGATGACACCGGCCTTCTGGATGTCGGCGGGGAGCTTCGAGAAGAGCGGGGCGGCGTTGGCGGACGCGGAGCCGCCGTCCTTCGTGGGGCTCGTGGAGCCGCCTTCGGTCTGGTCACCGCAGGCGGTCAGCAGCATGGAGCCGGCGACCGCGATGGCGGCGACCGCGGCAAGACGGGTGGTGCGGGTCTTGGCGGTCGTACAGCGCGTGGAGCGTGCGGTCATGATCGGGTTCCTCCGGCGTGTGAGGGATGCCAGGTGGGCCACGTACGCATCTTCGAGTGTCGTGACCTCGTGTGATTACGGCATCTTGCCATTCGGACCGCCTCAAACCGACGGCCACGGATGTCAAAATCGGATAACGGGTGACCCCCGAATGCCGACAGGCCGGTACATCAGGGCCGGATCTCTTGCCGTATCCCTTCCCCGGCACCGAATAATTTCCTGTTGATCTCGCCATTCGGACGACTCGAAAGCCGCCAATCGGGTGGGGAATGCATCTATCTGGACATCGCGTGACGTGTCGTTCTCCGTCCGTGTCCGGATGCGCTCGGTATGAGTCGCATCACCGAGTGCTTATGGACTCGTCCGCGGTGCCGTCCGTCCGGTAAGAAGGATCCTTACACCCCTCATCCGGGGCTCAGGGCGCGTTGTGCGGCGCGCCCGAGCGGCTGCCAGACAAGGCGGCCGCGGTGCCTCCCCACCCCTCCTCAACCAGGAGTGGACACCCTCAAATGAAACAGACCTAAGGGGTCAACCCAATGGCAGCGGAGATCGTCAATCCTCGCAATGACAGTGGTACGGAAGGGGCTCCGGAGGAGCCCTTCGATCCTGTCTTCGCCCTCCACCGGGGCGGCAAGATGGCCATCCAGGCCACCGTTCCTGTCCGGAACAAGGACGACCTGTCCCTCGCGTACACGCCCGGCGTCGCCAAGGTGTGCACCGCGATCGCCGAGCAGCCCGACCTGGTCAACGACTACACCTGGAAGTCCCAGGTCGTGGCGGTCGTGACCGACGGTACGGCGGTGCTCGGCCTCGGTGACATCGGCCCGGAGGCCTCCCTCCCGGTCATGGAGGGGAAGGCCATCCTCTTCAAGCAGTTCGGCGGCGTGGACGCGGTCCCGATCGCCCTCGCCACCACCGACACCGACGAGATCGTCGAGACCGTCGTCCGGCTGGCCCCGTCCTTCGGCGGCGTCAACCTGGAGGACATCTCGGCCCCGCGGTGCTTCGAGATCGAGCGCAAGCTCCAGGAGCGCCTCGACATCCCCGTCTTCCACGACGACCAGCACGGCACCGCCATCGTCACCCTCGCCGCCCTGCGCAACGCGGCGAAGCTGACCGGGCGGACCCTCGGCGAGCTGCGCGCGGTCATCTCCGGCGCCGGTGCGGCCGGGGTCGCCATCGCCAAGTTCCTCCTGGAGGCGGGGCTCGGCGACGTGGCCGTCGCCGACCGCAAGGGCATCGTCAGCCGCGACCGCGACGACCTCAACCCGGTCAAGCGCGAGCTCGCCGACCTCACCAACAAGGCGGGTCTCAGCGGCTCCCTGGGCGACGCTCTCGTCGGCGCCGACGTCTTCATCGGCGTCTCCGGCGGTACGGTCCCCGAGGCGGCCGTCGCGTCCATGGCCCCGAACGCGTTCGTGTTCGCCATGGCCAACCCGAACCCCGAGGTCCACCCCGACGTCGCGCACAAGTACGCGGCCGTCGTGGCGACCGGCCGTTCGGACTACCCGAACCAGATCAACAACGTGCTCGCGTTCCCCGGCATCTTCGCCGGCGCGCTCCAGGTCCGGGCCTCCCGGATCACCGAGGGCATGAAGATCGCCGCGGCCAACGCGATCGCGGACGTGGTCGGCGACCAGCTCGCCGCCGACTGCGTGATCCCGTCGCCGTTCGACGAGCGGGTCGCCCCGGCCGTCGCGGCCGCGGTCGCCGCCGCCGCCCGCGCGGAGGGCGTCGCCCGCCGCTGACGCGCCGCCGGTACGCCGAGGGGGCCCCGTTCCGTACGCCGGAGCGGGGCCCTCTCGCGTGCCCGGGAGCCGGTGGGGCCGCGGGCGACGCGGGTCACACCGGGGTGTGGTTCCCTGCCCGTCCGCGGCGCCCTAGGGTCGGGTCCATGTTCGCTGCCTACGCCGCCCGAATCGACCGCGACCAGCCCCTGAACGGCCTCGAATTGGGCGAACGTCCCGAACCCGAGGTGCGGTCCGGCTGGACCACCGTCACCGTCAGGGCCGCCTCGCTCAACCACCACGACCTGTGGTCGCTGCGCGGGGTCGGACTGCCCGAGGAGAGGCTGCCGATGATTCTCGGCTGCGACGCCGCGGGCATCGACGAGGACGGCAACGAGGTCGTCCTGCACTCCGTCATCGGCCAGTCGGGTCACGGCGTCGGACCGGACGAGCCCCGGTCCATCCTCACCGAGCGCTACCAGGGCACCTTCGCCGAGCGGGTGACCGTGCCGCGCTGGAACGTGCTGCCCAAGCCGAAGGAGCTCTCCTTCGAGGAGGCCGCCTGCCTGCCCACCGCCTGGCTGACCGCGTACCGCATGCTCTTCACCAACGCCGGTGTGCGGCCCGGTGACTCGGTGCTCGTGCAGGGTGCCGGCGGCGGTGTCGCCACCGCGGCGATCGCCCTCGGCAAGGCCGCCGGCCTGCGGGTCTTCGCCACCAGCCGCGACGAGGAGAAGCGCAAGCGGGCCGTCGAGCTCGGCGCCGTCGAGGCCTTCGAGCCCGGAGCCCGGCTCCCGCGGCGGGTCGACGCGGTCATCGAGACCGTCGGCGCCGCCACCTGGTCCCACTCGATCAAGTCGCTGCGGCCCGGCGGCACGCTCGTCATCTCGGGCGCCACGAGCGGCGACCGGCCCGCGCACGCCGAGCTGACCCGGATCTTCTTCCTGGAGCTGAAGGTCGTCGGCTCCACCATGGGCTCCAAGGACGAACTGGAGGACCTGCTGTCCTTCTGCGCGGCCACCGGCGTCCGGCCCGTGATCGACGACGTCCTGCCGCTGGACCGGGCGCGCGAGGGCTTCGAGCGGATGGCCTCCGGCGAGCTCTTCGGAAAGATCGTCCTGAGGACCTCGTGACGACCCCTTGATGACTCGTCAGTACTGCTGATGGGATCTCCGGCACGCGAAACGTGAACAACGCTCACCTCGTCGTGCCGGAGGTCTACCTTGATGAGCACCATCCCTGTCTGGCGAACCACCCTCGTCGCGGGCGTCACCGCCGCCGCGCTGCTCACCCCGACCGCCGCCCACGCGGAGTCCGGGCGCACGGGCGGCGACGGCATCCCCGCCCTCACCGACGCACACGGCCGCGTCCTCACCCTGCGCGGCTGGAACGTCGAGGACAAGGCGAACCGCGGCGACGCCGCGCTCTCCGCGATCACCGAGCGGCACTTCCGCGACATGCGGGCCAAGGGGTTCAACCTCGCCCGCCTGCTGGTCTTCTGGGACGACCTGGAGCCCCGCCCCGGCCAGTACAGCCAGGGCTACCTGCGGAAGATCGAACGCATCCTGGGCTGGGCCGAGAAACACGACGTCAAGGTCCTCATCGACTCCCACCAGGACGTCTTCGGGCCCGCCTTCGGCCACCGGGGCATCCCCGCGTGGGCGACCAGGACCGACGGACTGCCCTTCACCCCGCACCCGGACGACTGGTTCGCCGAGTACTTCGAGCCCGCCGTCCAGCGGGCCTTCACCCACCTGTACGAGGACGAGGACCTGCGGCGCGCCCAGGCCCGGATGTGGCGGCTGCTCGCCGACCGCTTCGAGGACCACCCGGCCGTCATCGGCTACGACCTGATCAACGAGCCGATGGGCGAGATACGGGAGGGCGAGGACCTGGCCACGGCGGCCCGGCGCATCGAACGGGACCAGCTGACCCCCATGTACAACCGGCTCGCGGACGCGGTCCGTTCGGTCGACCGGTCCACCTGGGTGTTCGTCGAGCCGACCCCGATCGTGGGCGAGGGCGTGCCGACCGGGCTCGGGCGGATCGACGACCCGAAGATCGTCTACGCCCCGCACTTCTACAACACCGGCATGGAGGCGGGCGCCGACTACGACCCCGCCGCCGGCTGGATCGAGAGCTACGAGCGGGCCGTCACCCTGTACCCCAAGGAGTACAAGGTGCCCGTGGTGGTGGGGGAGTGGGGTCCGCTCAACAACTCCCTGCCGAACATGAACCGCTTCTACCGGGAGGCCATGGCCTCGCTCGGCCGCTACGGCTCCGGCTGGGCGGGGTACGTCTGGTGCTACGGCGGCGGCTACTGCGCGGTGGACGGCGCCGGGACCTTCCGCGCGAACAAGGAGCTGACCGCCGAGCCGTACGCGGAGGCGGTCGCCGGCACCGTGCGCTCCACCGCGTACGACCCCGGGGCCGGGAGCTACCGGCTCTCGTACGACGCGGCCGGGCGCCGGGGCTCCCGGGTCACCGAACTCTCCCTGCCGCCCGGCGACTGGCGGGTGTCGGCCAGGGGCGGCGCACTGGTGCTCCGCCCCTCCCCGGGCAGGGCCTGGGTCCTCGCGGCCCCCGGCGCCCGGGTGACGGTGACCGCCACCCGGGGCTGAGCCCCCGCTCGGCTACGCGCGCGGGCGCGACCGGAGCAGGCCCGTGATCCGGGTCGCCGCCTTCGACAGCTGGTCGCGGGTCTCGGCCAGCTGGTCCTGGCTCACCCCGTGGTCGCGGGCCGCGTCCCGGATCTCGTCGCGGAAGCGGTCGAGGAGCCGGTCGAGATCGCGGGCCGGGTCGCCCGAACCCTCCGTGTCCCGCGCCCACTCCGGCACGTCGCCGGCCGGGGCCGTCGCGGCCGGCGGCTCCTGGCCGGCGGCCTTCGGGTGGGTCGTACCCGTCACGAGGTCGCCGAGCTGGGCCGTGATGCCGGAGAGGCCCTCCCAGACCCCCTTGGGCCAGTCGCCGCGCGAGAAGCGGTCCTGGACCTCCTCCTGCACCTGCTGGGCGATCCGCTGGAACTCCTTCGCCTGGTGGCGGGCGGACTTGGCCTCGGCGCGGGCCTGGCGGGCCTGCTCCTTCCACTCCTGGCCGACCCGGCGCAGCTCCTCCTTGGCGTCGGCGAACGAGGAGGGCTCGGCCGCGCGGGTCTGGCCCGCCGCCGCGCGCATCTCGCTGCGCACCCGGCCGGCCGCGCCCCGCACGTCGTCGCGGATCTCCGCCGCGAGCTCGGAGACGGACTCGCGGATCTCCCGCTCCAGGTCGTCCAGTTCGGTGCCGCGCCCGGCGAGTTCGGCGCGGCCCGCGTCGGTGATCGAGTACACCTTCCGGCCGCCCTCGCTGGCGTGGGTGACGAGGCCCTCGGCCTCCAGCTTGGCCAGGCGCGGGTACACCGTGCCCGCCGAGGGCGCGTAGAGCCCCTGGAAGCGCTCCTCCAGGAGGCGGATCACCTCGTAGCCGTGGCGCGGGGCCTCGTCGAGCAGCTTGAGCAGGTAGAGGCGGAGGCGGCCGTGCGCGAAGACGGGCGGCATGTCAGAGCACCTTTCCGGTCGCGGAGGGGGCGGAGGAGGGGGTGGAGCCGCTGTCCTCGTCCCGCTCGGGACGGCGGAGCAGCGCGATGGAGCCGGAGACGGTGGTCGCCTTGAGGGTGCCCCGGCCGGCACCGAGGGTGCCGGTGACGGACCTGGTGCCCCACTGGCCGTCCACCCTGAGGTCCTCGAAGGCGTTCGACACGGAGCCGCTGGTGGTGCTCGCCGAGACCCGGGCGTCGGCCGGGTGCGGAAGCCGGATGGCGACCTCGCCGGAGACGCTGGACAGCCTGATGTCGGCGGGCGGCCCGTCCAGGTCGGCCGGGTCCAGGTCGATGACCATGCTGCCGCTGACCGTCTCGGCCTTCACGGAGCCGCCCGCGCCCTCGATCACCGTCACGTCCCCGGTCACGGAGTTGATCCGCAGGGCGCCGGTGACCGACTGGGCCTCCAGATTGCCCGAGACGCTCTCGGCGCGGACCGGGCCGGAGAGCCCGAGGAGGGTGGTGTCGCCGGTGACCCCGCGCACCTCCGTACGCCCCGTGATGCCGGTGACGACGGCCTCGGCGCCCACCACCCCCACCTCGACGTCGACGCCCGCGGGGACGGCGACGGAGACGACGGCCCGGCGGCGGAACTCCTTGCGGTCGAGCCACTTGAGGACGCTCTTCCACTGCAGGTCCTCATAGCTCACGGTCAGCGTGGAGCCGTCCTGCGACACGATCAGGGGCGGGCCCTCGATCTCGGAGATCTCCACGCGGGCGGAACTCTCGTCCGTCCCCACCACGTTCACCGTGCCGTTGACGATGCGGACGCGCAGGCGGGTCACGGGGTCGGTGGGCGCCAGCTTCGTCGGCTCGGCGACGGACCACTCTGTCATGGTGCTGACCTCCCGGTTCGGCAACGCAACATATCGCGTCTCTTGGTGAACACGATATATCGCGGTGAAGGGAAGTCAACCCTGACTCTTCCCTGACAGGGTGGGGGCAATCTCCGTCGTACACGGACAAATTGGCCTAGCGTAGGGCCCATGAACGCGACATCCGGCCCCCACCCCGTCGGCGCGCTGCTCCTCTGCCGTGCCGATCCCCCGGCGGTCCGGCCGCCGGCCCAACTGCTCAGGGAACAGCTGCTCCTCGCCCCCGCGGGCGCCGACTGGAGCGTGCTCGTCCCGGAGGGGAAGCCCTGGCTGCACGGCGGGGAACCCGTCGACCAGGTCGTCGCCGGCTGGGCCACCGCCCTCGCCGTCTCCGCCGCGACCTGGCCCGTCGTCGCGCTCTGGTGGGACCGGGACCGGGCCGGGATCACGCTCGCCGCCGGCTTCCGCCGTACGGTCGGCTACACCTGGCTCGCGGACGGCACCCCCGTCGGCGAGGACGAGGCCATGCGCACCTTCGCCGCCCGGCTCGCCCTCGACCCCGTCCTCGACGTGCAGGCCCTCGAACCCCTCACCCGGCCCGACCCGGACGCCGACGCCCACAGCAGGCTCCTCGGCGTCGTCGCCGTCCTCGGCCGCGTCGGGCTCGCCCTGCCGACCGGACTCCTCCCCGGCGAGAACGCCGACCGGCTCCGCTCCGTCGCCCTGGCGCAGGGCGCCGAGCAGCTCGAAGGGGCCGGCTGGCGGGAGGCCGTACGCGCCGAACTCGACGTGGTGGAGGGCGGGCCCCTCGGCCCGTACCTGCGCGGCCCCAGGGCGCGCCTCCTGGGCGGGGCGCAGCTCGCGGCGGGGGTCCCGCTGCTGCTCTGGGGCCTCGGCCGGCGCAGCGGCGGCTGGGCGACGGCCGGGGCGGTGCTCGTCACCCACGGCGCGCTCGGCCTCGTCTACGACCGGCTGCGGGAGGGGTGACCACGCGCGCGCGTGGGCGCGGCGCTCAGGCCCGGGCGTCCGGGCCGGTCACTCGTCCTCGTCGTCCTCGTCGTCCAGACGGGCCAGCCAGGTCGCGAGGCGCTCCACCGGCACCTCGAAGTCGGGGTTGAGGTCGACGAACGTCCGCAGCTGCTCGGCGAGCCACTCGAAGGTGACCTCCTCCTCGCCGCGCCGCTTCTCCAGTTCCTCGATGCCACGGTCCGTGAAGTACATGCGATCAGGATAGGCCGTACCCCTCACGTCCCCTGTCGCCCGTCAGTCCCACCGACTAGCCTTCCCCATCATCGTTTCGGGGAGCGGGGGCGCTGTGACTCACGGGATCGCTCGGATTCGGCTCGACGACGGCACGCCGGTGTGGGCACGCGTCAGTGACGTGCAGGAACTCGGCAGGGGCGGGGGGTTCCAGGACACCGGCGTCAGGGACCGGGTGGTCTCGATGGCCGGCGGGCTCACGGACGTGGTGCGCGGGGTGGTCGGTTCGCTGCGGGCCGGGCTCGACCCGCAGGGTCCCGTGGAGGTCGCCGTCAGCTTCGGCATCGAACTGTCGGCCCAGTCCGGCAAGGTGATCGGGGTCCTCGCGGACGGCGCGGGCAAGGCCTCCGTGAACGTCTCCCTCACCTGGACCGAACCGGGCGCGACAGCCGAACCGCCCGGTCCCGCCCCCACGCCGGAGCCGCCGGGCCCCCGTCCCGCGCCCGCCTCCGGGCCTCCCGCACCGGACCCGGCGGCCGACGGGCGCGCATGAGCGCCTACGACGCTCTCGTGCGCCCCGCGCTGGTACGCATCGCCGCTCCCGGCGGCGGGTATGACCCGCACGGCGACCGGTACTGGGGCACCGGCTTCTTCATCGCCCCCGGCTGGGTGCTGACCTGCGCCCATGTCGTGGCCGAGGGGGGAAGCGCGGTGTGGAGGAGCGAGCCGGCCGTCGGCATCACCTGGGAGGACGGCAAGACCACCCGGGAGACCACCGGCTCCGTCGTGCTCGCCCTGCCCCGCCCCGACCGGCCCGACGACCCGCCCGACCGGTGGGCCTTCCCCGACCTCGCCCTCGTCCGGGTGCCCGGCGCGCAGAAGGCGTCCTGCGTGCGCCTCGGCGAGCGCCCGCCCGTCCCGCCGACCGCCGTCGGACTCCACGGCTGGTCCCGGGAGACCGGCGAGCTCGGCATCCGGCACGTCCACGGCACCCTGATCGGCAGCGACGGCAAGGCACTGATCACGGACTGGGTGATGCCCGTCGAAGGCTGCTCCGGCGGCCCCGTCGTCGACCACCAGCAGGGCGCCGTCGTCGGCCTCAACAAGGGCCGCGGGCGCGACGGCGGCGCCGTCGTCCCCGTCACCGCCCTGCGCGGTCTGCACGACCTGCCCGGCGGCGAGGTGATGGGCGAGGTGCTGCGCGCCCACGACCGGTACCACCTCGCCCGCTACCGCTCGCTGGACGACCGGCCCGACTGGACCCGCGCCCAGCGGCTGCTCTCCGGCGGCCAGGGCGTCAGCCCGGGGACCCGCACCCAGCTGTACGGGCGGCTCGCCGAACTGCCCGCGCCCACCGCGCCCGGCGAGATCATGGACCTGATCGACCAGGTCAAGGCCTGGATCAGGGACGACGACCTGCCCGACGCCCTGGAGGACGACCCGCGCACCTGGAGCGAGGGCGCCGGGCTCCTGCGCGGTCTGCGGGCGCCCCGCCGGGACGGTGTCCGCGACCTCGACCTGGACGCGCTGCTCCTGTACGCGGCCCATGTCGTCCGGCACGTCGGCGGCCGGTACGGAGAGCGCGCCGACACCACGGGACTCACCCGCTGGATCGTCGACGAGTCGGGCGACGCCGACCGGCACCTCAGGCGCGAGATCGACCGGCTCGTCGGCCCCGGCCGGCCCGCGCTCCTCTCCGTGCGCGAACCCCGCCCGCGCGGCGACGTCCTCCTGGAGATCGACACCCCCCGCTACGACCGGCGGTACCCGTGGCGGGTCAAGCTCCTCCTGGACGGACAGACCGTCAGCCCGCTCCACCTCGACGACCGGGGCGTCGAGCGGTCCCGTCTCAGGGAGACCCTGCGCGAACCGCTCGCGGACGCCCTGCGGCGCGGTGACAGCGGACCGCACCTGGCCGCCGTGGAGGCGGTGTTGCCGCGCGAGCTCTTCGACGAACCCCTCGACACCTGGCGGCTCGAACCGCCCCAGGGTCCCGACGACGCCTGGGCGCCCACGCTCGGCCAGCGCCGGATCGTCGTCATCCGCGACGCCCGCCGCCACGACCGGGAACCGGCACCCGAATGGCGCGAGCGCTGGGAGGCGGGGGAGCGCGGGCCGCTGCACGCCACCCCGCTGCGCGCCGAGGTGCCCGGCGCGGGCCAGGACGCCCACACCTCCCGCGTACGCCGGGAGACCTGGGCGGAGACGTACGACCGGCTCCGCGAGGCCGGGGGCGGCGCCGTCCCCGTCTACTGCGGTCACGTGGGCAGCGGCGACGGGCTCATGGCGATGAACGCGGCCCTGGCCGCCGGGCATCCGCTCGCCCTCTGGCGGACCGGCGCCCACGACCACGCCGACTGCGCGGAGTTCCACGAGCGGGCCGACCGGCTGCTCGCCACCGCCCTCACCGCCTGGGGCGTGCGGGGGCCCGTCCGCTCCCTGCGCACCCGCGCGACCGACCGCTCGGCGGGACCCGAGTCGCGGGCCGCGCACGCGTGGGCGGAGACCGTCGCCGTCCTGCTCGACCCGCCCGACCGGCCGCCCCACGGCGGCCGTCTGGAGGCCCCGCCCCTGCTCGGGGAGGGAGAGCAGTGACCGGAGCGGCCACCGGGGCGACGCCTTCGCGATCCGTCCGGATACGGCATCGGCAGGCCCCTCCCCGGGGCGGTACCTTCGACGGGCCCGGCATCGACACCACAGCCAGGAGGAGTCCATCGTGAACGATTGGCGGATCTACCGTGGTGCCGGTCTTCCGCACGACGAGATACAGCGGCTGCCCGCCCCGCCGCCCTGGCGCGACTTCTCGACGGGCAGCGCCGACGACACCCTGGCCGGCTCCGACCGGCGGCTCGGCGTCAAACGCAGACTCGTCCAGAACCACCACCCCCGGCCCGCCGAGACCGACGCCGTCAACGCCGCCCTGTACCTGCGGCGCCCGCTCCTCGTCACCGGCAACCCCGGCACCGGCAAGTCCACCCTCGCGCACGCCGTCGCCCACGAACTGCGCCTCGGGCGCGTCCTCCGATGGCCGATCGTCAGCCGGACCACCCTCCAGGACGGCCTCTACCGGTACGACGCCATCGGGCGGCTCCAGGACGTCCAGCTGGAGCGCGCCCAGGCGGGATCACCCGCCGCCGCGGCCCCGGCGGGCATCGGCTCGTACATCCGGCTCGGCCCGCTCGGCACCGCGCTGCTCCCCTCCGACCAGCCCCGGGTGCTGCTCATCGACGAGCTCGACAAGAGCGACCTCGACCTGCCGAACGACCTCCTGAACGCCCTGGAGGAGGGCGAGTTCGCCATCCCCGAGCTGGAGCGGCTCGCCGACCGGGAGCCCGTCGTCGAGGTGCTCAGCGACGACGGCCGCAAGGTGGCGGTCTTCGGCGGCCGGGTCCGCTGCACCACCTTCCCGTTCATCGTGCTCACCTCCAACGGCGAACGGGACTTCCCCGCCGCCCTGTTGCGCCGCTGCATCCGCCTGGAGCTCGAACCGCCCGGCGAGGAGCAGCTCCGCGCCATGATCGAGGCCCATCTGGGGTCCGAGGCCGCCGCGGGCGACGGCGAGCAGGGCCTCCTCCAGCGCTTCCTCAACCGCGAGCCCGGCGAGGTGATCGCCACCGACCAGCTCCTCAACGCCCTCTACCTGACCCAGCACGCCTCCCGCGCCGAGCGGGTCACCAGGGAACGCATCGCCGACATGCTCATGCAACCGCTCGATCAGCCGAGGTGACGGTCGGATGCACCGGATGCATCTGGAGGAGCTCACCCGCAGACTGCGGGCCGGCGGCCAGGACCCCACCGCCGAGGACATCGCGGACGCCCTCTGGCTGGCCCGATGGCTCCCCGGGCCCTCCCCCGAAGGGGCCGAGGAGGCCGAAGGGGCCGAGGGTGCGGAGGAGACAGAGGGTGCCGAGGGGGCGGCGGGCCCCCGGTCCGGCCCGGCGCCGGAGACCGCCGAGGGCGGCTCCGACGGCCCCGGCCGCTCCACCGGGCACGGAGACCCGCTCAGGGGCGAGGACGGTTCCTTACGCCCGGACGGCGGGACCGCCGGACCGGCCGCCGGGCCCACGGGCGCCCGCGAGTCCGTCTCCCTCCACATGGCCACCACCGGAGCCGCCGGGGGAACGGGGGCCGCCGGAGGCCCGGGGCGCACCGAACGGGGCGCGACCCTGCCCGTACGCGCCCCCGGCGCCAACGCCCTCCCCGGACTCCTCGGCCTTCAGAAGGCCCTCCGTCCCCTGCGCGACCACGCCCGCGCGCCGCTCCGCCCCGGCGAGGGGACCCTCGACGAGGAGGCCACCGCCGAACGCAGCGCCGCCGCCGGCATCCTCACCCCCGTCCTGCGCCCCGCCGCCGGCCGCCGCCCCGACATCCAGCTCCTCATGGACACCGGCCCCGCCATGGTCGTCTGGAGCCGGATGGTCGAGGAACTCCGCCAGGCCTGCCAGCAGTCCGGCGCCTTCCGCGACGTCCAGGTGCACCGGCTGTACGACACCGGCGACGGCCCCCCGCTCGTCACCACCACCTCCGGAGCGGACGGCAGGCCCCGGCTGCGCCCCGTCGACCAGCTCCACGACCCGACCGGCCGCCGGTTCACCCTCGTCGTCAGCGACTGCGTCGGACCCCTCTGGCAGCGCGGGGCCGCCCAGCGCTTCCTGCGCCAGTGGCCCCGCCACTCCCCGCTCGCCCTCGTCCAGCCCCTGCCGCCGCGCCTGTGGCCCCGCACCGCCCTCCCCGCCGAGCCCGGCACCTTCCAGCGCTCCGCGACCCCCGGCGGCCACACCGTCTTCCGCTCCGACGACGAACCCTGGGGCCCCCTCGCCCCCGGCCGCAGGGCCGTCCCCGTGCTCACCCCGACACCCGAGGCCTTCGCCTCCTGGACCCGCCTCCACACCGGGCACGGCGGCAACGCCGTACGCGGCTGGGCCGCCTGGCTCACCCCCGAGCCGGTGGAGCCGCGCGCACCCGCCGCCCCCCGCGCCCGGCGGAGCAACGAGGACCTCCTGCGGGCCTTCCGGGCCGGGGCCTCGCCCGGCGCGCTCCGGCTCGCCGTCCACCTCGCGGCGGCCCCGCTGACGCTGCCCGTCATGCAGCTCGTCCAGCGCGCGATGCTGCCCGACACCGGCCCGATGGAACTGGCCGAGGTCCTGCTCAGCGGGCTCCTGAGACGGCTGCCCGGCCCCACCCCGTACCCCTGCTTCAGCTATCCGCCCGGCATCCAGCAGCACTTCCTCGGCTCGCTCGACCCCAGCGCCGCCGCCCTCGTCCTCAAACACTGCTCGGCGTACGTGGAGCGCAATTTCGGCCAGGGCATGCGCAACTTCCCCGCGCTCGCCGCCGCCCGCCTCGCGGGCACCGACACCGACACCGTCACCGGCGCCGGGGACGACCGCGCCGCCGCCACGGGCCGGGCCCCCGGCGGGGCCGCCGACCTCCCCGAGGAGACCGACGAACCCCTCGGTCCGGAAGGCGCCGAGACCGAACTCTTCGCCCGCATCCCCGCGCGCGTGCTCCGCTTCTACCACCCCGACCTCGTCACCCCCGACCCGCTCACCGAGGCCCGCCGCCTGCTCGCGCAGGGCCGCGGCCAGTCCGACCCGGCCCTCCTGGCCGGCGCCCGCGAGCGCGCCGAGGCGGCGCTCCCCAGCGAACCGGTCGAGGCCCGGATCATCCTCGCCCGCGCCCTGTACGCCGAGGCCGGCACCGCCGCCGCCCGCCGCGCCGGGCGCCGCCCCGAACTCCTCCACCAGGCCGCCGACACCCTCGTACGGGCCGGGGAACTCGCCACCACCGGCGAGGAGTCATGGGCCGAGGCCCGGCTCGACCTCGCCGTCGTCCACCACGCGCTCTGGCGCGACACCGACGAGACCGGCCACCTCGACGCGGCCCTCACCGCCCTCGCCGAGGACGCCGACCGCTGGCCCGACACCGCCCGCCACACCCTCCACCTGCGCCGGGGCCGCCTCCTCCTCGCCCGGGGCGACGGCGACGCGGCGGCCGGCGAACTCACCGCCGCCCTCACCCTCCACGAGAGCGCCGCCGCCCTCCTCGACCTCGCCGACGCCCTGCGGCTCGCCGAGGCCGACCCCGGCCGCATCGGCCTCGTGCTCGACCGCGCCGAACCCCTCCTCGGCGACGCCCGCGCCCTGCGGCTCCGCTTCACCACCGCGCGGGCCCGGCTGTACGACACGGAGGGCGACGGGGCCGCCGCCGACGCCGCGTACGAGGAGGCCACCCTGCTCGCCCCCGCCGACAGCGAGCAGCGCGGCCCGCTCCTGCTCACCTGGGGCGGCTCCCTGCTCCGGCGCGCCGCGACCGGCACCGGGACGGCCCCCGTCGACCGGGCCGAGGGGGTCCTGCGCGAGGCCCTCACCCGGCTGCCCGCCGGAGCGCCCGAGCGGGCCAGGGCGCGGACCCTGATCGGCAGCGTCCTCGCGCTCCGCTTCCATCGGGCCGGCTTCCTGCCCGACCTCTTCGAGAGCCGCCACCTGCTGGAACAGGCGCACCGGGGCACCGTGGACCCGGCGGACCGGGCCGAGGTGTGGCTCCAGCTGGGGCGCGTCAGGCTGGAGCTGGCCGAAACCGCACGGGACGGGGTGATCGGCGACGCCCTCACCGCGTACCGCAACGCCGAGGAGGACTCCCGTACCGCCCACGGCTCCGCCCCGGGCACCGTCACCGGCGCCCGCGCCCTGCACGCCCAGGGCGCCGTCCTGTTGCTGATGGGCCGGCCGGGACGGGCCAGGACCGCGCTGCTCGCCGCGACCGAGCGGTGGCGACGGCTGACGGGGGAGCTGGTGGAGGTCGACTGGGGCGACGTCGAACGGACCCGGGCGCTGCTCGCGGGGGTGGAGAGCGCGGGGGTGCGGGAGGGCGTGCCGCTCACGTCCGAGGAGCGCCGCCGGGTCCTTCCCCCGTGGTGGTTCTGGACGGCTGGATAACGGGGGCGCACATGGGGGCAGTTGAATCGAATGGGTTTCCGGTCTCGTGGCGTCGGGAAGAACCGCCGCACCGCTACGACCGTGGGGGACAGCGTCGGTGAGGAGGAGCCGAGAGTGTTCGAGCACACGGGGTGGGCGACCGGTGGCGGCAGGGATGCCGCCAGGTCTCCGCATCTGTCCGATCTCGCGGCTGTCGACCTGCGGACCCTGCGGGTCATGGACGACGCCGCCCTCGGGGCGGCGGTGGAGAGAGTGCTGCTCCGCCCCTCGGAACTCGTCCAGTCCTGGCAGGAGGACGAGTCCGTCCGGTGACGGCCGCGGCCCCGCGCGGGACGTCCGCCCGGGGAGGCCGTCCGGTGTCCTGACGGGACGGTCGCCCGGAGTCCGTGCGGGGCGAACGTTTTCGGCCGTATCGACGCCCGGCCGCCGCCCGTCGGCGGGGAGCCCCGGGTGATCGCCGCACCGCCGGACCCGGCCGTCCTCGCCGGTCTCGCCACCACACGCCCCGGATCCGCCGGGGCGTCCTTCCTGCGCTCCGGGCTGCACGCCCGTCGGCTTCTCCTCCTCAAGACCCTTCTGGTGCGGGTCCAGCGCCACCGCGAGGCGGTGGCGCCCGCCGTGCTGCGCGGCTTCGGGGCGGGCTGGCTCCTGCTCGAAAGGGCCGAGCGGGTCCGCCCCGACGTCGTCCGCGCCGTCCTGGACTACCCCACCACCGGCGGCTGGCTCGCCACCGCGCTCACCGAACCGCTCGGGACCGGCCTCGACCACCACCTCGCCCATCTCGAACTGCTCGCCGCCACCGCCGCCCTGCGCGCCGGGCTCCCCGTGGACCTGGTGGTCGAGACCCCCGGCGGGGTGCTGCCGCTGCCCGGTGTCGGCCGGGTCGACGCGGGCGGCGCCCGGCGGGTCCGGATCGACGCCCGCTCCCGCTCGGTACGGATCGGGGCCGAGGACGGGGCGGGCTCCCGCGCCGTGCTCCGCCGCCGGGCGGGCGGCCCCGCGGGGCCGCTGACCGGCAGCGGTCCCGGCTGGCGGGGGCTGCGCGCCCTGCCCGGCGGCGCGACCCGGCTGGAGGACCTCGACCCGTACCGGCTGCCGCCGGCCATGGGCATCCCGGAGCGGGCCGCGGCCGATCACGCCGACACCGACCACGCCGGCTGGGCCGTCCGCTGGACCGCCGCCCGCGTTCTGCTGCGCGGCACCGACCGGGCCAGGGCCGTCGAGGTGAGCCGGTCGGTGGACGCCGTCGTACCGCTCGTCCCGCGCGGGACGCGCTCCGTCGGGGCCACCCTGAGCGCCGCCCCCGGCGCCGTCCTCATGACGCCCGCCGCCGGTGGAGCGGACATGGCCGAGACCCTCGTCCACGAGCTGCAGCACAGCAAGCTCGCCACGCTCCACGAACTGGTCCCGCTCCACCGGCCCCACCCGCCGGACCGGGCGGCCCCCACCTACCGGGTCGGCTGGCGCTCCGACGCCCGCCCGGTCGCCGGTGTCCTCCAGGGCGCCTACGCCCACCTGGCGCTCACCGACCTGTGGCACCGGGCCGCCCGGGTCCCGCGCGCCGCCGGAGTGCCGGGGGAGTGGCGCGTACGGTCCGCGCAGAGGTTCGACCATGTCCACGATCAGGTGGCCGCAGCCCTGGCGATCCTGCTTGAATCCGATGAACTGACCAATGCGGGACGGGAGTTCGCCCGGCAAATGCGGAAGCATCATGCGAGCCTCGGCCCCGGCCGGCGAGCCCTTGGGTAACACTGTGCCCACGGCACATGACACTGCGTTGCGCGTGAGCGGGACGGGAGATGCACACATGGCGGAACAGCGGTCGGGCGGCGCTTCGGCGGACGGCGGTGGCAGAGCCGCTCCCGAACACGTCCTCGTCGTCTTTCCGGGCTACCACCGACCGTGGGCGGCCTGGATCAACCAGCGCCTCGACACCCACGGCGTCCGCGCCACCCTGCAACGCTGGGACCCGCCCCGCGAGATCCCCCTGGAGGACTCCCTCGGCGACCTGCTCCTCGCCCGCGGCCGGGTCCTCCTCGTCCTCGACGACTGGTTCTTCGAACTGGGCCCCCGCGCCTCCGGCGAGTGGAACGACGTCCTGCGCAGCTTCGTCGCCAGCCACGCCGACCGCTTCGCCGCCGTCAACCTCACCAACCGCACCCTGCTCCCGGCCACCGCCGTCCTCGAACCCGTCAGCCTCTGGGGCGTCGGCGAGGAGGAGGCCGAGGCCCGGCTCCTCAGCAGGCTCGACATCGAACCGCGCCGTTCCCCCGCCCGGCGGATCGCGCCGGCCGCCCTCGTGCGCTACCCCGACACCCCGCCGGACATCTGGGGCGAGGTGCCCCGCCGCAACCCCCGCTTCACGGGCCGCGACGACCTCCTCACCGAGCTCCAGGAACGGCTCATGGACGCCGAGCGCGGCAACGCCGCGTACACCCTCCTCGGCATGTCCGGCATCGGCAAGACCCAGATCGCCGCCGAGTACGCCCACCGCTTCAGCTCCGACTACGACGTCATCTGGTGGGTCAGCTCCGACGACCGCAACGTCCAGCGCGACCGCCTCGGCGAACTCGCCGTCGCCCTCGAACTCCCCACCGGCAGCGAGCCCGGCGAACGCATCCGCGCCGTCCGCGAAGCCCTCCGCCGCGGCGACCCGCACGGCCGCTGGCTCGTCGTCTTCGACGGCTGGGACGACATCGAGGGCGTCAACGTCATGCTCCCGCACGGCCCCGGACACGTCCTCATCACCTCCCGCAACCACGGCTGGCGCGAACACACCGACGTGCTGCCGGTCCGCAACTTCGACCGCGCCGAATCCACCGGCTACCTCATGCGCCGCGCCCCGCACATCACCGCCGCCGAGGCCGACGAGGTCGCCGCCGAGTTCGGAGACGTACCCCTGCCCCTCGTCCAGGCCGCCGCCTGGCTCGGCGAGTCCGGCATGGAGGCCTCCGAGTACCTGCGCATGGTCCGCGAGGGACGGCTCTCCACCGTCGACGAACCCCGCGGCGGCGACGGCATGCCCAACACCTCCCTCACCTCCTGGTCGATACTGATCAACCGGCTCCGGCGCGCCCAGCCCCAGGCCATCGACATCCTCAGCCTCTGCGCCTCCTTCGCCCCCGGCCGCATCCCGCTCGGCATCGTCCGCGCCCACCCGCAGGCCCCGCTCCCCGAGGACCTGCGGTGGATGGCCACCGACCTGCCGGCCTGGTCCCGGGCGCTCGACACCCTCGTCAACTACTCGGTGCTCACCCGGGAGACCCGGGGGCCCGTCAGCGAGGAGGCCGTACCCCAGCAGGAGTCGGTCCACATGCACCGGCTCGTCCACGACATCGTGTCCCGGCTCACCGACGGCGAGCACCGCGAAGCCCACCGCAAGGCCGTCCGCACCCTCCTCGCCGAGGCCGACCCCGGGAACCCGACCGACAGCCGGAACTGGCCCCGCTACTCCGAACTCCTGCCCCACCTGGAGCCCTCCGGGGCGCTGCGCAGCACCGACCCGCGCATCCAGACCACCGTCCTCAACTGCCTGCGCTACTGCGACCGCAGCGGCGAGTACAAGGCCGGCACCCGCCTCGCCGAACGCATCCGCGGCAGCTGGACCGGGTTCATGGACCCGCTCTCCCCGCACATGCAGGAACTCACCACCGTGGAGGGCGACATCCTGCGCCGCAGCGGCGGCTTCCGCGAGGCGTACGAACTCGACCTCACCCGCCGCAACCTGCTCACCGCCGCCGACCACCCCGACGAGCTCGGCGAACTCAAGTCCAAGATCTGCATCGCCCGCGACCTGCGCTTCCTCGGCCAGTACAAGGAGTCCGAACACCTCCAGCGCGAGGTCCTCGCCGAGGCGCGGACCCTCCTCGGCGAGACCCAGCAGCTCACCCTCGCCGCCCGGCACAACGTCGGCGTCGTCCTGCGGATGCTCGGCCGCTACCAGCAGGCGTACGACCAGGACGCCGACACCCTCGCCCGCTGCGAGAACATCCTGCGCCCCCACCACCCCTCCACCCTCAACTCCAACAACGCCGTCGCCCAGGACCTCCGGCTGCTCGGCCGCTACCGCGAGGCCCTCGGCCGCCAGGAGGCCAACGTCCGCCTCCATGTGAAGATCCTCGGCGCACAGCACCAGCAGACCCTCTACGCCCGCAGCCAGCTCGCCCTCTGCCGGCGCCGCGAGGGCGGCTTCAAGGAGGACATCGGGGCCGTCATGGCCGGGGTCCTCGACCACCTCGAACAGGCCCAGGGGCGCGGCCACTACCTCACGCTCTCCGCGGTCACCAACTACGCCAACTACCTGCGCGAACACGGCGACCTCGACCGGGCCCGCGCCCTCATCAACGAGGCCGAGGCCGGCTACCGCGCCCTGCTCGGACCCGCCCACCCCGTCTCCACCGGCGTCCTCGCCAACACCGCCCTCGTGATGCAGGCGGCCGGCGAGCGCACCGAGGCCATGACGATGCTGGAGGCGGCGCTCGCCGGACTCACCGCCGCCCTCGGCCCCGACCACCCCTGGGTCCTCGGCTGCGCTCTCAACGCCACCGCCGCCCGCAACTTCAACGGGCGGGTGTCCGACGCCGCCGAACTCAGCCGGGACACCCTGCGCCGGGCCCGCCACGTCATGGGCAACGAGCACCCGCTGACCCTCTCCTGCCAGGTCTCGCTCGCCACCGACCTGCGCGGACTGCGCGAGACCGAGGAGGCCGGGAAGCTGGAGGAGGACGCCCTGCTCACCCTCACCAGGACCCTGGGCGCCCAGCACCCCCACACCCTCTCGGCGCGCCAGCGCAACCGCCCGTACTGGGACTTCGAGGCCAACCTCTGACCCGGCCGCGCGCGAGAACGCCGGACCGGCCCGCCGTGAGAACGCGTGAGGCCCGTCCGGCCCGGCCGTGAGAACGCCGGAGGCCCGGCACCCCCTCGCGGGGTTGCCGGGCCTCCGTACGTGCTCCGAGGGCGACGATCAGGCGTCGAAGACCTCGTTGACCAGCTGCTGCTGCTCCGCCTGGTGGCGCTTGGCCGAGCCGACCGCCGGGGAGGAGGAGTGCGGACGCGAGATCCGGCGCAGGCGCTCGCCCGCCGGGATGTCCGCGCCGACCGCCAGGTCCAGGTGGTCGATCAGGTTGAGCGCGATGAACGGCCAGGCACCCTGGTTCGCCGGCTCCTCCTGCGCCCAGATGTACTTCGCGGCGTTCGGGTACTTGGCGATCTCGGCCTGGAGCTCGGCACCCGGCAGCGGGTACAGGCGCTCCAGACGGATGATCGCGGTCTCCGTGTCACCGCGCTTCTGACGCTCGGCCTCCAGGTCGTAGTAGACCTTGCCCGCGCAGAAGACGACCTTGCGGACGTCCGCCGGGTTCGCCGTCGAGTCGCCGATCACCGGGCGGAAGCCGCCGGTGGTGAACTCCTCCACCTTGGACGCCGCGGCCTTCAGACGCAGCATCGACTTCGGGGTGAAGACGATGAGCGGCTTGTGGTGCGGGTTGTGCACCTGCCAGCGCAGGAGGTGGAAGTAGTTCGACGGCAGCGTCGGCATGGCGACCGTCATGTTGTCCTGGGCGCACATCTGGAGGAAGCGCTCCGGGCGCGCGGACGAGTGGTCCGGGCCCTGGCCCTCGTAGCCGTGCGGCAGGAGCAGCGTGACGCCGGAGGTCTGGCCCCACTTCTGCTCGGCCGAGGAGATGAACTCGTCGACGACGGTCTGCGCGCCGTTGACGAAGTCACCGAACTGGGCCTCCCAGACGACCAGGGCGTCCGGGCGCTCCAGCGAGTAGCCGTACTCGAAGCCCATCGCCGCGTACTCGCTGAGCAGCGAGTCGTAGACATTGTAGTGGGCCTGCTCCTCGGTCAGGTAGAGCAGCGGGGTGTAGTCCTCGCCGGTCTCCTGGTCGACCAGGACCGCGTGGCGCTGGCCGAAGGTGCCGCGGCGGGAGTCCTGGCCGGAGAGCCGGACCGGGGTGCCCTCCATCAGCAGGGAGCCGATGGCGAGGGTCTCGCCGAAGCCCCAGTCGATGGTGCCGTCGTCGATGGACGCGGCGCGGCGCTGCATCTGCGGCAGCAGACGCGGGTGGACCGTGATCCGCTCCGGGATGGTGACCTGCGACTCGGCGATCCGCTTCACGACCTCCGTGGAGACCGCGGTGGTGACACCGACCGGGAACTCGGCGCGGGCGTCCGGGACGTGCGCCGGGGTCGGGGCGGCGGTGGCCTCGCGGACCTCCGCGAACACCTTCTCCAGCTGGCCCTGGAAGTCCTGGAGCGCCTGCTCCGCCTCTTCGAGGGTGATGTCGCCGCGACCGATGAGCGACTCGGTGTACAGCTTGCGCACCGAACGCTTCTTGTCGATCAGGTTGTACATCTGCGGGTTGGTGAACTGCGGGTTGTCGCCCTCGTTGTGACCGCGGCGGCGGTAGCAGATGAGGTCGATCACGACGTCCTTGTTGAACGTCTGGCGGAACTCGAAGGCGAGCCGCGCGACGCGGACCACGGCCTCCGGGTCGTCGCCGTTCACGTGGAAGATCGGCGCCTCGATCATGCGGGCCACGTCGGTCGCGTACATCGAGGAACGCGAGGACTCCGGGGCGGCGGTGAAGCCGACCTGGTTGTTGATGACGATGTGGACCGTGCCGCCGGTGCGGTAGCCGCGCAGCTGCGACATGTTCAGCGTCTCGGCGACGACACCCTGGCCGGCGAAGGCCGCGTCACCGTGCAGGGCGACGGGCAGGACGGTGAAGTCCGTGCCGCCCTTGTTGATGACGTCCTGCTTGGCGCGGACGATGCCTTCCAGGACCGGGTCGACCGCCTCCAGGTGCGAGGGGTTGGCGGCCAGGGAGACCTTGATCTCCTCGCCGTCCAGGCCGGTGAAGGTGCCCTCGGCGCCCAGGTGGTACTTGACGTCGCCGGAGCCGTGCATCGACTTCGGGTCGAGGTTGCCCTCGAACTCGCGGAAGATCTGCGCGTACGACTTGCCGACGATGTTCGCCAGGACGTTCAGACGGCCGCGGTGGGCCATGCCGATGACGACCTCGTCGAGGCGCGACTCGGCGGCCGAGTCGATGACCGCGTCGAGCAGCGGGATGACGGACTCGCCGCCCTCCAGGGAGAAGCGCTTCTGGCCGACGTACTTCGTCTGCAGGAAGGTCTCGAAGGCCTCCGCCGCGTTGAGCCGGCGCAGGATCCGCAGCTGCTCCTCGCGCTCCACACGGGAGTGCGGGCGCTCGACGCGGTCCTGGATCCACTTGCGCTGCTTCGGGTCCTGGATGTGCATGAACTCGACGCCGGTGGTGCGGCAGTACGAGTCGCGCAGCACGCCGAGGATGTCGCGGAGCTTCATCATCGACTTGCCGGCGAAGCCGCCGACCGCGAACTCCCGCTCCAGGTCCCAGAGGGTGAGGCCGTGCTCGGTGATGTCCAGGTCGGGGTGCTTGCGCTGCTTGTACTCCAGCGGGTCGGTGTCGGCCATGACGTGGCCGCGGACCCGGTAGGAGTGGATGAGCTCGAAGACGCGCGCGGCCTTGGTGACGTCGTCGTCGTGCGAGGCGTCGATGTCCTTGAGCCAGCGGACCGGCTCGTAGGGGATGCGCAGGGCCTTGAAGATCTCGTCGTAGAACCCCTCCTCGCCGAGGAGGTAGTTGGCGACGACGCGCAGGAACTCGCCGGAGGCGGCGCCCTGGATGACCCGGTGGTCGTACGTCGAGGTCAGGGTCATGACCTTCGAGATGCCCAGCTTGTTCAGGGTGTCCTGGGAGGTGCCCTGGAACTCGGCCGGGTAGTCCATCGAGCCGACGCCCATGATGACCGACTGTCCGGGCATCAGACGCGGCACGGAGTGGACGGTGCCGAGGCCACCGGGGTTCGTCAGGGAGACCGTGACGCCGGTGAAGTCCTCCATCGTGAGCTTGCCCACGCGGGCGCGCTTGACGATGTCCTCGTACGCCTGCCAGAACTCGAAGAAGTTGAGCGTCTCGGCCTTCTTGATGCCCGCGACGACGAGCTGGCGGTCGCCGTTGGGCTTCACCAGGTCGATCGCGAGACCGAAGTTCACGTGCTCCGGCTTGACCAGGGTCGGCTTGCCGTCCTTCTCCGCGAAGGAGTGGTTCATCGACGGCATGGCCTTGATCGCCTGCACCATCGCGTAGCCGATGAGGTGCGTGAAGGAGATCTTCCCGCCCCGGGCGCGCTTCAGGTGGTTGTTGATCACGATCCGGTTGTCGAAGAGCAGCTTCACCGGGACGGCGCGGACGGACGTGGCCGTCGGCACCTCCAGGGAGGCGTTCATGTTCTTCGCGACCGCGGCGGCGGGGCCGCGCAGCGTGATCAGCTCGGGGCCCGCGGGGGCCTCGGCCGCAGGCGCGGCCTTCGCCGCGGCCGGAGCGGCGGCGGCCGGCTTCGCGGCGACCGGCGCGGCCGGGGCCGCGGCGGGCTTCACGGGAGCCGGAGCGGGCGCCGGGGCCGGGGCCGCGACCGGAGCGGGCGCGGGGGCCGGAACGGCCGCAGGAGCGGCAGGAGCGGCCTGTGCGGGGCCGGCCTGCTGCGCGGCGGGCGCGCTCTGCGTGGTGGGTGCCGGGGCGGCCGGGGTCTCCGACGTTCCGGGCTTGTAGTCGGCGAAGAAGTCCCACCAGGCACGATCGACCGAATTCGGGTCCTGGAGGTACTGCTGGTAGATCTCGTCGACGAGCCACTCATTGGCACCGAAGGCGGCTGCAGGGTTCTGGCCCTGCCCGTCTTGGTCGGTCGGGGAGCTCGGGGTACTGGGGGACTGAGACGACACGGCGGCAACCGCCCTCTTCCGCTTCACAAGGTGATGGACAGCGGGAATCAAGGCTACGCCTGTCCGGCCGGGAGGTGCAGGCCGGGCGCACCAACGTCGCGCAAGTCACACTTGACGGGGTGTTTCGGAGCCGTGAATGGCGGGAAACAAGCGGGGTTTCACGGCTGTGAGGGTACGGAGAAGCACGAGTACGGCCCGCCTCGGCCGCACCCCTGACCACGTCCCGCTGGTGTACACCCCGGTCAACCGGCTCCACCGGAGCGGCTGCGCGGCGCGGGACCGGCTCTTCCTGTTCGACCCTACGTCAATCTCTCGGTCGGGTACTTCCCGGAAGAGTGACCCTGATGCGGCATCCGCGTGCGGATTCGGCCACACCGATCCCGCCGCCGTGCAGATCCACCGCCCAGCGCGCGATCGCGAGCCCGAGCCCGGTGCCGCCGTCGCTCCCCGGCCCCGACCGGTGCGCCGCCGTGCCCCGGTTGAAGCGCTCGAAGACCCTGTGCCGCTCCGACTCGGGGATGCCGGGGCCCTCGTCCTCGACCTCCAGCTCCAGCGAGTCCGGATACCGGCCGCGCCGGGCCCTGACCGTGACCCGGCCGTGCGGCGGCGAGTGCTTCACCGCGTTGTCGATCAGGTTCGCCATCACCTGGTGCAGCCGCTCCGCGTCGGCGTGCGCGACCAGCTCCGGCGGCGACACGTCCAGGTGCAGATGGACGTCCGTGCGGTTGTGCAGGCCCGAGGTGGACGAGAGCCCGCGCTGCGAGGCGGCCAGGTTCGCTTCCCGCAGAACTCCCGAGAGGTACGGCCAGACCTCGAACCGACTCGCCCGCAGCCCCACGACACCGTTGTCAAGGCGTGACAGGTCCAACAGCGTCTCCACGAGCCGGCCCAGCCGCTCGGTCTGCTTGAGTGCCCCCCGCATCGTCTCCGGATCCGCCTCGGAGACCCCGTCCACGACGTTCTCCAGTACGGCCCTGAGCGCGGCGATCGGGGTGCGGAGCTCGTGCGACACGTTGGCCACCAGCTCCTTGCGGTGCCGGTCGACGGCCTCCAGGTCGTCCGCCATGCGGTTGATCGTCGACGCCAGGTCGCCCAGCTCGTCCCGCCGGTCCGCGCCCCGCACCCGGCGGGTGAAGTCCCCGCGCGAGATCGTCCCGGCCACCGTCGTCATCTCGTCGAGCGGAGCCGTCAGGGACTGCGCCACGAACTGGGTGATCAACAGGGTCGCGATCATCGCGAAGATCGTGATGTACCGGAACTCCGTGGACGTGCGGATCGCCACCAGGGCCAGGCAGGAGGTCAGCAGGACCGCCCCGACGACCAGGGCGCCCAGCTTCGTCTTGATCGAGATCACGATCCGGCGCCGCCGGCGCACCGCACCGCCGGGCCCCCGCTGCTCCCGCGGCCCTCCGGGCCCCCGCCGGCTCACAGCGCCGGGGTCTCCAGCGCGTAGCCGACGCCGTGGACCGTGCGGATCCGCTCGGCCCCGATCTTCCGGCGCAGCGCCTTGATGTGGCTGTCCACGGTCCGGGTCCCCGAGGCGTCCGCCCAGTCCCACACCTCGGCCAGCAGCTGCTCGCGGGAGAGGACCGCCCGGGGGGTGCTCGCCAGGCAGACCAGCAGGTCGAACTCGGTCGGGGTCAGGTGCACGTCCTCGGAGCGGACCCGGACCCGGCGCTGCGCGTGGTCGATCTCCAGCTCGCCCAGGCGCAGGATGCCGCTGCGCGGGGTGACCGCCGCGAGCGCCGCCCGCTCCACCCGGCGCAGCAGCACGTGCACCCGGGCGGCCAGCTCACGCATGGAGAACGGCTTGGTCATGTAGTCGTCGGCGCCCACGCCCAGGCCGACCAGCATGTCGGTCTCGTCGTCGCGGGCGGTCAGCATGAGGACCGGGACGGGCCGCGCGGCCTGGACCCGGCGGCACACCTCCAGGCCGTCGAAACCGGGCAGCATCACGTCGAGGACCATCAGGTCCGGCTGCCAGGCCTCGGCCGCGTCGACGGCCGCCGGGCCGTCGGTCGCGGTCTGCACGAGAAAGCCCTCGGCGCGGAGTCTCGCGGAGATCGCCTCCACGATCGTCGCGTCGTCCTCGACCACCAGGACGCGCCGCTGGGCCCCCGGAGTGGCCGCCGCACCGTGGTGAGTGGTGTGTGTCTGCTCCATTGCCCCGCCTCGCGTCGCCGATGTCGGCTCAGCAGCCTAGAGGTACCGGTGGCGTCCCGGCTATCCAGGAGCTATCCGGGACGGACGGCGAGGTGGACCGCGTCGGGGACGCCCCGGGCAACGGGGATCTCTTCCGTCCGTACCCCGCTGAATCCGGCATTCCGCAAGGACCCTTCGAAATCGCCGGAGGGTCGGGCGGACCACACGGCGAGCACTCCGCCCGGATTCAGCCGGGCCGCGCAGGCCGCCAATCCCCCGGCCGTGTACAGGGATTCGTTGTCCTCGGTGACCGTCCAGTCCGGCCCGTTGTCGATGTCCAGGCAGAGGGCGTCGTACGTGTCGGGGGAGGTGGCGAGGTGGTCCACCAGGTCCGTGTGCAGGATCACGGTGCGGGAATCGGCCAGAGCCGCTCCGGAGATCGACGCGAGCGGCCCCCGCCGGTGCCAGTCGATGATCGCCTCCTCCCGCTCGACGACGGTGATCCGGCTCCAGCGGGGGTCGGCGGCGGCGTGGGCGAGGGAGAAGCCGACGCCGAGGCCGCCGACGAGGACGGTGGCACCGGCCCGGGCGGCCTCGGGCAGCGCGGCCTGCGCGGCGTCGATCAGGAGCCGCTCGGAACGCCCGTCGGAGGTGTCCATCAGGAAGGTCCCGTTGGCGATGATCTCGAAGTGCTCGGCACGGCGGCGCAGTACGACCTCTCCGTAGGGTCCTTCACGGCGGTCGAGGGTCACAGGTGCCGGCATCGGCGGTCTCCGCTCTCGTCTCGGCGGTCGGTCCCGGCCCATCCTTACGGGGCGACGCGGCCGGGACAAACCCGTTACGGGGGAGGGGAGATGGGTTCCGGACAGGCGCGCGCACCGGCGGGCGGCGCCCCGCGCGCGGGGCGCGGGGCCGGACGAAGGGCCGGGTCGGCCGCCGCGCGGTGCCACGCCGTACGGGGCGGGCTCCGGCCCCGTACGGGCTTCCGCCGGAGCGGAGGGCGTGGATCAGGACTCGGTGGCCGGAACCCGCCGGCCACCCCGCCACACGTACAGACCGGAACCGGCCACGAACACGGCGACCGCCACCGTCCACGCCCCGGCCTGCGGACCCGGCTGCATCACCCAGGCCCACCACTGGGCCGCGCCGCCCGGCCGGGACGGCGCCGCCAGATAGACCGCGCCGACGGCGAAGGCGGGCGGCAGCCAGCTCAGCCGGGCGCCCACGAGGGCGGCGGCGCCCGCCGTCACCCCCGCGAGCCCCAGCGTGTTGCGTACGGCGGCGGGCGGCCCGAAGGCCTCCGCGTGACCCGGCACGGCGAGGGCCAGCAGGCCGACGGCGAGCGCGGTCGCGGCGAGCAGGTGGGCGAGGCGCCGGGGCCACCACGGGCGGACCGCCGTACGGTCCAGCTCGTCGCTCGGCGTGTGCAGCCCGGTGCCGATCGCGGCCACCGCGAGCAGCGGGCCGAAGACGACGACCGGCAGCCGGGCCGTGTGGTCGAAGGCGGGCAGCGACACCAGCCAGCGGGCCGCGAGGGCGGCGACCACCGCCGTGCCGACGAGGGCGGCGAGCGTGGCGGGCACCGCGCGGGAGCGCAGATAGAGCCTCACGGGACCGGCACCTCGTCCGGGTGGCAGCCGTTCGCCGCGAGATAGCGGGTCAGGTAGTCGCGCTGCTCGGCCGGGGACCTGGCGCGGAGCCGCTCGATGTACGGCTGCGCGGCGGTGGGGTCGGGGCCGTAGCCGGCGGGGGTCGGGGCCAGCCACTCGGAGACCGCGAGGTGGATGTCGCTCGCCCGGCGCGCGTTCGGGCCCGTGCCGTCGCCCGGCTCGCACGTGTCCGAGAAGAGCCAGGTCACGGCCGAGTTCAGGTACAGGTCGGGGCGGGTGAGCCGGCCGCGCGTCGCGTCCTGGGCGGCGTCGGGCAGCTCGATGTCGCCGGGGCGGGTGGGTCCGTACGGACCGGCCACCCAGCGGACCGGGGCGCCGGGCAGTCCCCTGAGGCGCGCGTTCAGCGGGGCGAGCACCGCCGACACCTCCGGCAGCAGATTCTGGTCCAGGACCGTCAGACAGACCTGCGGCGTGCCGTCGTCGCAGACCTGCCGGGCCAGGGCCGGGTCCGGGCGCCACGGTCCCTGGTCCGCCGGAAGGCGCAGGATCAGGCCGGCGGCGGCGACCGCCACGGCCAGCGGAACCAGGGCGAGCGTCCGCAGCCGGGCCGGGCGCAGGCCGTACGCGAGGAGCGCGGCGAGCGCGAGCCCCGCCGTCCACGCCATCGACACGGGGGCGAACCACCACACCGGCCGGTCCCAGAAGGACTGGTGCTCACCGGCGGGGCCCAGCCAGCGGGCGGTGCCCTCCGTGTACGTGGCGAGCGCGAGTCCCACGTATCCGACGATGCCCAGGAGCGGGGCCGTGAGCCGCCAGCGGACCACCTGTCCGACGACATGGCCCAGCGCGCCGAGGGCGCCGACGGCCACCACGTCGGCGGCGAGGAGTTCGAGGAAGGGGCGGCCCCCGGAGACGTACGGCCAGGTCGCGAGGAGACAGACGGCGTCGGCCAGGAGCACGCCGGCGGCGGGCCAGAGCGCGGACGGGGCGGCCGCGACGAGCACCCGGCGCAGCGGCGGGCGGGGGACGGACTCCCAGAGGTCCAACGTCCGCCGCCGCCGGTCCCGGCCGCCCTGCCAGCAGCCCGCGGCGAGCGCGAGCGGCCCGCCGAGCAGCCCGGCGGCGACGTGCAGCATGTTCGTGGCGTCGCTCCAGCGGGCCTGCCAGCCGGGCGCCTTGCCGTACATCGTCAGGAGCAGGGTGAGGGCGACGGCGGCGCCGGTCCACGGGCCGATCCCGCGCCGCAGCTCGGTGAGGAGCGGCGAGGGGGCCCGCACGGGCGCGGTCGGCTCGGTGCCCGGCGGGGTGAGGGTGGCGGTCATCGGAGCGCCCCCTTCGTCTCCGCGGGCGACCGGTGGGCGCGCAGGGCGGCCGTGTAGCCGCGCTCGACGGCGTGCGTCGTGGAGTCGTCCGCGCCGGTGGACTCCCCGCCCAGCGAGGTGAGGTCCGCCGTCGTGCCCTGGAAGGCGAGCCGGCCCGCCTCGATCAGGGCCACCCCGGTGCACGCGGCGGCCACGTCCTCCACCAGGTGCGTGGAGACCACGACCGTCGCCTCCGTGCCCAACTCCCTCAGCAGCGAACGGAAGTCGACCCGCTGTTCCGGGTCGAGACCGGCGGTCGGTTCGTCGAGGAGCAGCAGCTCGGGTTCGTTCACGATCGCCTGGGCGATCCCGGCGCGCCGGACCATGCCGCCCGAGAGGGTCTTCATCCGCGCGTCGATCCGGTCGCCGAGCCCGACCCGCCGCACCGCGCGCTCCACGGCCGCCGGGGCCCGGTCGGCCGGCAGCTCCTTGAGCCAGGCGACGTACGCGACGAACTCCCGCACGGTGAAGCCCGGGTAGTAGCCGAACTCCTGGGGCAGATAGCCGAGCCTGCGCCGGATGCCGGTCCGGCCGCGGTGGCTCGTGGCGTCGCCGCCGAGCAGCTCCACCCGGCCCGAGGAGGGCGCGGCGACGGTCGCGAGGACCCGGATGAGGGAGGTCTTCCCGGCCCCGTTCGGGCCGAGCAGGCCGTGCACGCCGGGCCCGAGGGAGAGGTCCAGCCGGTCGAGGGCGACGGTACGGCGGTGGCGGACGGTCAGTCCGGTCACGGCGACGGCGGTCGGGATGTTCACCGGGGCTCCAGGTGGTCGAAGGAACGGCGCCGCAGCGCGAGGAGGGCGGCACAGGCGAGCGCGGCGCCCGCCCACCCCCCCTGCGCGGCGGGGCCGGAGAAGTACGGGGCGAGCGTGGCCGCCCCCGAGGGGGCACCCGCGTCCGGCTGCCCGAGCAGCGGGCCCGTGACGGCGAGCAGCCAGCCCCCGCCGAGCGTCGCGGCCGCCGCCCGGCAGCCCACGAACGAACCGAGCGCGAGGGCGCCCAGGGTCAGCGCGAGACCCGGGAGCAGCCAGGCGGCCGCGCCCGGGAAGCCGGCCACCGGCGGCAGCAGCGCCCCGGCCGCCGTCAGCAGCGGCACGCACACGGCGAGGACGGCGGCGGTACGGGTGAGCAGCAGCCGCAGTCCGCCGGACGGGGTGGCGGCGGTGATCTCGTACAGCGGGTCGGCGTGCCGTCCGTACGAGACGGCGACCCCGGCGAGCGGAAGGAGCGGCGAGACGGCGAGCAGCAGGCTCCGCGCCCCCCGGAAGCCGGCCCCGTGGGCGAGTGCGAAGGCCCCGCCGACGACGAGGAGCACGGCCACCACCCAGGACCCGCGCAGCGCGGGCCCGACGGCCCACCAGAACCTCGCCCGGCGCCCGGGGGGGCTCCCGGCGACGGGGGCGTGCCGCAGGGCGCCTCCGGGGGCGGCGGCAGGGGCGGGCCGGTGTCCGAGGGAGGTCAGGAGCTCGTCGCGGACGGACGCGAGGACGGGGCCCGCCGCGCCGGAGCGGACGGCGGCCGAGACGCGGGCCGCGCAGCCGCCGCAGGACTCGACGTGCTTCTCCAGGGACCAGGCGTCCGTCTCGGGGGCCGTGCCCCGCGCGTAGTGGGCCGCCAGGGTCTCGGTGACGTGCCAGGGGGACGTCATGCGGTGCCTCCCAGGGGGTGGGGTCCCCCGGGGCGGCCCGCCCCGAGAGCCGCGCGCAGTTCGCGGCGGGCGCGCAGGGCGCGGGTCTTGACGGTGCCCTCGGGTATGCCGAGGAGCCGGGCGGTCTCGCGGGTCGTCAGGCCGTCGACGACGGTCGCCCGCAGGACCTCGGCGAGTTCGGGGGAGATCCGGTCGAGGGCGGCGCCCACCTCCCCGTACTCCAGGCCCGCGAGCACCCGTTCCTCGGCGGAGGGCGCGGTCGGGGGCGGTTCCGCCGGGGTGGCGGTGGCGGCGCGCTCCACGCGGGCGCGTGCCCGCTGGGCGTCGACCAGCCGCCGGGCGGCGATCACCCAGAGCCAGCCGCCGGCCTCGCCCCGGCCCCGGTGGCCGCCGGCCGAGCGCCAGACCGTGACGAAGGTGTCCTGGAGGACCTCCCGTACGGTCTCCTCGTCCGGGCAGCGCCGGGCGAGGCGCGCGTGCAGCCAGCCGGCGTGCCGGTCGTACAGCACGGCGAGCGCCTCGGTGTTCCCCCGGGCGACCGCGCGCAGCAGCGCGGCATCGTCCTCGTCGCCCCCGGAGGGGCCTCCCCCTGCGGGGCGCAACAGTCTCACGCCCTCTCTATCGCCCGCGTGGGCCGGTCCGGTTCACGGGATCGCGCGCGTGGGCCGGGTCCGTCCACGGGACGGCCCGCGTCTCTGCTCCGTGCACGGGACGGCCCGCGTGTGCCGGTTCCGGCCACGGGATCGCGTGCCCGGCCCGGGTGCGTGTCCCTCCGCTCAGGGGCTCGTCGGCGGGCCGCCCTCCGGGAGGGCGGCGAAGACCCGCCGGAGGGCGGGAGGGCGTTCCCCGTCGCCCGCGACGACGAGGCGGTGGCGGTACGTCACGGCGTACTGGAAGCCGTCGGCGACCGGTCCGCCGGTGGGCCGCTCGGGGACCCGGGCGTACGCGGGGTCCTCCAGGGCGGCCCGGAGCTCGGCGGCCTCGGCGGGGGTCTGCCGACCGGTGCGGGGCGGCTCGGTTCCGGAGCGGCTGGTCCAGCCGCCGTCGTAGCGGACGACGAGCCGGTTGCGGACGCCGGCGAGGCCACCGCTGACGACCACCTCGACGAGGACCTCACCCGGCTGCGGGTCGGCCGACGGGGTGCCCGGGGTGCTCGGGGTGCCTGGAGTTCCCGGGGTTCCCGGGGTTCCCGGCGTGGCGGTGGCGGTGCCCGGGGCGGTGGTGGCGCCGGGTGCGGTGGCGGTGGGGCCGGTGGCGCCCGGCGCGGGCCCGCCGCCCGGCCCGCAGCCGCTCACGCCGCCGACCAGGGCGCCCGCCAGCAGCAGGGCCCCGCACCACGTCCGCCGTACGCCTCGCACCATGGACCGAGCATGCCGGGTGACGGGCCCGGCGCGCAGCCGGACGGCCGGGTTCCCTCGGGGAGGCCGGACCCGGGGCCGTACGTCAGGCGCCGTCCCGGACGATTCCGGTGAGCGGCCCCCGGTACCGCCAGCCCAGCGCGTCGTACAGCGCGAGCCCGTCCGTGGTCGCGGCGAGCACCCCGGTCCCGGCGCCCGCCTGGGCGGCGGCGGCCTCCAGGGTGCGCATGACGTTGGCGCCGAGCCCGCGCCGCCGGTGCGCGGGGTCGGTCTCGATCTGGTCGGCGACGGCGGTCGAGCCGGTGGGCGCGATCTGGCCGCGCGCGGCCAGGGTGCCGTCGGGGGCGAGGATCCGGACCCGGACCACACCGTCCCTGACCTCGGTGGTCCGGGCGTACCCCTCCGGCGGCACGGGCCGGGCGCCGGGGTCGAGCGGCTTGACCATCATGAAGCCGGGGTCGTCGGGGACGGTCCACCCGTCGGTGATCCACGCGGCCGCGTCCTCGGGGCCCGCCATGATCTTGAGCCAGCTGTACGGGGCGGTGAGGCGGGCGCAGAGCGCGCCGACGGAGTCCGCGTCGGGGGCGGGCAGGACATGCCGCACGACGTGCCGGGGGAGACCGACGTCGATCCGGTACCCCCAGGGCTCGGCGACGGCCGCCGGGGTCCCCCGGGAGAGGGTCCAGCCCGCCACCCACGCCGATGTAATAGACGAGATATCCATAGGGTCATTACATCTGTTCGGGCGGGGTCGACGGGAGAGTGATCGCTCAGAGCGAACGGGTGGTCGGGAACATCCTCGGGCTCACATGCATTGAGTCCACATAGCTCAACTTGACTGCCGAAGGGGAGATCATGGCTTCTGACTCCAAGCCGTCCGTGCCGCTCACTCTGCCCGTGCTGCCGCTCGACGACGAGGTCGTGCTGCCCGGCATGGTGGTGCCGCTCGACCTGTCCGACAACGAGGTGCGCGCCGCCGTGGAGGCGGCCCAGGCCGCCGCGCGGCCCGGCGCCGGAAAGCCGCGGGTGCTGCTCGTGCCCCGCGTCGACGGGACCTACGCCGGAACCGGCGTCCTCGGCACCGTCGAGCAGGTCGGACGGCTGTCCGACGGCGACCCCGGGGCCCTGATCCGCGGCATCGGCCGCGTGCGCATCGGCGCCGGTACGACCGGGCCCGGCGCGGCCCTCTGGGTCGAGGGCGGCACCGTCGAGGAGACCCTGCCCGACCCGCTCCCCGGCCAGGTCACCGACCTGATCAAGGAGTACAAGGCGCTGGCCACCAGCTGGCTCAAGAAGCGCGGTGCCTGGCAGGTCGTCGACCGCGTCCAGCAGATCGACGGCGTCGGCGCCCTCGCCGACAACTCCGGCTACTCGCCCTTCCTCACCGTCGAGCAGAAGGTCGCGCTCCTGGAGACCGCCGACCCGGTCGCCCGTCTCAGGCTCGCCACCGCCCAGCTCCGCGAGCACCTCGCCGAGCAGGACGTCGCCGAGACCATCGCCAAGGACGTCCAGGAGGGCGTCGACAAGCAGCAGCGCGAGTTCCTGCTCCGCCGCCAGCTCGAAGCCGTCCGCAAGGAGCTCCGCGACCTCAACGGCGAGTCCAAGGACGCGGCCGACGAGTCCGACGACTACCGCGCCCGCGTGGAGGCCGCCGACCTGCCCGAGAAGGTCCGCGAGGCCGCCCTCAAGGAGGTCGAGAAGCTGGAGCGGTCCAGCGACCAGTCCCCCGAGGGCTCCTGGATCCGCACCTGGCTGGACACCGTCCTCGAACTGCCGTGGAACGAGCGGACCGAGGACCGGTACGACATCAGGGGCGCCCGCGCCGTCCTCGACGCCGAGCACGCGGGCCTGGACGACGTGAAGGAGCGCATCACCGAGTACCTGGCCGTGCGCAAGAGGCGCGCCGAGCGCGGCCTCGGCGTCGTCGGCGGCCGCCGCGGCGGAGCCGTACTCGCCCTCGTCGGCCCGCCCGGCGTCGGCAAGACCTCCCTCGGCGAGTCCGTCGCGCACGCGATGGGACGCGAGTTCGTGCGGGTCGCCCTCGGCGGCGTACGGGACGAGGCGGAGATCCGCGGCCACCGCAGGACCTACGTCGGCGCCCTCCCCGGCCGGATCGTCCGCGCCATCAAGGAGGCCGGGTCCATGAACCCGGTGGTCCTGCTCGACGAGATCGACAAGGTCGGCTCCGACTTCCGCGGCGACCCCGCGGCGGCCCTCCTCGAAGTCCTCGACCCGGCGCAGAACCACACCTTCCGCGACCACTACCTGGAGGTCGAACTCGACCTCTCCGACGTCGTCTTCCTGGCCACGGCCAACGTCCTCGAAGCCATCCCCGAGGCTCTCCTCGACCGTATGGAGCTGGTCAGGCTCGACGGCTACACGGAGGACGAGAAGGTCGTCATCGCCCGCGACCACCTGCTGCCCCGGCAGCTGGAGCGCGCGGGCCTGGAGCCCGGCGAGGTCGTCCTGGAGGACGCGAGCCTGCGCAGGCTGGCCGGTGAGTACACCCGCGAGGCGGGCGTCCGCACCCTGGAGCGCGCCCTCTCCCGGCTGCTCCGCAAGATCGCGGCCGAGCACGAACTCGGCGACCGCGCGCTGCCCTTCACGGTCGGCCCGGACGACCTGCGGGGGCTCATCGGACGGCCGCACCACGTACCGGAGTCCGCCCAGGACCCGGCGGAGCGCCGGACCGCCGTGCCCGGCGTCGCCACCGGGCTCGCGGTGACCGGCGCGGGCGGTGACGTCCTCTTCGTGGAGGCGTCCCTGTCCGATCCGGAGACCGGTGCCTCCGGCCTGACCCTCACCGGTCAGCTGGGCGACGTGATGAAGGAGTCGGCGCAGATCGCGCTCTCCTTCCTCCGCTCGCACGGCGCGGAACTGGAGCTGCCCGTCACCGGTCTGAAGGACCGCGGCGTGCACATCCACTTCCCGGCGGGCGCCGTCCCCAAGGACGGCCCGAGCGCGGGCGTCACCATGACGACCGCACTGGCCTCGCTGCTGAGCGGCCGGCTCGTCCGCACGGACGTGGCCATGACCGGCGAGGTCTCCCTCACCGGCCGGGTCCTCCCGATCGGCGGCGTCAAGCAGAAGCTGCTCGCCGCGCACCGGGCGGGCATCACGACGGTCGTGATCCCCAAGCGGAACGAGGCCGACCTGGACGACGTCCCGGCCGAGATCCTGGAGAAGCTGGAGGTCCACCCGGTGACGGACGTCCGTCAGGTGCTGGAGATCGCGCTGGCCCCGGCGGCGGTGCCGGTGGGCGTGGCGGCGTAACGGGCCCGTGGTGAGCGGGGTGTCCTCGGACGGGGGCACCCCGCTCCGCCGTGTCCGGCGGGAGCAGGGGCGCACCGGGGGAAATTCGTCACCTGGATGTCAGCGAGGGGTGTCATGCTCGTACGCATGAACGAAGACGCCTTCTGGGCTCTCATCGACGAGTTGAGCCGCCGCCCCGGTGACCGGGACGAGCGGCTGGAGTGGCTGCGGACGGAGTTGCTCCGCCGACCTGCCGCGGAGAGCGTGGAGTTCCAGGTGCGCCTCGAGGACGCGGGCGAGGCCGCGGCGACGCACGCGCTGTGGCGGGCGGCGAACCGGATCGAGGGCGGTGGCTGCACCGACGACGGCTTCGACTACTTCACGCTCTGGCTGGTGGGCCAGGGGCGGAAGGTGTACGAGTCGGTCGTCGCCGACCCGGACGCGCTGGCCGACGTGCCCGAGGTGCGGGGCCTCGTGGGGCGCCACCAGGACGAGTGGGACGACGACGAGTGGCCCGAGTGGGAGGAGCTCGACTATGTGGCGCAGGACGCGTACGACGAGCTGACCGGCCAGGAGGACGACGACGGCGAGGAGTTCCTCGACGCCGTCGAGGAGCTGGCCGAGGAGCTCGCGGACGAGCTCGCCGACGGCCGGGGTTGGGAAGAGGACGGCGAACCCCAGGGGGCTCGACCGGAGGGGTTGGCGCTGCCCCGGCTCACCGCCCTCTTCCCGCTCGGGAGATCCGGCTCCTAGGAGGCGGACGTGTTCCGGCGGCGGCCCAGGAGGAGGCTGCCCGCCGCGAAGACGGCGAGGCCGCCCGCGCCCGCCAGGGCGAGGGGGAGCGGCGAGGAGGGGGTCGTCGTGGTCTCGGCCGAGAGGGCCGGCGCCTGCTCGTCGCCGCCGTGGCCCGCGTGGCTCACGGTGGACAGGGACGCGCCCGCAGCGATCTTCGCCTCGGTCGGGGCCTTGGCCTGCGCGGGCGCGGCCGCGGCGCCGAAGGTGACGTCCGAGCAGCTGTAGAAGGCCTCGGGGCTGTCGTTGCGCTGCCACACCTTGTAGACGATGTGGCGGCCGGTGCGGGCGGGGAGGGTGCCCGTGAAGTTGTAGAAGCCGTCGGTGGCGGTGCGGGAGGTGTTGTGGACGGCGACGGGGGTCGCGTCCAGGTCCGACCACTTGAGGGGCTGCGTGGGGTCGAAGCCCGGCTTGGTGATGTAGACGGTCATGGTGCCGGCGTGGGCGGCGGTCACCCGGACCTTGAAGTCGAAGGAGCCGGCGGCGACGGCGGTCGCCGGCCAGTCGGTGCGCGCCCAGTCGAGGGCCCGGTACTTCTCGCGGTTCGCCGAGCAGAGCTTGCCGTCCGGGATGACCGCCTGGTGCCGGCCCGCGGCGTTGGCGATGTTGACCTCGTTCCAGTCGTAGAGCGGCTGGGTGCCGGAGTCGGCGACGAGGTCCTTGCACACCTGTGACCTGGGCGTCTCGGGGCCCTCGGCGTAACAGGCGGCCACCCGGCTGACGGGGTTGAAGACGGCACCGTGGGCGCTCGCGGTGGTGGGGGTGAGGCTGACGAGTGCGGCGGCGGCGGACAGGGCGGCCACGCCGGTGGCGGTACGGCGGGAGGACTGCATGCGGGGGCTCTCTCTCGTGCGTGGGGGAGGACGGAACGAGCAACGCGCGCTGAGCGCCGGGAAGTTGAATACCGGGCGATCGGCGTAGAGCGTCGCATTGGTCCATACCAATAGGCAAGGGGGTCGGCCGGAAAAGCCGAAGCGGCCCCCGGGGTGCCGCACACCCGGGGGCCGCTTCGTGAGACGCGCGTCAGCCGTTCGCGAGCGCCTGCACCCGCGAGAGATCGCCGTTGAAGTGGTTGTGGTCGCCGACCGTGGGACCGGAGGACGTGTACTGCCACATCGTGTAGTACTGCCAGCCGGCCGGGAGTTCGCCCACGGTGGCGGCGTACCGCGCGACCCACAGCGGGTTGGTCGCGGCGAAGCCGGCGTAGTTGCCGGTGCACTGGGTCCACCAGCTGGTCGCCGTGTAGATGACGGCGTCCCGGCCGGTCCGGGCCTTGTACCGGTTCAGGAAGTCGCGGATCCAGGTCACCATCCCGGCCTGGGTCTTGCCGTAGCAGGTCGCGCCGTACGGGTTCCACTCGATGTCCAGCACCCCCGGCAGGGTCCGCCCGTCCGGCGACCAGCCGCCGCCGTTGTTGACGAAGTAGTCCGCCTGGGCCGCGCCGGTCGTCGTGTCCGGGGTGGCGAAGTGGTACGTGCCCCGGATCATGCCCACGTTGTACGAGCCGTTGTACTGCTGGGCGAAGGAGGTGTTCTTGTAGTACGTGCCCTCCGTCGCCTTCACGTAGGCCCACCTGACGCCGCTGTTCCACAGCGTGGCCCAGGCGACGTTCCCCTGGTGGCTGGAGACGTCCACGCCTTCCGTCTGCGCGGCCCGGCCGGAGCCGCCGCCGGGTGCGCCGTCGCGCCCGTCGTGGGCGAGGACGCCCATGCCCATGCTGGCGGAGCCCCGCGCGGGAACCTGCCGGACGCCCGGGTCCTGGGCGGCACCGGCGGATCCGGCGAGGGGGAGGAGGAGGGCCAGGGCCGCGAGCGCGGCACCGGCGAGGGTCGTTCCGGATCTGTGCACACGCATTGCGTGCCTCCGAAAGGATCGGTGGGGGAGCGATGTCGACAGGCCTGGTGTGGACATGTCAGCGATGACGCCGGGGACGACGCTACGCACGTAGACCCGGCCGGCGGAAGGGGGCCCGGACGCCGCCGTTGGTCTACTCCTGCGAAACTCTGAAGGAGCTGCGGCGATGGCCTCGGCCGGAAGAAACTTTCAACGGCCGGAAAGCCGTCGGCGGGCCGTGAGAGAACTCCTGAGAGGTGCTGACGTGCACGGAAGCGGTACGGGAAGCGAACACCGGGACACCCCGTCCGTGAGCGGTACGGGAAGCGGGCGCGGGGACACCCCGTCCGCGAGCGGTACGGGAAGCGGGCGCGGGGACACCCCGTCCGCGAGCGGTACGGGCCGGGCCGCCCCGCCCGTCGCGGTCGACCGGGAGTTCCTCGCGCTCGAACGCGAACTGGCGGTCTTCCTGCGCCGCGCCCGCGCCCAGTCCGGCGAGATGGCCCGCGAGGTCCACCCCGAGCTGGAGCCCGCCGCCTACGGCCTCTTCGTCCGGCTCGACGACGCCGGCCCCCAGCGGGCCACCGAACTCGCCGGATACTTCGGGGTCGGCAAGGCCACCATGAGCCGGCAGCTGCGCGCCCTGGAGGACCTCGGGCTCGTCGCCCGCGACCCCGACCCCGCCGACGGCCGCGCCTCGCTCGTCCGTCTCACCGAGGAGGGGCGGAACCGCTTCCGGCGCGTCCGCGACGCCCGGCGCGAGCGCTACGTCCGCAAGCTCGCCGACTGGGACCGCGCCGAGGTCGCCGAACTCGCCCGCCTCCTGAACCACTTCAACGTGCGCGCGGAAGGCTGACCGGGCCGAGCTCCAGGAACGCGGCCGTCGCGTCGTCGTGCAGCTTCCAGCGGCGTATCCCGCCCGCCCTCTCGTCCGCCGCCTCCAGGGTCCGTACCCGCTGGAGCAGACCGAGCGCGCCCTCCTTGCGCAGGACGCCGTGGCACTCCGCCCAGTCGCCCTCGGCGAACAGCTCCACCCAGCGGCTCGCCCCGTCCGTCAGCGCGGCCAGGGACCGCACCTCCGCGCGCGGGCTCGTCCCCGTCACCGCCCGCTCCGCCACCGCCGGGTCGGCCGCCGCCGTGAAGAAGCCGCCCTCCCGGTTCCGCAGCCGGTCCGTCGCCGCGAGGGAGCGCAGGATCTCGTCCGGTACCCGGTCGAGCCGGTCGTCGAGCACGGCCCGCACCGCCCCCTCCGGCGACTCCAGGAGGAGGACGGAGTCGGAGAGGACGAGGTGTTCGACCGAGGTGTCGCCCCAGCGGGCGAGCACCACGGTTGCCTGAGGGGTACGTACGTGAGAAAGGTCACAGGTGTCCCGGTGGGCTTCCGCGGTGCGCCGGATTGCCCGCGACAGGATCTCGGACAGGGACATGTCCGGCCGGGAAGCGGACAGTTCGGTCAAAGCCCCGCCGAGCCGCGCGGTGAACCACGGCACGGTGTGCACACAACCGTCATCACCGGCGGGTGGTGTGACGCCGTCGAGGAGGACGACGGTTCCCCCGCCGCCCGAAGCGGGCAGGGCGGTGGCCACCCAGTCCTCGTTGGGGCGTTCGGGGCTGCCGGGGAGGGAGGCGACATCGCTGCGCATGACGACCAGTGTGCCCGGCCCCGCACACTCCTTCACCGGACCTGCAAATGACCGGAAATGGCCTGTACCAACCCGCGGAGGGCGGCGGGAGAGGCGGAACAGCCACCTCCGCGGAGCTGCGGGCGGGCATCCTGCCAAAGCCCGCCCGGAAGATCCAACCGAGGGCTTTCCGGGCCCCGGCGCGCCACCCGGAGAAGTTGTTCGCCAACTCATGAGTGTTGTTCACTCGTTCGGGTGGCGGAGCGGCCGATGCGCGCCCCCTTCCCAGAAGCGCTGGAATGGTCGGAAGCCGTACCAGGGGTGGGGGCGCTCCATGTGACCGGCCGTCACCTCTGCTTTGTGGGCGGACGAGTCAAGAATGCGAGCACCGGTGCAGATGAAGCGGCCTCGGAGCAAGAACGGCACGCGGAGCCAGACCCCCGGTGCAGCGCCGACCGCGGAGGGCACCGCCACGGCACCCCCCGCGCAGACGCAGCCCCAGGACCCCGCGCGGTCCCAGCCTCCCGCCGGCCGCGCCAAGCGCGTCCGCAACCGGCTGGTCGCCGGTGTCGCCCTCGTGGGCATCACGGTCCTCGTCGCCGGAGCCCCCGCGATCCTCACCTCCTCCGCCCAGCTCAACGACGCCCAGAGCCTGGTCACCCTCGCCGAACTCGACCGGCAGGCCGTCACCCTGGCCCACTCCCTCGCCGACGAGCGCGACGAGGTCGTCGCGTACATCGCCGCGGGCCGTGACAACCAGACCGGCGACACCAAGGACAAGCGGCAGATCACCAGCACCCGGTCCACCCGGGTCGACCGCCAGATCGACGAGATCCGGCCCGCCGCCTCCGTCGAACTCCGCCGCGACCTCGCCGGGATCCCCTCCGTCCGCCGCACCGCCCTCACCGGCAAGGGCACGGCCCTGGAAGCGCACCGGGCCTACACCCAGGTCATCGGCAAGCTCCAGGTCCTCGCCGACGAACTGGCCGACCAGACCCCGGCCCGCGCCGCCGACACCGCGCTCACCGAGGCCACCCGCGCCCCCGCGGCCCTCGGCCGCGCCGTCGAGCAGGCCTCCGCCGCCCGCGGGCTGCTCCTCGCCGCGCTCGCCGTGCCGCAGCCCGAGCCCACCGGCGAGGTCAGCTACGACCCCGAGACCGGCACCTACGTCCCCGACGTGCCCGCGGGCGCCGCCGAGGCCGACCGGGCCCGCGACAACCTCACGGCCGCCGCCCAGCAGGCCCGGGTCCGCGAACTCGCCGCCCTCGGCGACTTCGACCAGGCCGCCGGCTCCGCCGCCCGTGACTCCTTCGCGGCGACCGTCGCGGGCCCCGACGTCAAGAGCGCCGAGCGCTCGCTGGCCTCCCTCACCGACCAGCCCCGGCTGACGGAGACCGAGCGCGAGACCGACCCGGCCGGCCTGGAGGCCGCGCTCTCCGCCCGTATCGAGCAGATGCGCGGCGTCGAGTCCGCGCTCGCCGCCGAGCGGGTCGAGCGCCTCGGCGCCCTCCGCGACGACGACGTCACCGCCCTCGAACTGCGCATCGCCTTCCTCGGCGGCTGTCTGCTGGTCGCGATCGGCATCTCCACGTACGTCGCCCGCACCCTCACCCGGCCGCTCGCCGTCCTCCGCATCGGCGCGGCCCGGCTCGCCGGCGCCCCCGCCCCGCAGGCCGAGGAGCCGATCCGCTTCACCGGCCGCAACGACGAGTTCGCGCAGGTCGTCCGCTCCCTGAACACCCTGCACGGCAAGCTCTCCGGCCTCGCCGTCCACAGCGAGCGCCTCAGCGACGGACAGGCCGACCTGACCGCGGCCAAGGAGGCCCTCGGCGCCGAGCTGGCCACCCAGCGCGCCGAACTGCAGGGCCAGGTCGCCCTTCTGACCGCCGACCTCGAACGGCTCAGGAGCACCGTCCACCACACCTTCGTCAACCTCTCGCTGCGCAGCCTCGGGCTCGTCGAGCGGCAGCTCGGCGTCATCGAGAAGCTGGAGGAGCGCGAGCAGGACCCGGACCGCCTCGCGACCCTCTTCAAGCTCGACCACATGGCGACCGTCATGCGCCGACACAGCGAGAACCTGCTGGTCCTCGCCGGACACGAGCACGTCCACGGCCACGCCGGGCCCGTCCCGCTCGTCGACGTGCTGCGCGCCGCCGTCAGCGAGATCGAGCGGTACGAGCGGGTCACCATCCAGTCCCTGCCGCCGCACGCCCAGATCGCCGGCTTCGCCGCGGACGACCTGAGCCACCTGATCGCGGAACTCCTGGAGAACGCGACCTCCTTCTCGCCGCCCGACGCCGAGGTCCAGCTCTCCGGCTGGCTCCTGGAGTCCGGTGAGGTGATGCTCTCCGTGCAGGACGCGGGCATCGGCATGACCTCCTCCCGGCTCGCCGAGCTGAACGCGCGCCTGGCCGAGGCCGACCCGGCCGCCTTCGAGGGCGAGGGCCTCGGCATGCGGGTGACGGCGCTGCTCGCCGCCCGCCACGGCGTCCGCGTCGAGCTGCGCGAGCAGCAGCCGGGCGGTACGGCGGCCGTCGTGGTCCTGCCCCGGCCGCTGCTCCCCACCGCCCCGCCGGCCGCCGTGACGGAGCCGGTACGGGTGGCGGGCGCGCCGCCCGCGCTCCAGCTGCCCGGTTCGGCCGCGGAGGCGAACTCCAACACCCTGCAGTCCCGGAACCGCGACCCCCTCGTCGAGGCGGCCGAGCGGGCGTTCCTGGCGGCCGAGGTGAACGCGGCGAAGGAGCGGCACGAGCCGGAGCCGGCCGCGCCGGTGGAGCCGGGGCCGGGGACGCCGTTCGAGCCCGCGTACGACGCGGCGACGCCCGCGTACGCCCCCGAACCCGCGTACGAGGAGCCCGTTCCCGACGCGCCCCACGACGAGCCCGGCGCCCCCCGCGAGTCCGTCTCCGAGACCACGCTCCAGGTCCGGCTGCCCGACCCGCCGCCGGAGCCGGACGCCCACGAGCGCGCCGCCGACGTGGCCGCCGACCCCGCGCCGCACACCGGGCCCGCACCGGCGGAGCCCGTACCCGCGGAGCCGGTACGCACCGGCACCGGACCCACCGGGCCCCCGGCGCCCTCCGACCCGGAGCCGGTCACCGACCAGCCGGTTCCCGGGCCGCGCGGCCCGCGGGGGGAGCGGGTCACCGACAAGGGCCTGCCCAAGCGCACCCCGCAGGTGGTCCGCCCGGCCGGCGCCGCCACCACGCCCCGTCAGGGCGGCGTGGACGCGGAGGCCCTGCGCCGCCGGCTCGGCGGCTTCCACCAGGGCGCCAAGGCAGGGCGCCGCGACGTGGAGGCCGAGATGGACACGGCGGGCACGGAAGCCGTAAGGACTGCACGTACAGAGGAGATGACGGGGGACACAGTCGAGGAGGCACGCAGTTGACTGCGACGGGAACGTTCGGACTGAGCACGGAAGCCCGCAACCTGCAATGGCTGCTGGGGAATCTGGTGGAGGAGGTGCCCGGGGTCCACTCGGTCGCCGTCGTCTCCTCCGACGGCCTGATGCTGCTCTCGTCGGACCCGGCCGCCCAGCAGAGCACGACGGCCGCCGCCGAAGCCGGCCGTCCCGACGGGCCGCGCGGCTCCAGCGCCGATCTGGCCACCATCGTCTCCGGCATCGGCAGCCTGACCATCGGCGCCGCCCGGCTGATGGACGGTGGCGGGGTCAAGCAGACCATGGTGGCGATGGAGGAGGGCAGCGTCTTCGTGATGTCGATCAGCGACGGCTCGCTGCTCGGCGTGCACGCCACGCCCGACTGCGACATGAGCGTCGTCGCCTACCACATGGCGCTCTTCGTGGGCCGCGCCGGTCACGTACTCACCCCCGAAGTCCGCAGCGAGCTGCGCAAATCGATGGAGAGCACCCAGTGACGTCAGTTTCGTCGGCCTACCCCGGGCCCCACGCCCACCGGCTGCCGGTACGGGGAGACGGGCGCCGCCCCGCGCGCGTGCGCCCGTACTCGCTGACCGGCGGTCGTACCCGCTTCGGCCACGTCCTGCTCGTCGAGACCTTCGTGGCGGCGCTCGAAGCGCCCGCCGTGCGCAAGGTCCTGACGGACGGCGGGCCCGGCGCCCGCGGTCTGATGCCGGAGATGCGGGCCATCGTCGAGATCTGCCGCCGGATGCGGACGGTGGCGGAGATCTCGGCGCTGTTGAAGATGCCGTTGGGGGTCGTCCGGGTGCTCCTCAGCGACCTGGCCGACCAGGGAAAGATCCGTGTGTACGGGACCGGTCACGGCACCGGCCAGCCCGACCGCGCGCTCCTCGAAAGGGTGCTGAGTGGACTCCGTCGTCTCTGACGCCTCCGCCGTCTCCGATGCTCCGGCGGTGGCGGGCATTCCCGCGCAGCCCCAGGCGCCCGACACCGATCTGTTCCGACGGGATACCGCCGGCCCGGACCCCGAGGACGGCGCGCGGGACTGGCAGCTCGACCACACCCGTGCCCCGATCGCGACGAAGATCGTCGTCGCGGGCGGCTTCGGTGTCGGCAAGACCACCTTCGTCCGCGCGGTCTCGGAGATCACCCCGCTCCAGACCGAGGCGCTGATGACCCGGGCGAGCGAGGACACCGACGACCTCACCGCCACCCCGGACAAGATCACCACCACGGTGGCGATGGACTTCGGCCGGATCACGCTCGACAACGACCTGGTGCTGTACGTCTTCGGTACGCCGGGGCAGCAGCGCTTCTGGTTCATGTGGGACGACCTGGTGCGCGGGGCGATCGGGGCGATCGTGCTCGCCGACACCCGGCGGCTCACGGACTGCTTCCCGGCCCTGGACTACTTCGAGAGCTGCGGACTGCCGTACATCGTGGCCGTCAACCACTTCGAGGGCACCGAGCTGTTCGAGGCGGACGACGTCAGGGAGGCCCTGACCGTGCCCCCGCACGTGCCCGTCGTGATCATGGACGCGCGCAAGCGGTACAGCGTCGTCGAGAGCCTGCTCGCGATGGTCGCGCACGCGCTCGAAGCCACCCCCGAATAGTTCTCCCCGTCACGCCAGGAGCACCACCCATGCGGAAGATACTCATAGTCGGCGCCGGTCAGTCCGGTCTGCAGCTCGCCCTCGGCCTCCAGTCGCAGGGGTACGAGGTCACCCTCATGTCGAACCGGACGGCGGACGAGATCCGGGCCGGCCGGGTCATGTCCACCCAGTGCATGTTCGACACCGCGCTCCAGCACGAGCGGGACCTCGGCCTCAACTTCTGGGAGTCCCAGGCCCCGAGGATCGAGGGTCTGGGCGTCTCCGTGGCCGCCCCCGACTCCAGCCGCGCGATCGACTGGGTCGGCAGGCTCGACGGGCACGCCCAGTCCGTCGACCAGCGGGTGAAGATGGCCGGCTGGATGGAGACCTTCGCCCAGCGCGGCGGCCAGCTGGTGATCCACGGCGCGGCCGTCGGCGACCTGGACTACTTCTCCCGCAGCTACGACCTGGTGCTGGTCGCGGCGGGCAAGGGCGAACTGGTCTCGATGTTCGGCCGGGACGCGTCCCGCTCGCCGTACGACGCGCCGCAGCGCGCCCTCGCCGTCGCCTACGTCCACGGTCTCGGCCCGCGCCCCGAGCACCCGGAGTTCGACGCGGTCCGCTGCAACCTCGTCCCGGGCGTCGGCGAACTCTTCGTCATGCCGACCCTGACGACCGGCGGCCGCGCCGACATCCTCTTCTGGGAGGGCGTCCCCGGCGGCCCGCTCGACGTCTTCCAGGGCGTCAAGGACCCGGCGGAGCACCTCTCCCTGACGCTCGAACTGATGGAGAAGTTCACGCCCTGGGAGTACGCGCGGGCCACCCGGGTCGAACTGACCGACGCGGGCGGCACCCTCGCCGGCCGGTACGCGCCGACCGTCCGCAACCCGATCGGCCGCCTCCCCGGCGGCGGTCTGGTCCTCGGCGTCGCCGACGTGGTCGTCGCCAACGACCCGATCACCGGCCAGGGGTCCAACTCGGCCTCCAAGTGCGCCGCCGCGTACCTCGCGTCCATCGTCGAGCACGGCGACAAGCCCTTCGACGAGGAGTGGATGCAGGCCACCTTCGACCGCTACTGGGACACCGCCCAGCACGTCACCAAGTGGACGAACGCGATGCTCGGCGTCCCGCCGGAGCACGTCCTCAACCTGATCGGCGCCGCGGGCCAGCTCCAGCCCGTCGCCGACCGCTTCGCGAACGGCTTCAACGACCCCTCGGACTTCGAGAACTTCTTCTTCGAGCCGGAGAAGACGTCGGCGTACCTGGCCGAGGTCACGGGCGCCTGACGGCCGAGCGCCCACGGCCGGCGGCCCACGGGCTGCCGGCCCCCCGGCTCCGCCGCGCTACAGCGGTCCGGACGTCCGGGACAGGGACGGTGTGCCGCGGCACCCCGCACGCGTGACCGCGGCTACGGCCGGCCGTTCGAGCCGCGTGAACGCATCGGCGGTGGACGTACGACCCGCCCCGCCCCTCCGGACACACCGGCCGCCACGTCCGGCGGGGGCGCCTCGCGCCGACGCGGACGTGTGGTTCAGCCGCGGTCGTAGCCCTCGTCCCCGCCGTCCCGCGCCCCCGCAGGAAGCGGCGGCGGGGTGTACGACGCCAGGGTCTCGCCCTCGGGGTCGGGGCGAACGGCGCCGAGCAGCGGGTTCGCCGCGATCGGGGAGACCTTCACCTTCCCGCCCGGCCGCGGCGCCTGCACCACCAGGCCCTCGCCGAGATAGACCGCCACATGGGTCGCGCCCGGGAAGTACACCACCAGGTCCCCGGGGCGGAGCTCCGCCAGCTCCACCCGGGGCAGCGTCGCCCACTGCTCCTGGCTGGTGCGCGGCAGCTCCCGGCCCGCCGCCGCCCACGCCCGCTGGGTCAGGCCCGAGCAGTCGTACGTCCCCGGGCCCTCCGCCCCCCACTCGTACGGCTTGCCGATCTGGTCCACCGCGAACCGCAGCGCCTCCGCGCCCGCCCGGGACGGGGTGCGCCGGCCGTCCAGGACACCGGTGTCGAGCAGTTCGCGCTGCGCGCCCGCCGTCTGGACCCGCTCCAGCTCGGTGAGCCGGGCCAGCTGCCCGGGGGAGAGCCCGGCCAGCAGCTTCTCGACCTCCGCGAGCCTGGCCCGTACCTCGTCGCGCCGGGTGCGCTGCGCGGCGGCGAGGGTCTGCTGACGGTCGAGCGCCTTCCGGGAGGCGCTCGCCAGGGTGCCGGCCTGCCGCTCGGCCCTTTCGAGCCGGGAGACGGCCGTGGCCCGGTCGCGGGCCGCGCGGGACATCAGATGCCCCTGGTCCAGGGCCGACTGGGGGTCCGGCGCGAGGAGCAGCCGCAGGTACGAGGAGAACTCGGACCTGCCCTGGTACTGGCCGCGGGCGATCCGGCCGGCGGCGGCACGGCCCTCGGCCAGCGCGGTACGGGCGGCGGTGAGCCGGGAGGTGACCTTCCGGGTGTCGGTGGTCTGGAGCCTCAGCGCCTCCTCGGCGGCGTTGAACCGCTCGGTGGCCTCCTCCGCCTGCTGGTAGAGGGTGCGCATCCGGGTCAGCAGGGCGGTGACGGAGTCGCCGCCGGGGGGAGGGAGGGCGTCGGCGTCGACGGTGGCGTCGGCCGTGGCCCCGTCGGTGGTCGGGGTGGGGGAGACGGCCGGGGAGGTGGCCGGGAGCTCGGGGGGCGGGTCGACGGGGCCGAGTCCCGCCGCCGCCCCGACCGGGTCGATTCCCGCCGCCCCGACCGGGTCCGACTCCGTCTCCGTCTCCGACTTCGTCTCCGTGTCCGCGTCCGGGGCGTTCTCCCGCTCGACCGGTGTCGTCGCCCCCGCCTCCGGGTCGACCGGCCCCACCGGCTCCGCCGCCGGGTCGGCCCAGGCGATGGGCGCCTCCACCGGGGGGTCGACGGGCGGTTCCGGCGCGGCCGCGCCCGCCGGGCCCGCGCCCATGAGCGCCACTCCCGTGAGCGTGCTCGCCACGGCGAGCGCCCCCGTGCGGACCGTACGCGGCAGCCTTCGCGACACGTCACCACCTCCACGGGGATGATGACGCGTCACTTCATCCGATTACCGTACGGATGGGGGCGCGCCCGGCGGCCTCACCCGTTCGGCTCCGTGCCCTTCGGCTTCGACCACGGCCACCTCAGCTCCCGCCGCTCCCGGCCCTCGGGCGCGTACTGGTAGACCCAGCCCCGCTGGAGACCCAGCCGCTTCGTGTACCCCGCGGGCTCGCGCCGGTACGTGTACAGGGTCGGCGGGCGTCCGTCGTGGGCCGGGACCGGGACCTCGTACCACTTCGGCGGGTGGCCGGTCGGGCCGAGCAGGATCGGCAGGGCCCGGCCGTCGAGGGGGCCGCCACGGAAGGGGGTGTTCTCGCTTCTCACCCCTCCAGTGTCCCCTCCGGTCCCCCGGCCCGCGTTCTCCCCCGTCTCCTCCCCGTCCCCTCCCGGAGGGCCTCGCCGCCGGTCAGATCAGGTGGGCCGCCTCGCCGACCACCGGCGCCACCCGGCGGGCCAGCCTCGCCACCGGCCCCTCGGGCGTCTCCTGGGCGAGGAGCCGGGCGACGACCCCCGCCGTCTCCTCGTCGCTCGCCGTGGTCGCCGCGAGCAGGGCGACGAGATGGTCGACGAGCCAGTCCCGCAGCTCCGGGGCCGGGGGCCGCTTCTCCTCGTCGAGCCAGATGAGCGAGGCCGCCTCCACGGCGGCGATCCACGTCCTGACCATCATGCTCAGCCGGGGTCCTGGCCGCTCCGCCCCGAGGTGGACGAGGATCTGTTCGGCGGCGGCCCGCCGCACCTCGTCGACGATCGCGGTGGTCCGGGAGGTCTCGGCGACGCTGCCGCCGCGCAGCAGCGCGCTGAACCCGGCGTCGTGCTCGTCGACGAAGGCCAGGTAGCGGTCGAGCACCCGGCCCAGCCGCTCGGTGGGCGGTCCCACCGGCGGCTCGGTGAAGCAGTGGTTCAGCGCGTCGGCGGAGGAGCGCAGGGCGGCCTCGTACAGCTGCTGCTTGCCGCCGGGGAAGTAGCGGTAGACGAGGGGCCGCGAGACGCCGGCCGCCTCGGCGACGTCGTCGAGCGAGACGTCCTCGGGCGTCCGGTGGGCGAAGAGCCCCTGGGCGGCGTCGAGGAGCTGCCCGCGCCGCTGCTCGACGGTGAGTCTGCGGTACGCGGGAGTGGCGGCACTCGTCATGACCGCAGCGTAACCGCGCGGTGGCCCGCCCGGTCAGGGGGAGCCGTCAGGCGAGCAGCCCCGAGGACTTCCAGAGGCGGCGTCCGGGGCCGCGCAGGAGGCCGATGTCGTCGAGGAAGTCCGTGAGGCGCCCGGCGCCGGACCGCATGATCTCGCGCCGGTGTCCGCTCGCCTTCACCTGGGCGACGGCCTCGCGCCGGTCCAGGCCCACGGCCTCGTACACCCGGGGGTTGACGAAGCAGGTGGAGAAGACCCGGGCGGCCTCGCCGCAGCTGAGCCGGGTGAACTCCCGCTCCCAGCGCGGGGCGGTCGCCATCTGGCGCCGCAGCTCCTCGCGGGCGTACCGCACGTGGCGGGCCTCCTCGACCACGTGGATGCGGGTCACTCCGCGCACCAGGGTCTGCACCCGCTCGTCCGGGAAGGTCAGGCGCTGCATCCAGTCGAGGATCTCCTCGCCGAGGAGGGTCGCGGCGAAGGAGCCGGGGGTGGTGGAGACGGTCTTCAGGACGCGCGCGAGGTTGTGGTAGACCCTCGGCACCGGGTAGGCGGGGGTGCCGCCCTGCTCGATCAGCCGGGCGAACATCATCGAGTGCCGGCACTCGTCCGCGATCTCCGTGAGCGCGTAGCGGACGTGATGGCTGGTCAGCGACTTGTCGTAGATGTGCCGGACGAGCAGCTGCATCAGGATGATCTCGAACCAGACGCCGAGGGAGGCCAGTGAGGCCGCCTCGTGGCGCGAGAGCGCGATCCGCTGCTCCTCGGACATCCGGTGCCACAGCGGGGTGCCGTAGAGGGAGAGGAGCTCGGGCGGCCAGAACCACTTGCCCTCCTCGAACGGCGCGTCCCAGTCGAGCTCGGTGTCCGGGTCGTAGGAGTGCTTCCGGGAGGACTCCAGGAGGCGTTCGGCGACCTGTTCGCGGTCGCGCAGCGGACCCAGGGCGTCCCGGAGGAGGCTGAAGTCGGGCTCGGTGAAGGGGGTCATGGTCGCGCACCTCGCTGTGCTGGCCGTCGTGGCGTCACCGGTGGTCACCTCTTATGAGACTGCCCGTCAGTAAGCCCGTCAATCCCTCCCGCACGGCAACTCCCGCTCCCGTCGCACTTGTTGACGATCCGTCTACCAACGTGTGAGCCTGGCCGGAGGACCCGCACGGCCCGCACCACCGCAGCGCACCACGGGAAAGGCCCGACCCCACCCAAGGAGGCGTCAGTGTCGACGCGCGACCTCTACACCACCGCCCCGTCCTCCCCGGGCTGGCAGGTGCCCGCCACCGGCGCCGCCCGGTTCTCCTGGGAGTACGGCGACGGCCGCGAGCGCCTCCTCGCCCTCTACCAGAAGGGCAAGGACAAGCAGTGGGACGGCGCCACGCGGATCGACTGGGACCTGGAGGTCGACCCGTACGACCCGCTCGGCACCCCCGACGAGGTCCTGACCCTCCACGGCACCCGCCACTGGGCGAAGATGACCGAGAAGGACAAGGGCGACCTGCGCCGGCACTACACCTCCTGGCAGTTCAGCCAGTTCCTCCACGGTGAGCAGGGCGCCATGATCTGCGCCGCCCGGATCGTCGAGTCCGTGCCCGACCTGGACGCCAAGTTCTACTCGGCCACCCAGACCATGGACGAGGCCCGGCACGCCGAGATCTACGGCCGCTTCCTCCAGGACAAGGTCGGCATGCTCTACCCGATCAACGACAACCTGCGGGGCCTGCTCGACGACACCCTGCGCGACTCCCGCTGGGACATGCCCTACCTCGGCATGCAGGTCCTCATCGAGGGCCTCGCGCTCGCCGCGTTCGGCATGATCCGCGACACCACCGACAAACCGCTCCCCAAGCAGATCCTCGCGTACGTGATGCAGGACGAGGCCCGGCACGTGGCCTTCGGACGGATGGCCCTGCGCGACTACTACAAGCAGCTGTCCGATGCCGAACTCCGCGAGCGCGAGGAGTTCGTCATCGAGGGCTGTCACCTGATGCGCGACCGGCTGCGCGGCGTCGAGGTCCTGGAGAACTTCGGCATCCCGCGGAAGGAGGCGGAGGAGCTGACCGAGCAGAGCGAGTTCCTGCACCTCTTCCGCAAGCTCCTCTTCAGCCGGATCGTCCCGTGCGTCAAGGACATCGGCCTCTGGGGCGAACGCCTCCAGAAGGCCTACCTCGACATGGGCGTCTTCGACCTCGGCGACTCCAGCCTCGACCTGCTGATGACCCAGGACGAGGAGATCGCGGAACGGCTCGACGCGGAACGCTTCGCGCGGGAGGAGCGGGCCAGGGTGACGGAGGTGGCGGACGCGATCGCGGAGGGGGCGGCGGGGGAGTGAGCCCGCCCCCGCACCCGGAGAGCGGCCTGTCACAGGGGTGACGTAGCGTGCCCGTCATGACCATGCCGCCTCCGCCGCACCAGCCGCCCCACAACCCGTACGGCGGACCGGTACCGCCCCCGGGGCAGCCCGGCGCCTTCGGCGCGCCGCAGGGCTACCCGCCGCAGGGCTTCCCGCAGCAGGGGGTTCCGCCGCACGGCGTCCCGCCGCACCACCAGGGGCCCGGCCCCGGAGGCTGGGGACAGCCGCCCGTGGGACGGCCGCCGAAGAAGGGCCTTTCGGCCGGCGCGATCGTCGCCATCGTCATCGGATCCCTGGTCCTGGTCGGCGGTCTCGGCTACGCGGTCAAGGCGGGGCTCGACGGCGTCGCCGGCGACTTCCCCGAGCCGACGCACAAGCTCGTCGTCCCCAAGACCCTGCTCGGCGGCGAGTACACGCTGGTCTCCGACCTCTCCGACACCCAGGGCAAGGAGATCGAGGAAGCCCCCGATCTCACGGTGAAGGACGCCACGGCGGCGGTCGGGCAGTACGGCGCCGAGGACGACTCCGTCCTCGTCCTCTCCGGGCTGTACGGACGCATCAGGAACGGCGAGTCCACCCGTGGCTCCATCCTCAAGGGCGCCGCCACCGAGAAGGGCTCCGAACTGGTGGTCAGGCCCAAGGACTTCACCCCCGCCGGGTACGGCGTGACCATCAGGTGCCAGGTCACCACCTCGCGGAGCGGACTCACCACGACCACGCTCCCCATGTGCGCCTGGGGCGACGGCAACACGGCCGCCGCCGTGGCCCTCGTCACCCCGGAGTCGGCCACCGCCGACCCGCGGGACATGGACCTGGCCGGGCTCGCCGAGAAGACGGCCAGGATCCGCGCGGAGATCCGCAAGCCGATCGCCTGACCTACCCCCGCGCCTCGGCCTCCAGGCGGAGCGCCTCCTCCATCACCGCCTTCGCGATCGGGGCCGCGCTGCCGCCCCCGCTGATGTCCGTACGGGCGGCCTCCGCGTCCTCCACGACCACCGCCACCGCGACCGCCGGCTGGGCCGCGTCGTCGGCCTGCGCCCAGGCGATGAACCAGGCGTACGGGGTCCCCGTGTTGCCGAAGCCGTGCTGCGCCGTGCCCGTCTTGCCACCGACGCGGGCCCAGGGGATCGCCGCGTTCGTCCCGGTGCCCTCCTCGACCGCCTTCACCATCAGCCGCTGGAGCTGGATCGCCGTCGACGGGTTCATCGCCTGCCGGTAGCTGCGGCGGCCCGTGCGGTCGACGGTCGTGCCGCCCGAGGTCGTGGTGCGGTCGACGAGGTACGGCTGGGCGATCTCGCCGTTGTTGGCGACGGCCGCCGCGACCATGGCCATCTGGAGCGGGGTCGCCGTCGTGTCGAACTGCCCGATGGAGGAGAGCGCCAGCTGGTCCGGGCTCATCTCCCGGTCGAAGTTGGACTTCGCCACCCAGGACGGCACCCGCAGCCCGGTGTCGTTGAAGCCGAACCGTTCCACCGCGTCGACCATGCCGGTCAGCCCCACCTCCACCCCGAGGCCGGCCATCACCGTGTTGCACGACCACTGGATGGCGTACGCGAGGGAGGCGTCGGCGCAGCCCGTCGCCTCGTTCGGCAGCACCTGCCGGGTGCCGGGCAGCACGAACGGGTCGGGGGTGTCCGTCGGCGCGTCCACGTCCCGCACCGCCCCGGAGTCCAGCGCCGCGGCGGCCGTCACGATCTTGAACGTGGAGCCCGGCGGGTACGTCTGCCGCAGCGCCCGGTTCAGCATCGGCTGGTTCGGCGAGGTGTTGAGCCGCCTCCAGGCGTCCTCGACCTTCCTGCCCGTCCCGGAGAGGACACCGGGGTCGTACGAGGGCGAGCTGACGAGCGCCAGGAGGCGACCGCTGTGCGGCTCCACCGCGACGACGGCGCCGCGCTTCCCGCCGAGCCCCCGGTAGGCGGCCTCCTGCATCGAGGAGCGGATCGTCGTCACGACGTCACCGCCGGGCTGCCGGCCCCGGGTGAGGTCGTTCCAGAGCGGCAGCGGCGCCAGCACGGACGCGGTGCCGGACAGGATCCCGTCCTCGGCGTGCTCGACGAGGGTCGTGCCGTAGGTCTGGGAGGAGTAGCCGGTCAGCGGGGCGTACAACGGCCCCTGCCGGTAGGTCCGTTCCCAGCGGAGCTGCTGCCCGCTGTCCCGCGAGCCCGTCACCGGCTTCCCGTCGACGACGATCTCGCCGCGCGGCTCCGCGTAGCGCTTGATCGCGATCCGCCGGTTGGCGGGGTTGTCGTCGAGCGACTCGGCCTCGAAGACCATCACGCGGGCGGAGTTGACGAGGAGGGCGACCAGGAGGACGAGACAGAGCGCAGCGGCCCGCCGCGCGTACCGGATCACGGGGCGCCCCCCTGCGGGCCGTACGACCGTTTCACCGGGCGCCCTCCTCCGCCACGTACGACCGGGTCACGACGCGCCCTCCTTGACGGGCGCGAGGGTCCCCGTGTCCGCGTCGTCGGGCTGGGGTGCGCGGGCCGAGTCGCTGACGCGGATGAGGAGCGCCACGATCACCCAGTTGGTGACGACCGAGGAGCCGCCCTGCGCCAGGAACGGCATCGCCATGCCGGTGAGCGGGATGAGCCCCATCACCCCGCCCGCGATGACGAAGACCTGGAGGGCCACGATCGAGGCGAGCCCGATCGCGAGGAGCCGTCCGAAGGGGTCGCGCAGCGAGAGGCCGGCGCGGTAGCCGCGGGCGACGAGCAGCGCGTACAGCAGGAAGAGCGCGGTGAGGCCGACGAGTCCCAGCTCCTCGCCGGCCGTGGCGAGGATGAAGTCGGACTTGGTGGCGAAGCCGATGAGGACGGAGTGGCCGAGGCCGAGCCCGGAGCCGAGCATTCCGCCGGCGGCGAAGGAGAACAGCGACTGGGCGAGCTGCCCCGGCCCCTCGCCCGCCCGGATCGAGGCGAAGGGGTCGAGCCAGTCCTCCACCCTGCTGTGCACGTGCGGTTCGAGGGAGCCGACGAGGAAGGCCCCGGCCGAGGCCAGGACGAGTCCGACCGCGATCCAGCCGGTCCGTCCGGTCGCCACGTACAGCATGATCACGAAGAGGCCGAAGAAGAGCAGCGAGGTGCCCAGGTCCCGTTCGAGGACCAGCACGCCGACGCTCAGCAGCCAGATCGCCACGATGGGTCCCAGCACCCGGCCGGTCGGGAACTGGAACCTCCAGATCTTGCGGCCGGTGTACGCCAGCGCGTTGCGGTTGGCGGCGAGGTACGCGGCGAAGAAGACGGCGAGCAGGATCTTGGCGAACTCGCCCGGCTGGAAGGAGAGGCCGCCGATCCGGATCCAGATCTTGGCGCCGTTCACGGCGGGGAAGAAGATCGGCAGGATCATCAGGGCGAGCGCGGCGGCCACCGACACGTACGCGTACCCCTGGAGCGCGCGATGGTCGCGGAGCAGCAGGACGACCACGATGAAGAGCGCCACCCCGAGCGTCGACCAGACCAGCTGCGTCGCCGCCGCCTGGTCGTTCGGCGTCTCCAGGTCGAGCCGGTAGATCAGGACCAGGCCGAGGCCGTTGAGCAGCACCGCGATCGGCAGGAGCAGCGGATCGGCGTACGGGGCGCGGAACCGGACCGCGAGATGGGCGACGAGCGCGAGCAGGCCGAGCCCGGCTCCGTAGCGGGCGGCGTCCGGCGGTACGGCTCCGCTGCGGGCGAGTCCGACCTCGGCGTAGCCGCAGACGGAGATGAGGACGGCGCAGACGAGGAGGGAGAGTTCCACGCCGCGGCGCTTCGGCAGGCGCACCCCCGGCGGGGGGGCGTCCGTGCGCGGTGCGGTCATGGCCGCAACGTAGCAAGCGGTATGCCCTATGTCCCTTTTGTGTGACGGTGTGCCGTGGGCGGTCTGTCCGGGCCGTGGACGGTCCGTCCCCGCGACGGGCGGTCCGCGCGGGCCGCGAGGGGCCCGTCCGGACCGCGCGGCGCCGTCAGTCCTCCCGCGCCGGGTCCGCGAAAGCCACGTACTCGGGCAGCCTCAGCCGGGCCTCGGCTCCGCCGCCCTGCGCCCCGGTGAAGCGCAGCTCGGCACCGATCACCTCGGCCTGCCCCACCGCGATCGTCAGCCCGAGGCCGTGCCCCTTGCCCCCGCTCTCGGTGCGGAACCGCTGCGGCCCCGACTCCAGCAGGTACCCGGGATAGCCGGGCCCGTGGTCCCGCACGGAGAGCACCGGCCCGTCCACCGTCACCACCACGGGCGGGGACCCGTGCTTGTGCGCGTTGGCCACCAGATTGCCGAGCACCCGCTCCAGGCGCCGCCGGTCCGTCTCCACCGTCGTGTCCCGGACGACCCGCACCTCGGTGTCCGTGCCCGACGCGCGCACCACCCGCTCGACGAGCGGACCGAGCTCGTGCACCGCCAGGTCCACGGTCTCGTTGCGGGCGTCGAGCCGCGAGATCTCCAGGAGGTCCTCGGTGAGGGCGCGCATCGCCCGCACCCGGTCCCGTACGAGCTCCGAGGGCCGCCCCTCCGGCAGCAGCTCCGCCGCGGCCGAGAGCCCGGTCAGCGGGGTGCGCAGCTCGTGCGCCACGTCGGCGGTGAACCGTTGCTCGCTCTGCAGCTTGCTCTGGAGCGAGGACGCCATCGTGTCGAGCGCCCCGGAGACCGTGGCCACCTCGTCCTGGGGGCGCGAGGGGTCCTTCGTACGGGGGTCGTCGACGCGCGCGTCGAGGTCGCCGGCGCTGATCCGGCGGGCCACCTGGGCGGTGAGGTGCAGCCTCCGGGTCACCCGGGTGACGGCGAAGGCGCCCACGAGCAGCGTCGCCCCGATCGCGAGGACGGAGGAGCCGACGATCGAGCGGTCGAGCGCGTCGATCGTCTCGGCGCTCTGGGTGTAGTCGACGCGTACGGCGAGGGCGCGGCCGTCGGCGGGACCAGCCGCCCACATCGTCGGCCGGCCCCGGTCCTCGGCGACCACCGTGCCGCGCTCGCCCCGGACGGCCAGCGCGCGGAGGGAGGCCGGCAGGCCGGGCGGGTCGATCCCGGCGAACCGGGGGAGCGGCTCGCCCGCCTCGTAGAGGCGGGTGACGTCGGTGAGCCGCGCCAGCGCCTTCTCCCGGGAGTCGTTCACGGTCTGGCCGGTCACCGACACGTGGACGAGGATGCCGAGCAGCGCGGCGAGCGCGCAGCACATCACCGCGATGAAGACCGCGGCCTTCCAGGTCAGGGTCGCGGTCCAGGCGGGCAGCCGGGGGGCCCTCACGGGCCCGGCTCGTCGGGCACGGGGAGCGGGGCGGGCGCGTCGGCGGCGGGCTCCGGCAGGGTGGGCGTCGGGGTCGGTGTCGGACTCACGAGGCGGGGCGCGGGCACGGTCGAGGGCCCGGTGCCCGCGGGCTTCACCCGGATGATCTCGTCACGGGTCGGCAGCATGCTGTGCTGCTGCTCGTCCCAGGACCAGGCGGTGCGGTACTCGTACCCCGGGATGCCCGCCGAGCCGACCCGCATGATCAGGTCCCGGCCGGCCAGCTCCACGCTGATGACCTGGTCGACGGTGGACATGATGCGGGTCAGCCCGCCGTTCTCGGCGAGGTAGACCCGCACCCCGATCTGCTGGTCCGGCATGCGGATCCCGACGATCAACTCGTCCCGGCCGTTGCCGGTGAGGTCGTGGTAGTACGGCCGCATCACCGGACAGGCGGCGGGCGCGGTGCCGCAGGCCTCGATCGCGCGGGCGGTCTCCTCGTACATCCCGTCGCCGCCGGTGTACGTGTCGGGGTGGGCGCGCACCTCGGCGGCGACGACCTTCACGGCGTCGAGGGAGTGGACGTCGTTGTCGGGGACCTGGACGCCGGGGACGCGCGCGGTGTCGGTCTCCCCGTAGTCGATGGGCGGGTTCGTGGCGGGCGGCAGGTCGGGCCAGAGCCGCACGGGCCCCACGGCGGTGGGCGTGGCCCCCGCGCTCCGGAGACCGCCCTCGGAGCGCCCGCAGCCGGCGAGGCCGCCGAGCGCGAGGGCGCACAGGACACCGGCGGCGGCGATCTGCACTCCGCGCGGTCTCACACTGCTCCTCGTTCGGTCGGCCGACGGGGCGAGGCCGGTCCGGGCCCGCCGCTCCTTGTAGACCCTATGCGGAATCCGAGGGGAAGTCCCTTTTGTCTGTTCGTAGGGTTGTCCGATACGCAACGGACCCCACGGCCCTCCTGGACGGCGAGCGGGCCGCCTCAGGGGCGGGCGCTCGGGGCCGGGCCTCCGCCGCGGGCCCGGGAACGCCTTCCGCCGCGAGCGCCCGAGCGGCCTCGCCGGAGGGAACGGAAGCCGCGCTCGGGCGCCGCCCCCGCGGGCTTCGGACACGGGCCCCGGAGCCGGGCGAGAGCGCGTTCAGGGCGTCGCGGGGCGGACGGGAGTGCGACGACAGGGCCTAGAACCCGCCCCGCTCCATCCTCGCCAACGCCGCCCGGCACACGGTCAGGAGCTTCTCGTCGAGGTGGATGTCATGGCTGCCGGAGGCGCCCTCGCGGGCGTTGTGGCGGCGACGGCGGGTCAGCTCGGTGAGGATCACCAACTGCGCCTCCGAGGCGGCGGGACCCATCTCCGCCAGGCACTCGGCCACGTCCACGCGCGCGTGCCGGTTCTCCTCCCAGGCCGCCAGCAGCACCGGCAGCGTCGCCGCCGTGTCCCCGGACACCCGCCACAGCGCCGCCGCGCTGCGGACCCGCACCCACAGGTCCCGCGAGGCCAGACCGGGCCGCAGGGCCGGGGCCAGCGCCGCCGCGGCCGGGCCGATCTCGCCCAGGGCCTGCGCGGCCGCGCACAGGTCCGCGCCCGGAGCGCCCGGCCGCAGCCACCGTTCGAGCGCCGGCAGGACCTCGCCCAGGTCACCCTCCGCCGCCCACAGGGCGCGCGCCGCCGTCGTGGAGACCGTGGCCGACTCGGCGGCCAGGAGTCTTCGGATGTCCGGCAGGGCGTCCGAGGCGGCGGGACCGAAGGCCGCCAGCGTCCGCAGGGCCGCCTCCCGCACCCAGTCGCGCCGGTTCGGCGGCGCCCCCCGCAGGACCCGCAGCACCTCAGGCACGGCCTGGTTGCCCCGTACCGCCGCGAGGGCGTACAGCAGCGGCGCCGCCCGGTCGTACAGCCGCTCGTCCAGCTCGACCTCGGCGAGCCTGCGCCGCAGCAGCGGGGCCAGCATCGCCGCCGAGGGGCCGAGGCCGTCCATGGCGTACAGCAGCTCCCGCCGCACCTTGGGCTCCTCCAGGGCGCGGGCGAGCAGCGGCACCGCACGGGTGTCCCCGGCGCGGGCCAGCGCGAGGAGCGCCGCGTCCCGCCCGGACCGTCCGACGAAACCGCCCTGACCTCCGCCCTGTCCCCGGCGCGGCGCGGTCCCGCCGCCCCCGGGCCCGCCCGCGCCCGTGGCCAGACGGTCCACCAGCGCGTCGGCGGCGGGCGCGCCCAGCTCGAAGAGCCGCTCCAGGAGCGAGGCGGCGGCCTCCCGCAGCCGGGGCTCGGGATCGTGGAGCTGCGCGCCGACGAGCCGGACGACCTCCTCGTACCGCCCGCGCCAGATCCGTATCAGCCCGCCGCACAGCCAGATCGCGTCCGAACGCTGCCCCCAGTCGGGGCTGCGCAGCTGCGCGAGGATCAGCGCGATGCGGTCGTCGACCCGGTCGTCGAGCGCGGCGTGCAGGGTCCGGAGCAGCTCCTCCGTCCAGGGGGCCGGCCGCCCGGCCGCGTGCTCCTCCAGGAGCTCCCTGACCTGCCCGATGAGGGTCGGCGTCGCGGCCCGCTCCGTGCCGGGGGAGACGGGCCGGTGGGCCGAGGTCCGGATCTCCTCCAGGAGCCCCGTCACCCACGGCACGATGTCGTCCGGGATCTCCGCGGGCGCGCACCGGGCCTGCTGCGCGAGGGCCGCGAGCCGCAGCCCGGGGTCCTGCGCGGCGCGCGCGAGCCACCCGAGCCACTCGACGGTCTCCGTGCGCAGCGCGGCGTGCCGCAGGGCGATCCGTCCGACGGCGGCGACCAGGGCGAGCCGCACCTCGGTGTCCCGCTCGACGGTGAGCCGCTCCCTCAGCAGGGTCAGCACCGTGGCCGGCTCGGGGTGCAGCGAGGCGAGCGCGCAGGGCGCGGCGAGCCGCACCTCGGGGTCGGCGTCCGACACCAGCCCGAGGAAGACGTCGGCGCCGGCGGCGATGGCCGCGGCGGCCATCGCGTAGTTCGCGGCGGGGATGAACTCCTCGTCGTCGGGGTCGAGCGCGTCGAGGAGTTCCTCGTCGTCGTCGAGTTCGATGCCGCCGATGCTGGTGAGCAGCTCGACGATGCTGCCGCGGTCCTGGACGGCGGGGTCGGCGACGAGTTCGAGGAGGAAGGGGATACAGGCGAGCGTGGAGTCGTAGACGTCACCCTGGTGGTGCACCGCCCCGTACATGCCGTCGAGCGCCGTCTCCCGCTCCGCGAGGTCGGCCGAGGCGAGTCCGCGGAGCAGCTCCGGCACGTCGTCCGCGGGGCCGTACGCATGCCCCAACGAGGCCCAGTCGACCTCCTCGATCCCCGTCAGCATTACCGGCCGCCTTCCCCGTGAGCGCCATACCAGGCAGCAAGTGTGCACCACGGGAAGGACGGCAAGGCCTTACCGACGACACCGGCCGCGCACGGGGCCCGAGTTGCGGTCTCTTTGCGCCATGTACGGTGCGCAGCAAGGCAGTTGCACTCCGTGCCGACCCCGAGCGGGGGCGCGGCGGCGGTTCATCCCTCCGACCGCACCCGGACGAACGCCGCGTTCTCCTGCCGCTGCCTCCCCGCGCGCTGCCGCAGCTCCACGGGAACCGGCGGCTCCACCCACCGCACCGGTCCGTGCTCCGGGTCCCGGGCGAGCGGACCCGCGCGGTCGCCGACCAGCGAGCCGACCTCGCGCGCCTGCGCCGGGGTGAGCCGGGGCGAGGTGGTCACCGTACGCCCGTCGGGGAGCCGCACGACCAGGGCCCGGGGCCGGTCGGCCGGGCCGACGACACCGAGCAGCACGCCGTCGCTCGTGTCCACGTGCCGGATCTTCCGCCAGGCCCAGGTGGAGCCCGCCCGGTAGGTCGAGCCCAGCGACTTCGTGACGATCCCCTCGACCCCCGCCTCCCGCAGGTCCCGGAACCACGCGCGCGCGGTCCCCTCGTCCAGGGTGGCGAGGACGCGCTGGAGCGGCGGCCCGGCCTCCCGGAGGGCCGCGCCCAGCAGCTCCCAGCGGTCCCGGAGCGGCAGGCCGCGCACGTCGCGCCCGGGGACGGCGAGCAGGTCGAAGGCGATGTACGAGACCGGCACCCCCTCCCGCGCGCGGTCCGCGGGCGAGCGGAGCAGGTCCGTGAAGCTCAGCCGTCCCTCCCGGTAGGCGCACAGCTCCCCGTCGAGCACGATCCCGGGCGGCAGCCGGTCGCGCAGGTGCGCGGCGATCCCGGGGAACTCGGGGGCGAGGTCCCGGCGGGAGCGGGACTGCAGGACGACCCTCCCGTCGCCGAGGACGAAGGCGAGCGCACGGAACCCGTCCAGCTTGAGCGAGTACTGGAGCTCCCGGGGCGGCTCCTTCTGCGCGGGGATCTCGTCGGCGGACCGGGGCCGCATGACGTCGACGGGCGGCGTGAGGACCACGGTCCGGGGCTCCGCGGCGCCGCCGCCGGGGGCGGTCCCGCTCGCTGCCGTACGCCCCGGGACGCCGTCCCCGGCCCTCCCGTCCCCGGCCCCACGGCCCCCGCCCCCGCGCCCCCCGACCCCGTGTCCCTCGGTGCCACCACCGGCGGGGCCGGGGGCCCCGCCGGTGTCCGCCGCCCCGCCCGCGCCGCCCTTCACGGCACCTCCCCCGCCCGCCCGGCCGCGAAAAGAGGGGCCAGGAGCTCCCCGTACCGCTCCAGACGTGGCGCGATGTCGTCCATGAGGAAGACCATGACCCCGGGGTCCGAGCCGGGGCGGGCGCACTCCTCCACCTCGTCCCAGGTGACCGGGGCGGAGGCGGCGGGCCGGGCCCGCGCCCGCAGGGTGTAGGGAGTGGCGGTGGTCTTGGCGGCGGCGTTCTGGCTGTGGTCGACGAAGACCTTCCCCGGCCGCAGCGCCCTGGCCATCCGGTGCACGACCAGCTTCGGCAGCGCGGCCTCCGCCTCGACGGCGAGCAGGCGCGCGTACGCCGAGACGCGCTCGGACGGCGTCGGCACCACCGGGACCAGCAGGTGCAGCCCCTTGGCCCCGGAGGTCTTCGCGAAGGCGTCGAGACCGTCGGCGGCGAGCCGCTCGCGCAGGTGGAGGGCGACCCGGCAGCACTCGACGACCGTCGCGGGCGGCCCCGGGTCGAGGTCGAACACGAGGCGGTCGGCGACGGCGGGCGAGGCGGCCCGCCACTGGGGCGTGTGGAACTCCACGACGAGGTTCGCCGCCCACATCAGCGAGGGCAGGTCCTCGATCACTACCTGCCGCGCCCGGGGGTCCTCGGAGCGGGGCACGGGGGTGGTCCTCACCCAGGAGGGTGTGCCGGGCGGCGGATTCTTGGTGAAGAACAGCTGCCCGTCCGGACCGTCGGGGTAGCGCAGGAAGGAGACCGGACGATCGCGCAGATGCGGCAGGATCGCGGCCCCCACGGTGGCGTAGTAGTGGAGCAGCTCGCCCTTGGTGGTGCCGGTGGCCGGGTGGAGGACCTTCCCCAGGTTGCTCAGCGTGAGGCGTCGCCCCTCCACCTCCGTGATCGGCGTCATACGATGAGAATCCCACGATTGCCGACAAACCGTGCTGATCCGACCTGGAAGGGACAACACGTGCGATCCATCTGGAACGGCGCCATATCCTTCGGCCTGGTCAGCATCCCGATCAAGCTGGTGAACGCCACCGAGAGCCACTCCGTCTCCTTCCGCCAGATCCACACCGAGGACGGCGGCCGCGTCCGCTACAAGAAGGTGTGCGAGCTCGACGGCGAGGAGGTCCCCCAGGCGGAGATCGGCAAGGCGTACGAGGACGCCGACGGGTCCATGATCCCGATCACCGAGGAGGACCTGTCCGCGCTGCCGCTGCCCACGGCCAGGACCATCGAGATCGTGGCCTTCGTGCCCGCCGGCGAGATCGACCCGCTCCAGATGGACGCCGCCTACTACCTCTCGGCGAACGGCGTCCCCGCCGCGAAGCCGTACACCCTGCTCCGCGAGGCGCTCAAGCGCAGCGACAAGGTGGCCGTCGCCAAGTACGCCCTCCGGGGACGGGAACGGCTCGGCATGCTCAGGGTCGTGGACGACGTGATCGCCATGCACGGCCTGCTCTGGCCGGACGAGATCCGGGCCCCCGAGGGAGTCGCCCCCGAGACCCCGGTCACCGTCCGCGACGCCGAACTCGACCTGGCGGACGCCCTGATGGCCACCCTCGGCGAGGTCGACATCACCACGCTGCACGACGACTACCGCACCGCGGTGGAGGAGCTGATCGCGGCGAAGGCGGAGGGCGGCGAGGGCGTCCCGGCCCCGGCCCCGGGGGAGGAGTCCGGCGGCGGCCAGGTCATCGACCTGATGGCGGCACTGGAGAACAGCGTGAGGGCGGCGAAGGAGGCCCGCGGCGAGGACGCGGTGGTGACCGAGCTCAAACCGCGCGCGACGCCGAAGGACACGGACACGAAGAAGTCCACGTCCCGCGCCACGGCGAAGAAGACGGCGGCCCCGGCCCACAAGTCGACGTCGACCAGGAAGACGGCGGCGAAGAAGACCGCGACGAAGTCGACGGCGAAGACCACGGCGAAGAAGACCCAGGCGAAGACCACGGCGAAGACCCAGACGAAGAAGCCGACCCCACGCAAGCGGACGGCATGACGGTGGGGGGCTGGCCTCGACCGCGTGAGGCCGCCGCCCCGGGTCTCACCCGGTGGCGGAACGCAACTCCTCATAGGCCGTGTTGATGTCCACGAAGCGCACGGTGGTGAGGTCCTCCCGGCTCGGGGCGCTGCTCTCGCCGTGCGTGTCGTACAGGCGCAGATCGCGCGCCGAGGCCGCCTTGCGGCAGAGCTCGCGCGCGAACCGCCCGTTGCCGAGCTGGTCCACCAGGCCCTCCCGCACGACGCGGTGGAAGTGCGCGTCGAGCACGGTGGCCGCGTCCTCGTCGAGCGCGTCGCCCTGGGACTCCAGCACGCCGCGCGCGATCCGCAGGAGTTCCTCCGCCGCGTACGAGGGGAAGTCGACCCGCGTGTTGAAACGCGAGGTGAGCCCGGGGTTCGCGGCGAGGAGCCGGGTCATCTCCTCGGGGTAGCCGGCCAGGATCACGACGAGCCGGTCGCGGTCGTCCTCGGCGCGCTTGAGCAGCACCTGGAGGGCCTCGTCGCCGAAGGCGTCGCCACCGGAGTAGCCGCTGTTGCTGAGCGCGTACGCCTCGTCGACGAAGAGGACGCCACCGAGGGCGGAGTCGATGACCGCGCTGGTCTTGAGGGCCGTCGAACCGAGGTGCTGCCCCACGAGGTCGACCCGCTGGGTCTCGACCACCTGACCCGTCTCCAGCATGCCGAGCCCGGCGAAGATGTCGCCGATGATGCGGGCCACGGTCGTCTTGCCCGTGCCCGGCGGACCCGCGAAGACGAAGTGCTGCGGCCCGGCGGTCGCCGGAATACCCTGCTCCTTGCGGACGGTGGCCATCCGGAGCTGGGCGACGAGCGTCCGCACCTGCCGCTTGACCGGGTCGAGGCCGATCATGCGGTCGAGCCGGGCGAGGGCCTCGTCGAGCAGGCTCTCCGTGGCGCCGGCGCCGTCGGCCCCGGACGGAGGGGTCGCGGCCGAGGGCCCCTGCCGAGCCGGCGCCGGGGCGGGGACGGGTGCCGGCGTGGGAGCGGGGACGGAGGGCGGCTCGGGGACGCGGGCCCGGGCGCGCTGGGCGACATCGAACAGGTTGGGGGAGCAGCGGTAGGCGTACTGGAACTGGCGCAGGGCCTTGTCGTGCTCGCCGAGGCCCTCGTGGGCGAGACCGCGCAGATAGGCGACCTCGGCCTCGAACCTCCCGCCGCGCTCCAGGGAACGGGGGAGCGGGGCGACGGTGCTCAGGACCTCGTGGAAGATGTGCTGGTCGGCGAGGGCGTAGCCGACGTACAGCAGGGCCTCGTCGCTGAGGAACGTGTCGCCGATCCCGCGCGAGTACTCCAGGACCAGGGGCCAGTTCTTCTTGAGGAAGGCGTAGCGGGTACAGAGGAACCGGGTCTCGTCACAGTCGAGGAGGGCGGTCAGCAGTCTCGGCTCGGCCACGTCGACACGGCCCTCGGTGAGCAGCTTCGCCAGGCCGGCCAGCCAGAGGTCACGCGCGGTCTCCAGCCGGAAGGTGACGTAGACGCCCAGGTCGAACCGGGAGTGCAGCGTCAGCCCGGCCTGCGCGCGCAGCGCCCCGAAAGACCGCCGGTGCGCCTCCATGGCGTCGACCGCCTCGTCCCGCCGCCGACCGGTGGCATGGAGCCCGAGCCACGCGTCGGCGGCCGTCGGATCGTGCTCCAGGGCCTCGTCGAACCGAAGCGCCGCCCGGTCGAACTGGCCCTGCCGGAGCAGCGCCACCCCTTCACCCCAGGCCCGCTCGCACTTCCTGGCGGACCGCCTGGACACGTCGCCGGGCATGGTTCCTCCTGTACTGACCCTCATGACGTCCCATCAGCACGTCACCCCCGAAAGCGATCTGGTCAGAGCGTAGTACGCCTCCACCCGGCCAGGCCCTCACGAGGTCACGGACCGACGCACGGAGTCCGCGACCTCGCGGGGGCCACCGCCATCACCGCCATCACCGCCATCACCCCCGAACCCTCAGCACGGCCTTCCCGATGTTCCGGCCGGCTTCGAGCAGCCGCTGGGCCTCCGCCGCGTCGGCCAGGTCGTACTCGGCCGTGATGTCGATCCGTACGGCACCGGAGGCCACACGTCCCAGCGCGGCGAGGGTGTGCCGACGGAGGGCCTCGGGGTCCCGGCGGGAGAGGTCGCCGATGTTGTAGCCCGCCAGGACGCGGTTGTTCTTCCACACGGGAAGGACCGGAAGGCTCAGGTCGGGGTGGCCGCCCGCCTCGCCGTAGACGACCACCCGGCCGAACGGGGCCAGTGCCTCGAAGCTCTCCAGGCGGGTGGCGCCGCCGACCGGATCGAGGACCAGGTCCACGCCCCGCCCGGCCGTCGCCTCCCGTACCGCGTCCGCGAAGCCGTCCCTCAGGAAGACCTCGTCGTAGCCGAAACGGCGCGCGTACTCCGCCTTCTCCCCGGTGCTCACGGTGCCGTACACCGCCGCCGCCCCGAGCGACCGGGCGAGCTGCGCCGCCGCCGACCCGACCCCGCCCGCCGCGGCGTGGACCAGCACCGTGTCACCGGCCGCGATCCGGCCGGCGCCGGCGAGCACGCCGTAGGCGGTCGTCAGAACGAGCGGGGCGGCACCGGCGGTCCGCAGATCGAGCCCCAGGTCACCCAGGGGGAAGACGAACGACGCCGGCGCGGACACGTACTCCGCGTAGCCGCCGCGGTCGGGGAGGTACGCGGCGACCTCCGCGCCGACCGCCGGCGCCGTGACGCCCGCACCCAGCGCCACCACGGTCCCCGACACCTCCAGACCGGTCACGGTCTCACCGTCGGGCGCACCGAAGTCACCCAGGCGGTGCTGCACCTCGCCGTAGTTGACCCCGGCGTACGCGACCCGGACCAGCACCTCACCGGGCCCGGGCTCCGGCTCGGCCAGCTCCACCAGCCGAAGAACCTCCGGCCCCCCGACCTCCTTGAACGCGACCGCCCTCATACGTCCCCCCTCCACAGGCGCCCCGAACCCGCCGACACCCCTGCTCGTCCCGACCACTTCCACGCACCGGAACCCACCCCACCCCACCCGAATTCCCAGCCCCGCAACACGACACGAGCCCGCAACAAACAGCCAGAGATCCACGGGCCCACCGCGATCCAGCGTGTTCTGGAGTACAGGACGTCCCCGGTCCGCCAGGCCGTGGAGATCGACGATCCGGAAGAGCTGACCCGGCCGTGCGACTGCTGGGGGCGCACATGGCCCGCTGCCGAACGGCGGATGCACGCCGACTTCGGTGAAGCGGCTTCGAGCGGGACCAGCCGCGGTGCCTGCCCGCCGTCTCCGGCCCGTGTCTGCTCAACTCTGCCCGGGTCGACGGCGGGCGGCGTGGGAACCCCTGGCTACGTCGTGGTGAGGGCGTCGGCGATGGCCTGCATGTCCCCGGTGATGACGTCAGCCTGCTCCTCGGCGAACTGCACCGCCTTGTCAGGCGTGTTGGCATAACCGATCACGGTTGCGCCTGCCGCGTGGGCCGCCTGGATGTCCGTGAGCGAGGCGCCGATCAGGGTGCAGCTCGTGACGTCGATGTGCATCTGCTCGGCTGCCGTGATGAGCGGGAAGGGGTTCGGCTTCATCAGGTGCGGCTGCTCGGAGGGCCGACCCACGATCTTCGTGACGCACTCCTCCAGGCCGTGGAGCCCCAGGAAGACCCGCACGCACTCGGCCGAGTTGTCGCTCACCACCGCGACGCCCCGGCCGGCCGAACGCGCGGCCTGGAGCGCTTCCGCGGCTCCTGGCGTCGGCCGTCCCGCCACCGCCACGGCTCGGACCTCGGCGGCGGTGAGGGCCTGCTCGATCTTCTGGCCCAGCCCTGTGTCGGCCTCGTGCGCGATGCGCAGGACCTCGATGGGGTCGTCCGTCCGGGCGGCCTTCGCGCCCGCGGCTTCATCCTGGGCGGAGAGCAGGGCGGCCAGCTCCCGCGCGACCTCGGACGCCGGCAGTCCCGCGAACACGTCGCACACGGGCCCGTCGAAGTCGAAGAGGATGACGCGGGCGTCCGCCAGGATCTCGATGAGCGGGTCAGCGTGTGTCACGGCCGAAGTTCCTTCCGAGGTCTCCCGGACGCTGCGGAATCACATCCGGGCTTGCTGGGACGAGCGGGAGAAGAGGACGGGTCCTCGATCGTCTCGCCCCGGGCGACGACCTTGTCGCGGCGGACCGGGCAGCACCCGAAGATCGCGCCCGCGAACGCCGAGCCGGTCTCCGCGACCACACCGAGGTATCCAAGCTCGGTGATGGCATCCAGGCCGCTGCTCGTCCGGCCGACCATGATGTCACGCATGCGACCGCGTGCCGCTGTCCGCCGACGCCGCCCTCCACCCGCACCCGCACACACAACAAGACCCCGTCCTCAGCGTTTCCGCTGTTGACGGGGTCTGTGTGGCACTTCTCGCGAAGTGCCCCCGGCAGGATTCGAACCTGCGCACACGGCTCCGGAGGCCGTATGAAATAGCGCTATGGCAGCAGCTCAGCTGCTTGTAGTGAGTAGGCCGCTGCCCTTCAGTCCACCAATAGGCCACGCCATCGGATGCCTGCGCGAGCAGCTAGGGGGACCGCCCTTCACCCGTCTGATGTAACTTTGGCGGCAGTATGCGACTCTATGTAGTCAGCGATGCACTGTAGGGGGACCTTAGTGGGGGAAGAGCTGCTGCCCCGGAGTCACAAGGACAAGGCCGTGAGAGCTGCCTTGGAAGAGATCCTGGGTGGCGGGGGCTGGAGCCTGCGGAAGGGTGGCCACTGGGGCCTCCTCACCTGCGACGTCGGATGCCATCGGATCTCGATCAGCGGGACACCCCGAGTCGCGGAGCGACACGCGCGTGACGTGCTTCGGGAGGCTCGCACCTGCCCGCTGCCGGATGGGGACCCGAGATCCAAGAAGCGCGCGACCTGAAGGGTGGATGGCTTTCCGCTTGACGGGACCCGCTGCGGGTACCGTACTGTTGACGTGTGTCAACAGGTTGCATCGGAAGCTAGCTGGGGGAGCAACGATGAAGACCTACAGCTTGAAATTTGAGGTACAGGACGTCTCTGACGTTGCACGAGTCGAAGAACTTTTCTACAACCACTTTGATGGATTGGTTGCTGAGTCCTTCGGGCGCCTTCTCCTCACCGTCTACATGGACGGTCACGAGAACGGCCCCATGGCTGCTAAGTGTGCTGCGACAGAGCTTGAGAAGTTGCTCGGCGTTACCGTAGCCCGACTCGATAGGGACTTGGTGGACGCTGCGGAGATTGCCCGCAGGTGTGACAGAAGTCGCGAGAGTGTTCGGCAGCTGATTGAAGGAACGCGGCGTAAGGGGACGCCTTTCCCCACGCCAGCCGGAGCGCCCAATGGGAAGCGCATCTGGGAATGGTCGGTGGTGAACGAGTGGCTTCGCGTAAACGTTCCGGAGTCTGCGGAGCCAGAATTCGGGTTGTCCCGGGATGAGATGACGCTCGTTGATGGTTGGCTCCTGCGGTGGCGTTCCCTGCCGTGGGAACAGCACGTAGGGATGGAATTCCGTGAGATCACTGCAACGCTCAGAAATGAGTCTGTGCAGACTAGATCTCCCCGAATTAACCAAGCCTGGGTCAAGTCATGGAACGTCAACGTCACCAGTCGAGTCATCAGGGAGCCGGCTGCTGCCGCGGCTCCGGAATGTGGTGAATAGATGGCGTTTCTGATTCCTCGCGCCGAAGAGCAGAGGCAGCTAGCGGCTCCGGTAAACGCGTGCGCGGAACTACTGGATGTTCGAATCTTCTTGCTGCATGGGGAGGCCCTGAAGGTTGACGTAACGTCCGACCTTCAGGAAATCGAGACTTTGCAGACCAATATGGGGATCGGGCGAGATGGTTCTCATATTACGTACCAGTTTGAGCATGTGCTGACGGCGCAAGACTTGGATGGCACGGATGCGCTGAAGGTCCAGGTCAACCTCGGTGTGCTCTTTGGGTTCCCTGACGAGAGTGACCCCAAGGGTGCTGTTTCCGAAGAGAGCCTTGTCGCGTTTGGTTACACGACGGCCCAACTTGCTGCACATCCTTATCTCAGGTCGGCAGTAGCTGATGTGACTTCGAAGCTAGGATTTCCGCAGGTAACGCTGGGCCTGCTTAAGTCGTAACTCGCGTTGCGGCGATGCGGCACTTTTTCGTAGCGACTGGTGTCCTCCTGTCGAAGGTCCCGAGCCGTAGTCGCTTCGGGACCTTCGACATGGCGCCCCGGCAGGATCCGAACCGGCGACCCCCGCTTCGCAAGAGCGGGAGGGCGTCCCTACACCTGTCCTGCACGATTGAGGGCTGTGCTGATCCCCTGCGCAGGCTCCGACAGCTCCCCTCTTCCACCGTGGTTCCCCGCCCTATCTGGCACGGGTGTGGCACGACCGTGAAGCCGTCGACGGGGGGTACCTACCAGTCGCGCCACTTGTCCGTGAGCTCGTATCGCCCGAGCCCGTGCCGGGCGGCCAGCGCCACCACATCGATGCCGTGCTGAGTGAGAGCCTTGTCGATGTAGTCACACAACGCCTCGCGTTCGTCCGTCTCGTAGCCGCAATGGATGTCGTCCACGGCATTCAGGGCCAGGACGACGCGCTCCACCGCGGCGAAGACCTGGACATCCTCTGCGCCATCCAGCCCGGCTACCTCCTCGTCGAAGGAGTCGAGGACGGTGTCGGTCGCCACCAGGAGCTCATCCGGGTACAAGTCAGCCATGCAATCACAGCCAGGATCCAGGGTGCCGGCAGCCAGTTGCTCAGCCTCACGCGCTATGCCCTCGCGCCAGCTTGTTGTCGGTCTCTCAGCCATGGCGCGGACCGTACAACTCGCCTCTGACAGCAGGGACGCTGCGGGACCGACATGAGCTTGGGAATCACCGATCTTTGACGCCTGATAGGTGCTTTGAACTGCGGAAACGGGCGCCGAGCCGAGCCGTGCGGCCCCTCTCGGCACCCGTCGTTATCCGTGGTTCCGTCGTACCTGGCACGGAAATGGCACGGCGACCTCTTCGTCTCGAAGCAACTCGGGTGGGAGTTCTGCCTTGGGCCGATGCCTCTCTCACCTGCGCTAATGGTCCGCAGACGTCCACGCCCGTCCGCCACTGTTCGTCGGCGTTGTCACGCAGTTAGACACTCACCGCGCAACGTCCTCTGATGGCAGGGCTGCTTTCAGTACCAGCTTCTATGGTCTCAAGCGCGCGGTCGGCTTCCGGGGACCCATGGGAGTCAGGGTGGGAACGGCACCGGTTGTTGAGGTCAGCAGTCCGCCAGTGGACCGTGCACGTATCGGTCAGAAGGGAGGTTCGAGATCACCGCGACCATCCCTGTGTGGCCCCCAGTCCCAGGACTCCTCCTGGATAAGTTCAGGGTCGGGGACGTCATGGCCCCATGTCCTGAGTGCCTTCCAGGCAACGCGCCGGTTGAGGTCGTCACTGCTGGTGCCCAGGATGTGGCGCGCGTGCACGGCGAGGTGATCGCGGTGCTCGGCGAGCGCGGGGTGTTCGGCGAGGATGATCACGGCGAGGGCGGCGGCTTCACTCACGTCCTCGTGGCTGTTCTGCAAGAAGGGCGCGACAGCTCGATAAAGCATCGTGCGCAGGTCTCGGAAGGCCGTCACGGCGGTGTCGTGGGTGAGGAAGCCAGGGAAGTACTGCTCGGTGCGGTCGACAATCTCGTCGGAGGCGTCGTAGGCCGTGGAAGCCAGCCAGTTCAACAATGTCGCGCGGATGGGGACGTTGCGATAGGGCCGTAGGGTCATGGCCGCCGGGTGGGTGAGGATGCCGGCGACATACATGGCGACGGGGGCTGTGGCTTCGTAGATGCTGTTCTGGTGCCCGACCAGCTCACTCAGTTCCGACAAAGCGGTGACCTGCACCTTGGGGTCGGGCTCCAACAGCCGCGACAGGATCTTGGGAAGGTCCTCACCGTTCCCGAAAGCTGTCTGGAGCGAACCCCAATCGGTCTCCGCCAGGACTACCTGGTAAGGCGGCAAGCCAGCCTCGTGAGGCGCCCTGGCCTTGGAGCTGTTGTGGTTCACAGGCCAAACCTAAACCAGACTTCTGACGCGATTCCCTTCAGGTCAACTCGGTCTGCGGTCCTGCTGTCGTGGCTTCCTCCTGTCTCCGTCTGATCGGACACGCATGGGGTACGGCTTGGAGTGCTCGTGACTGGACGACACACTGATCGACCACGGCGATAGCGGTACCGACGCGGAGCGACCACACCGGCCTCTGCCACTTCGCGGCAGCAGCTGCTCCTCATCCGCCCCTTCCCGGTGGTGCGGTCGCCTCACGCTCCCGTCATCCGTGACGGCGGGGGTACGGCGCCCCGCCCTACGGCCGCAGTCCCGCCGGCCGTTCCGTCCGGTTGCGCACGTAGACGCCGCTGCCCTTGCGGGAGATGACTAGACCTTCGTCTTCGAGGTCCCGCAGCGCGCGCTGGATCGTGGCCCGCGCGAACCCGTAAAGCTCCGTCAGTTCCTTGTGGGACGGAAGCTTCTCGCCGGGAGCCAGCCGCCTCGTTCGGATGGCAGCGCCGCGGCTGGTGGCCACCTGCTCGTAGGGGGCACGGTCGTAGTCTGGGTCGAGGGGCTCGGGGGCAAAGGTCCAAGCTGATGCGAGCGGCTCGCGACGGCGAGGAATTCGACACCAAATCCGGCCTTCCGGGCTCCATGGAGGAGAAGAAGTCTGCTCTGATTTGGTACGTCTTCGCCCTGAAATACCTGGCCATGAAGTGGCCGCACGCGGAGCCGAACACGCGCGACGGGATCAACGAATCGCTGACCTCGGTCACGACGGCCCTTCTCGGTGATCGTCCGGGCGCCCGTCAGATGAGTTGCTCCGTCGGGCGCTGAGGAACTGGGTGTTTGTTCTGCCCGGGCCTGACGACCGCGAACTGCCGACCGAGATCGGCAATGCACTGCTCTGGGTGGCGAAGGCTTCCCGCCCGCTCTCCGACCTTGCCGACCCGGTGACCGGGCCTCGACTCGCTCAAACTCAAGCTGGACGGCACGGCGGCTGCTGCCGAGACTGTACGGCGAGCGTCGGACCCTCGTAAAAGCCGTGCACTACGCCGTTGATCTGGTGGAGTTCACCGAGAACCCCTCTTGCAGCGATCCGCTGGCAGAAGCCCAAGGTGTCCAGCGAGGTGGACCCGAGGGTCGTCGCCAACCCTGAGCAAGCCAGGTCCATCCTCCGCGCGGTCTCGTACATCGGCGGCTACCGACGCGCCCGCGGCCGGCGCCGTGTCGGGCTGTTCGCGGGTATGTACTTCAGAGGCTTCCGGCCCGCCGAAGTCGTAGGCCTGGCGGAGTCGGATCTTTCCCTTCCCAACTCCGGCTGGGGCTCCGCACTGCTTCACCGGACTCGCCCGAGCGTCGGGAAGCAGTGGACGGACACAGTGAGAGCCGCGACAACCGCGGCCTGAAGAATCGGCCGACCGAGGACGTCCGCCGGGTGCCCATCCCGCACCGGCTCGTGTCCGTCTTCCAGGAGCACATCGAGACGTTCGGGACGGCCGAGGACGGACGCCTGTTCTTCAGCGAGAACGGGGGAGCGGTCTCCTCTTCGACGTACTACCGGGCGTGGCGGGAAGCCCGCGCGCTCGCGCTCCCGCTGGCCGCTGTCGCCTCCCCGCTCGCTCGGCGCCCCTACGATCTCCGGCACTCTGCCCTCTCCACGTGGCTCAACGCGGGCGTGGACGCCACCGAGGTCGCCGAGCGAGCCGGCAACAGTGTGGAGGTGCTGCTGAGCCGGTACGCGAAGTGCCTGGACGGTTGCCAGGAGGTGGCGAATCGGCGCATCGAAGATCTCCTGAGGGAGTACGAGTGAGTGCGGTTGGCCACCTGCTGCATACTCCGGGCGTGGACATATCCGATGAAGGGCCGACGCTCGATCGCCAGTGGATCGACCTGGGCAACAACGTGTGTGGCATGCTCCGCGGTTGCCGTGACGCTTCCGCCGTGGCTGCTCGCTTCGTCGGTGCAGGCTGGAACTCCCTTTCATCGTCCTGGCACGGCTACGAGCTGGAGACCAGCTGGTGTCAGATCGAGATCGATCCGATCGACGGCCCGAACGTACTGCTCAACGGCGTTGTCGACCCTGCTCGCCTTGATGATCTGGGGCGGCTTCTCAGCTACTTCGGGTTGCCCTACGAGCTGGAACTGAGCGATGAGGACGACGTCCTGGTGCGAGAGATCAGAGGGTGATCCGCCACCGACTGCAAGACCCCTGGAGCTGTCCGGGCGCCTTCGTCGTTCCCTGGACCGACCTGCGCTGATGCCGCGAGATCCTGTCCACGAATAGTCCGCGGACCCCGACATGCGACCGCTCAGCCCTGCTCACGCCCGCACACACAACAAGACCCCGTCCTCAGCGTTTCCGCTGTTGACGGGGTCTGTGTGGCACTTCTAGCGAAGTGCCCCCGGCAGGATTCGAACCTGCGCACACGGCTCCGGAGGCCGTTGCTCTATCCCCTGAGCTACGGGGGCGTCCGCCGCGTTCGGCGGCGACGGGTAGAACCCTACCAGCTCTGCGGGAGTGGCTGTGAACAGGTATTTCCGGGGTGTCACCAGGGGCTCGGTCCCCCGCACGGGTCAGAAGTGGGTAAAACCCGGACGCGGCCGTCGGGGGCGGCCTACTCTCGTTCGTGTGTCAGGCGTGCCCGGCCGGGTGCTCGTTGTCGACGACAACAAGGTGATCCGGCAGTTGATCAGGGTCAATCTCGAACTCGAGGGGTTCGAGGTCGTGACCGCGGCCGATGGTGCCGAGTGTCTGGATGTCGTACATCGGGTTCGTCCTGATGTCGTCACCCTCGACGTCGTCATGCCCCGTTTGGACGGGATCAAGACGGCGGAGCGGCTACGCGCCGATCCGCGGACCAGTCATCTCCCGGTCGCGATCATCAGCGCCTGCGGCGAGCACGAGGTCGCCGGTGGGGCCGCCTCCGGTGTCGACGCGTTCCTCGCCAAGCCCTTCGAACCCGCCGAGCTGGTGCTCGTCGTACGTCAGTTGATGCACCGCGAGCGGCGTGAGCGGCCGGAGGCGGCCGGGCCCGACGGGGGAGAGGAACCGGCCGCAGTCGACGGCCGGCAGGAGCCCCGACGCGCCGGGAGCGCGACCCGTCCGCACTGAGCCCGGTCTCCTGGGCCGTGGAGCCCCGTCGCGGCCAGGGTGCCCGCATGGCGAAACCGGTTCGCTTTCCGCCCCCCCTCCTCCCCTACGCTTGTCCCGTGACCCCCGCGGACCTCTCCCTCACCGTGCTGCACGCCGTGCGCCGCGCGGTCGACGACGGCGCGCTGCGGGTCGACGTACCCCCGGTCGTCAAGGTCGAGCGGGCCCGCCCCGGCGGGGTCGGGGAGTACGCCAGCAACATCGCCCTCACCCTCGCGCGGCCCGCCGGGCGCACCGCCCTCGACGTGGCCGGGATCCTTCGGGAACGCCTCCGTGACGCCCCCGGGCTCCGGGGCGTCGAGATCACCGGGCCCGGATTCCTCAACTTCACCCTCCGCCGCGACGCCGGCGCCGAGCTCGTGCGCGCGATCCGCGAGGCCGGGAGCGCGTACGGGAGCGGCACCGCCCTCGCCGGGACCGCTCCCGTCCGCTTCGCCGGCCCGGACGACCTCGCCCGCCCGAGTGGCCTCGGTGAGCGGAGTGACCTCCATGGCCTGGGTGAGCCGGCCGGGCCTGCCCGCACCACCCGCACCACTGGCACCGCCCGTACCCCCCGCCCCGCCGACCTGACAGAGTCGCGGGCCCTGATCGTCACCTCGACCGTCGTTCGGCTGCTGCGGGGGCAGGGGGCCGACGCGGGGTTCGGTGGGGGCGAGCGGGTTCATGTGCGGGCGGGGGAGTACCGGCCCGAGGTGCTCGGTGTCGACGCCGCCCGGTGGGCCCTGCTCCGGCCCGCGCCGCAGGACCGGCCCCTCGACGGGGCGCCCCTCCTCGTCCAGCACGAGCGCAACCCGCTCTTCCGCGTCCGGTACGCCCACTCCCGGGTCCGTAGGCTGCTCGTCAACGCGGCGCAGCTCGGCTTCGGTCCCGCGTACGAGACACCCGTCGACGCCCCCGTACTCCTCGGCCTCCTCGGCGACCACCCCACCGTCCTCCTGGCCGCCGCCCGCCACCGCGCCCCCGACCGGGTCGCCCGGCACCTGGAAGCCACCGCCGACGCGCTGCTCGCGTTCCAGCACACCGTTCTGCCGCTCGGCGACGAGAAACCCTCGGCCGCCCACCGTTCCCGGCTGGCGCTCGCCGAAGCCGCCGGGACGGTGCTCGCCGGTGGCCTCTCCGTGCTCGGCATCAGCGCACCCGACCGGATCTGAGAGAGCAGAAGAACAGACATGAGCCGTTCCGCCCACCCCGCAGGGCCCCGTCACGCCGACGTCCTCCCCGAGGGCCACTACTCGGCGCCGCCCGCCGACCTCAACGTCCTCGACCCCAAGGTGTGGTCCCGGACCGTCGAGAGGGACGAGCGCGGCGTCGCGACCGTCGGCGGGCTGAGCGTGACCGACCTCGCCGAGGAGTTCGGGACCCCCGCCTACTTCCTCGACGAGGCCGACTTCCGCGCCCGTTGCCGCGCCTGGGGCGACGCCTTCGGCAAGGACGCCGACGTGTTCTACGCCGGGAAGGCCTTCCTCTCGCGTGCCGTCGTGCGGTGGCTCAAGGAGGAGGGGCTGAACCTCGACGTGTGCTCCGGCGGGGAGCTCACCACCGCCCTCTCCGCCGGGATGCCGGCCGAGCGCATCGCCTTCCACGGCAACAACAAGAGCGAGGACGAGATCCGTACGGCCGTCGAGGCCGGCGTCGGGCGCATCGTGCTCGACTCCTTCCAGGAGATCGTCCGCGTCGCCCACGTCGCCCAGTCCCTCGGCCGCCGCCAGCCCGTGCAGATCCGGGTGACCGTCGGCGTCGAGGCCCACACGCACGAGTTCATCGCCACCGCCCACGAGGACCAGAAGTTCGGCATCGCGCTCGCCGGCGGTCAGGCGGCCGAGGCCGTGCGCAGGGCCCTGAAGCTCGACGGTCTCGAGCTCATCGGCATCCACTCGCACATCGGGTCGCAGATCTTCGACATGGCCGGGTTCGAGGTCTCCGCGCGGCGCGTCGTCCAGCTCCTCGCCGAGGTGCGGGACGAGCACGGCGTCGAGCTGCCCGAGATCGACCTCGGTGGCGGCCTGGGCATCGCGTACACCTCGGACGACGACCCGCGCGAGCCGCACGAGATCGCGAAGGCGCTCAACGAGATCGTGGCGCGGGAGTGCGAGGCCGCCGGGCTCCGTACCCCTCGTATCTCCGTCGAGCCCGGGCGGGCCATCGTCGGGCCCACCGCCTTCACGCTCTACCGGGTCGGCACGATCAAGCCGCTCGAAGGGCTGCGGACGTACGTCAGCGTCGACGGCGGCATGTCGGACAACATCCGCACCGCCCTGTACGACGCCGAGTACAGCGTCAGCCTCGTCTCGCGGACCAGCGACGCCGCTCCCATGCTCTCCCGGGTCGTCGGCAAGCACTGCGAGAGCGGTGACATCGTCGTACGGGACGCCTTCCTCCCCGCGGACCTGGCGCCCGGCGACCTCATCGCCGTGCCGGCCACCGGCGCGTACTGCCGCTCCATGGCCAGCAACTACAACCACGCGCTCCGGCCGCCCGTCGTCGCCGTCCGCGACGGCGAGGCGCGGGTGATCGTGCGGCGCGAGACGGAGGAAGATCTCCTGCGCCTCGACGTCGGATGATGAAATAGTCGAGTGATGAAATAGATGTCTCAGGATCCGGACGAGGGGCGGAAACCCCCGTCCGGTGAGTGAGACTGGTTCCACCGTAGAGATACGACCGTAGAGATACGAAGTAGGACGAGAAAGAGGTCGGATGATGCGTACGCGTCCGCTGAAGGTGGCGCTGCTGGGCTGTGGAGTGGTCGGCTCAGAGGTGGCGCGCATCATGACGACGCACGCCGACGACCTCGCCGCGCGCATCGGCGCCCCGGTCGAGCTCGCCGGCGTGGCGGTCCGCCGCCCGGACAAGGTCCGCGAGGGCATCGCGCCCGAGCTGATCACCACCGACGCCACGGCCCTCGTCAAACGGGGGGACATCGACGTCATCGTCGAGGTCATCGGCGGGGTCGAGCCGGCCCGCACCCTCATCACCACCGCCTTCGAGCACGGCGCCTCCGTCGTCTCGGCGAACAAGGCGCTCCTCGCCCAGGACGGCGCGAACCTCTACGCCGCCGCCGAGGAGCACGGCCAGGACCTCTACTACGAGGCCGCCGTCGCCGGCGCGATCCCGCTGATCAGGCCGCTGCGCGAGTCCCTCGCCGGCGACAAGATCAACCGCGTGATGGGCATCGTCAACGGAACGACGAACTTCATCCTCGACAAGATGGACAGCTCGGGCGCCGGGTACTCCGAGGCGCTCGACGAGGCCACCGCCCTCGGGTACGCCGAGGCCGACCCGACCGCCGACGTCGAGGGCTTCGACGCCGCCGCCAAGGCCGCCATCCTCGCCGGGATCGCCTTCCACACGCGCGTGCGCCTCGACGACGTCTACCGCGAGGGCATGACCGAGGTCACCGCCGCCGACTTCGCCTCCGCCAAGCAGATGGGCTGCACCATCAAGCTGCTCGCCATCTGCGAGCGCGCCGCCGACGGCGGCTCGGTCACCGCGCGCGTGCACCCCGCGATGATCCCGCTCAGCCACCCGCTCGCCTCCGTCCGCGAGGCGTACAACGCGGTCTTCGTCGAGGCGGAGGCGGCCGGGCAGCTCATGTTCTACGGCCCCGGCGCCGGTGGCGCTCCGACCGCTTCGGCCGTCCTCGGCGACCTCGTCGCCGTCTGCCGGAACAAGCTCGAGGGGACCACCGGTCCCGGCGAGTCCGCGTACACCCAGCTGCCCGTGAGCTCCATGGGCGAGGTCGTGACGCGGTACCACATCAGCCTCGACGTGGCCGACAAGCCGGGCGTCCTCGCCCAGGTGGCGACGGTCTTCGCCGAGCACGGCGTATCCATCGATACGGTGCGCCAGCAGGGCAAGGACGGCGAGGCCTCCCTCGTCGTCGTCACCCACCGCGCGCCCGACGCGGCCCTTTCGGGGACCGTCGAGGCGCTGCGCAAGCTCGACACCGTGCGCGGTGTCGCCAGCATCATGCGTGTTGAAGGGGAGTAAAGGACCCATGACCCACAAGGGCACCCACCAGTGGCGCGGCATCATCGAGGAGTACCGGGACCGCCTTCCGGTCACGGGCACGACGCCGGTCGTCACGCTCCGTGAGGGCGGCACGCCGCTCGTTCCCGCTCAGGTCCTCTCCGAGCGCACGGGCTGCGAGGTGCACCTCAAGGTCGAGGGCGCCAACCCCACCGGCTCCTTCAAGGACCGGGGCATGACCATGGCCATCTCCAAGGCCAAGGAGGAGGGGGCGCAGGCCGTCATCTGCGCCTCCACCGGCAACACCTCCGCCTCGGCCGCGGCCTACGCGGTCCGCGCCGGAATGGTGTCGGCCGTCCTCGTGCCGCAGGGCAAGATCGCGCTCGGCAAGATGGGCCAGGCCCTCGTGCACGGCGCGAAGATCCTCCAGGTCGACGGCAACTTCGACGACTGCCTGACCCTGGCCCGCAGCCTCTCCGAGAACTACCCGGTGGCGCTGGTCAATTCGGTCAACCCGGTCCGCATCGAGGGCCAGAAGACCGCCGCGTTCGAGATCGTGGACATGCTGGGCGACGCGCCCGACATCCACGTCCTCCCCGTGGGCAACGCCGGCAACATCACGGCGTACTGGAAGGGGTACCGCGAGTACGCCGCCGACAGGCTGGCGACCCGCACCCCGCGCATGTGGGGCTTCCAGGCCTCCGGTTCCGCCCCGCTGGTGCGCGGCGAGATCGTCAAGGACCCGTCGACGATCGCCACCGCGATCCGCATCGGCAACCCGGCCTCGTGGGACTACGCGATCGCCGCGCGCGACGAGTCGGGTGGCTTCATCGACGAGGTGACGGACCGTGAGATCCTGCGCGCCTACCGCCTGTTGGCCGCCCAGGAGGGTGTCTTCGTCGAGCCCGCCTCGGCCGCCTCGGTCGCCGGTCTGCTGAAGGCCGCCGAGCAGGGCAAGGTCGACCCCGGCCAGACGATCGTCTGCACGGTCACCGGCAACGGGCTCAAGGACCCCGACTGGGCCGTCGCCGGCGCGCCGCAGCCGGTCACCGTTCCGGTCGACGCGGCCGCCGCCGCCGAGCGCCTCGGCCTGGCCTGATCCCCACCCCCGCGCGAGGAGCGGCACCCGTTCCCCGCGCGGGGAAACGCACTGATCGAAACCCGATCAGGAACGTACATAGGCGCACAGGTTGGCTCGCGACACGCATCGTGCGCCTCCTGTGCGCCCTATGTCGCGGCAGAACCTTCCTTCGATAGGCTGTACCGAACCCGCCCCGACGCATATGCGCGGTGTTGTTGCCGTTGTCGCCTCCGTGGCCGAAACGGACCCCGGGTTTCCGAGTACTTCTCTTGAACTACCCGTTGTCGCAATCAAGGAGAGTCATCGAGCGATGGCCGGTCCAGCGTTCCGCGCCGCCGCCGTACGGGTGCGCGTCCCCGCCACCAGCGCCAATCTCGGTCCGGGCTTCGACGCCTTCGGCCTGTCGCTGGGTCTCTACGACGACGTCGTCGTCCGTGTCGCCGACTCCGGACTGCACGTCGACATCGCCGGCGAGGGGGCCGAGACGCTCCCGCGCGACGAGAGCCACCTGCTCGTACGCTCCCTGCGCACGGCCTTCGACCTGCTCGGCGGGCAGCCGCGCGGCCTCGAGGTCGTCTGCGCCAACCGCATCCCGCACGGCCGCGGCCTCGGCTCCTCCTCCGCCGCCATCTGCGCCGGCATCGTCGCCGCCCGCGCCGTGACCATAGGCGGGGACGCCAGGCTCGACGAGGCCGCCCTCCTGGAGCTGGCCACCGAGATCGAGGGTCACCCCGACAACGTCGCCGCCTGTCTCCTCGGCGGATTCACGCTCGCCTGGACCGAGTCCGGTGCCGCGCGGGCGATCAGGATGGATCCCTCGGATTCCATCGTTCCGGTGGTTTTCGTCCCCGGGAAGCCCGTACTGACCGAGACCGCCCGCGGTCTGCTCCCGCGCACCGTCCCCCACGTGGACGCCGCGGCCAACGCCGGGCGCGCCGCCCTCCTCGTCGAGGCCCTGACCCGCCGCCCCGAGCTGCTGCTCGCGGCCACCGAGGACCGGCTGCACCAGGAGTACCGGGCGCCCGCGATGCCGGACAGCATCGCCCTGGTGAACCGGCTGCGGGCGGACGGCGTCCCCGCGGTCATCTCCGGCGCCGGCCCCACCGTGCTCGCGCTGGCCGAACACGGGACGGCCGACAAGGTCGCCCTACTGGCGGGCGAGGGATGGGCCGCGAACCGGCTCGACCTCGACGCCTCCGGAGCGAGCGTCCTTCCGCTCGCGCCCTAGGCGCGCGGCGGCCGGACGCCGGGCGGCGTCCGGGACAGGAGATTGCCGGTGAGGGAGAGGGGGAATGTTTGTCGGAGCCGGTAGTGTTAACCTCAAGTCAGCACCCGGCGCCTTTGTGGCGCGGTGCTGAGTGTCCCCATCAGGGACCACCGATTCTTCCGGGAGCCTCCCCAACTGCCTGAGCAGCCTGCCTGAGCAGTTTCGAGCACGCTCCGGAACCGGCACGACACCCCTCGCTCTATTTTCCAGTGAGGGCCGAGCAGGGGGCGCTCGGGCCGGACCCACAGCACGTTTCTCTCCGCCGTACCCGGCGGGACCACCGCCCCGGACACGGTCCACCCACACGGGACCGCTGCCGGACAGCACAACCGGTCGCCGAGCCAGATGGCCGACGTCCGCTCCAGGGAAGGACCCTTCGTGAGCGACACCACCGATCTGATGGGCGTGACTGCCGACAGCAGTGTCGACGCCGCCGCGCCCGCCGCAGGTGCTGCCACCGGCGGCACCGCACGGCGCCGCCGCTCCGGCACCGGCCTCGAGGGCATGGTCCTGGCCGAGCTGCAGCAGGTCGCGTCCGGCCTCGGCATCAGGGGCACCGCGCGCATGCGCAAGAGCCAGCTGATCGAGGTCATCAAGGAGGCGCAGGCCGGTGGAGGCTCCGCCGCCCCCGCCAAGGCCGCGGACGCCGCCGAGACCAAGCCGAAGCGCCGCGCCACCTCCAAGACCCGTACGGGTGAGACCGCTGCCGAGGCCGCCGAGCCCAAGGCGGAGAAGGCCGAGAAGGCCGTCGCCCAGCAGCAGATCGACATCCCGGGCCAGCCCGCCTCCGACGACCAGCCCGCGGGCGAGCGTCGTCGTCGCCGTGCCACCGCCCCCGCCGGTTCGCCGGAGGGCGAGGCCAAGGCCGAGGCCGCGCAGGTCGTCAAGACCGAGGCCCGTACCGAGGTCAGGACCGACGCGGGCACCGACACCAAGGCCGAGGCCGCCGTCGACGGCGCCGAGGGCCGTGGCCGCCGTGACCGCGGCGAGCGGGGCGAGCGCGGGGAGCGCGGCGAGCGCCGTGAGCGCCGTGACCGTCAGCGCGACCGCGGCAAGGGCGACGAGCAGCAGGGCGGTGGCCAGGGCGGCCAGCGCCAGCGCCAGGGCGGTCAGGGCCAGGGTCAGGGCCAGCAGGTCCAGAGCCAGGGCCAGCAGGGCGGCCAGCAGGCCGGCCCGCAGGACGACTACGACGACGAGGCCGGCGGCCGTCGCGGCCGTCGGGGCCGTTACCGCGACCGTCGCGGGCGCCGTGGCCGTGACGACTTCCAGGCCGGCGAGCCGCAGGTCGCCGACGACGACGTCCTGATCCCCGTCGCGGGCATCCTCGACATCCTCGACAACTACGCGTTCATCCGGACCTCGGGCTACCTGCCCGGTCCGAACGACGTGTACGTCTCCCTCGCCCAGGTCCGCAAGAACGGTCTGCGCAAGGGTGACCACGTCACCGGTGCCGTGCGTCAGCCGAAGGAGGGCGAGCGCCGCGAGAAGTTCAACGCGCTGGTCCGCCTGGACTCGGCGAACGGCATGGCCGCCGACTCCGGCCGCGGCCGCCCCGAGTTCAACAAGCTGACCCCGCTCTACCCGCAGGACCGGCTCCGTCTGGAGACCGACCCGGGCGTGCTGACCACGCGGATCATCGACCTCGTGTCGCCGATCGGCAAGGGCCAGCGCGGTCTGATCGTGGCCCCGCCGAAGACCGGCAAGACCATGATCATGCAGGCGATCGCCAACGCGATCACGCACAACAACCCCGAGTGCCACCTGATGGTCGTCCTGGTCGACGAGCGTCCGGAAGAGGTCACCGACATGCAGCGGTCGGTCAAGGGCGAGGTCATCTCCTCGACCTTCGACCGTCCGGCCGAGGACCACACCACCGTCGCCGAGCTGGCCATCGAGCGCGCCAAGCGTCTCGTGGAGCTGGGTCACGACGTGGTCGTCCTGCTCGACTCGATCACCCGCCTGGGCCGCGCGTACAACCTCGCGGCGCCGGCCTCCGGCCGCATCCTGTCCGGTGGTGTCGACTCGACCGCGCTCTACCCGCCGAAGCGCTTCTTCGGTGCCGCGCGCAACATCGAGGACGGCGGCTCGCTGACCATCCTCGCGACCGCGCTCGTCGACACCGGTTCGCGCATGGACGAGGTGATCTTCGAGGAGTTCAAGGGCACCGGCAACATGGAGCTCAAGCTCGACCGGAAGCTCGCCGACAAGCGCATCTTCCCGGCCGTCGACGTCGACGCCTCGGGTACGCGCAAGGAAGAGATCCTGCTCGGCGCCGACGAGCTCGCCGTCACCTGGAAGCTGCGTCGCGTGCTGCACGCGCTCGACCAGCAGCAGGCGATCGAGCTGCTGCTCGACAAGATGAAGCAGACGAAGTCGAACGGCGAGTTCCTCCTCCAGATCCAGAAGACCACCCCTGGAGGGAACAGCAACGACTGACGCGAGAGCTGCGTCACACGACGGAAGTCGGACCCCGCGTCCGTAACCCTGTCGTGACCTGCGTAAACACCGCGCCCACCGTGCCCCGCACGGTGGGCGCGGTGCTGTGCTCACCCAAACCTCACAGGCCCGTATGCAACCCTTTCGGGTGCTTCGCCGTCACACATGGTGAAACCGAGGGCCGAGGGAAGACGATGACCGAGCAGAGCAAGAGCGGCCGAATAGGCGGCGCGGGAAGCGGCCGCCGCCGCAAGCCCGCCGCCAAGCGCAGCCGCCGAACGGCGATCCTGGCGTCCGGGGCCGCAGCCGTCCTGGTGCTCGGCGGCGCCGGACTCGGATACGTGTACGTCAAGCTCGACGGCAACATCGAGGGCGTCGACATCAACGCCCAACTGGGCACCGACCGCCCCGACGACGTCGACGACGGCTCCATGGACATCCTCGTCCTCGGCTCCGACTCCCGCTCCGGCGACAACGGCGCCTACGGCGAGGACGAGGGCGGCGCCCGCTCCGACACCGCGATGGTCGTCCACGTCTACGAGGGCCACAAGAAGGCCAGCGTCGTCTCCGTACCCCGCGACACCCTCGTCGACCGGCCGGCCTGCACCGACCAGCGGGGCACCGCCGTCGCCGCCGAGCGGCGGGCCATGTTCAACACCGCGTACGAGGTCGGCGGCCCCGCCTGCGCCGTCAAGACCGTCGAGTCGATGTCCGGCATCCGCATGGACCACTACATCGAGGTCGACTTCACGGGCTTCAAGAAGCTCATCGACGAACTCGGCGGCGTGGAGATCACCACCACCGCCGCCATCAAGGACAGCAAGAGCCACCTCGACCTCGCGCCGGGCACCCACACCCTGGACGGCGAGCAGTCCCTCGGTCTCGTCCGCACCCGCAAGAGCGTCGGCGACGGCAGCGACCTCGGCCGCATCCAGCTCCAGCAGGCCTTCATGAAGGCCTTCATCGACCAGGTCAAGGACGTCGGCGTCTTCACCAACCCGAAGAAGCTCCTCGACCTCGCCGACGCCGCCACCAAGGCCATCACCCCCGACTCCGAACTCGACTCGGTCCAGGAACTCATGGGCTTCGCCAAGGGCCTCTCCGGCATCGGCGCCCAGAACGTCCACATGGTCACCCTGCCCGTCGAGTACGACCCCCGGGACCCCAACCGCGTCGTCCCCCTCGAAGCCCAGTCGCGGCAGGTCTGGACGGCCCTGAGGAAGGACCTGCCCATCCCCGCGTCGGCGACGAAGGACGCGGCCACCGGCAAGGCCGACGGTGTCGTGAAGTAGCCGCCCGACCACGGTCGTGAACCGTCAGGGACGCCCAGGAATACCTGCGGCCCGACCCCGGTTTTGGGAGATACGGCCGGTCCTGGCAGACTGGTACGTCGGCCCCGGTTCACGTCTGCCGCAATCCGCGGCGGCGACCCGGAGCCCTCCCGAAACTAGGAGACACCTTGAAGCGCGAGATCCACCCCGAGTACGTCGAGACCCAGGTCAGCTGCACCTGTGGCGCGTCGTTCACCACCCGGAGCACCCTGACCGACGGCACCATCCGTGCCGAGGTCTGCTCCGAGTGCCACCCGTTCTACACGGGCAAGCAGAAGATCCTCGACACCGGCGGCCGCGTCGCCCGCTTCGAGGCCCGCTTCGGCAAGGCCGCCGGCTCCAAGTAGCGAGCCCCTGCGCCGGTCCACGGTCGCCCCGCGCGGGTGACCGGGACCGGCGCTTTGCCGTCCCCGTAGCAACTGACGAAAACCCCAGGAGCCCCCGATGTTCGAGGCGGTCGAGGACCTGGTCGGCGAGCACGCCGGCCTTGAGACGAAGCTCGCGGACCCCTCGGTCCACGCCGACCAGGCGAACGCGCGCAAGCTGAACAAGCGCTACGCCGAGCTGACCCCCATCGTCGCCACCTACCGGTCCTGGAAGCAGACCGGTGACGACATCGAGACCGCCCGCGAGCTGGCGCACGACGATCCCGAGTTCGCCGCCGAGGTCAAGCAGCTGGAGAAGGACCGGGAGGAGCTCACCGACAAGCTCCGCCTGCTCCTCGTCCCGCGCGACCCGAGCGACGACAAGGACGTCATCCTGGAGATCAAGGCGGGCGCGGGCGGCGACGAGTCCGCCCTCTTCGCCGGCGACCTGCTCCGCATGTACCTCCGGTACGCCGAGCGCGTCGGCTGGAAGACCGAGATCATCGACGCCACCGAGTCCGAGCTGGGCGGCTACAAGGACGTCCAGGTCGCCGTGAAGACCAAGGGCGGCAACGGCGCCACCGAGCCCGGCCAGGGCGTCTGGGCCCGGCTCAAGTACGAGGGCGGGGTGCACCGCGTGCAGCGCGTGCCCGCGACCGAGTCGGCCGGCCGCATCCACACCTCCGCCGCCGGCGTGCTCGTCACGCCCGAGGCCGAGGAGGTCGAGGTCGAGGTCCACGCCAACGACCTGCGCATCGACGTCTACCGCTCGTCCGGCCCCGGCGGCCAGTCGGTCAACACCACCGACTCCGCCGTCCGCATCACCCACCTGCCGACCGGCATCGTCGCCTCCTGCCAGAACGAGAAGAGCCAGCTCCAGAACAAGGAGCAGGCCATGCGCATCCTGCGGTCCCGGCTCCTCGCCGCCGCGCAGGAGGAGGCCGAGTCCAAGGCCGCCGACGCCCGCCGCAGCCAGGTCCGCACCGTCGACCGGTCCGAGAAGATCCGTACGTACAACTTCCCGGAGAACCGGATCTCGGACCACCGCGTCGGATTCAAGGCGTACAACCTGGACCAGGTGCTCGACGGAGACCTCGACACCATGATCCAGGCGTGCGTCGACGCCGACTCCGCCGCGAAGCTCGCCGCGGCGTAAGCGGCCCCATTGGCGTAAGTTCCCCAAGCCCCACCCCCGCACCACGGAGGACCAGCGTGAACCTGCTGCTTGCCGAGGTGGCCCAGGCCACCCAGCGGCTGGCCGACGCCGGCGTTCCCTCACCGCGTTTCGACGCCGAGGAGCTCGCCGCGTTCGTGCACGGCGTCAAGCGGGGGGAGCTGCACAACGTCAAGGACGCGGACTTCGACGCCCGCTACTGGGAGACGGTCGCCCGCCGCGAGGCCCGCGAACCCCTCCAGCACATCACCGGGCGGGCGTTCTTCCGGTACCTGGAGCTCCAGGTCGGACCCGGGGTCTTCGTGCCCCGGCCGGAGACCGAGTCGGTCGTCGGCTGGGCCATAGACGCCGTCCGCGCCATGGACGTCGTCGAACCCCTCATCGTCGACCTCTGCACCGGCTCCGGCGCCATCGCCCTCGCCATGGCCCAGGAGGTGCCGCGCTCGCGCGTGCACGCCGTGGAGCTCTCCGACGACGCCCTCGTGTGGACCCGGAAGAACGCCGAGGGCTCCCGGGTCACCGTCCACCAGGGGAACGCGCTCAGCGCCCTCCCCGAGCTGGACGGCCAGGTCGACCTGGTCATCTCCAACCCGCCGTACATCCCGCTCACCGAGTGGGAGTACGTCGCCCCCGAGGCCCGCGACCACGACCCGGAGATGGCCCTCTTCTCCGGCGAGGACGGCCTCGACACCATCCGCGGCATCGAGCGCACCGCCCACCGGCTGCTGCGCCCCGGCGGCCTCGTCGTCATCGAGCACGCGGACACCCAGGGCGGGCAGGTGCCGTGGATCTTCAACGAAGAGGCCGGCTGGGCCGACGCCGCCGACCACCCGGACCTGAACAACCGGCCGCGCTTCGCGACCGCCCGCAAGGCAATGCCATGACTGTCATGACCGCCATGACGAACGACGTGTACGAGGAGGCCGGGAACTGATGGCACGGCGATACGACTGCAACGAGGCGACCGACCGCGTGACGGGTCTGCGCGAGGCCGCGTCCGCCGTCCGCCGGGGCGAGCTGGTCGTGCTGCCCACCGACACCGTGTACGGGATCGGGGCGGACGCCTTCAGCAGCGAGGCCGTGGCGGACCTGCTCGCCGCCAAGGGCCGGGGCCGCAACATGCCCACGCCCGTGCTCATCGGCTCCCCGAACACCCTCCACGGCCTGGTCACGGACTTCTCCGAGCAGGCCTGGGAGCTCGTCGACGCCTTCTGGCCCGGCGCCCTCACCCTCGTCGCCAAGCACCAGCCGTCCCTCCAGTGGGACCTCGGCGACACCCGGGGCACCGTCGCCATCCGCATGCCGCTGCACCCGGTCGCGATCGAGCTGCTCACCGAGGTCGGCCCGATGGCCGTCTCCTCGGCCAACCTCACCGGCCACCCGTCGCCGGAGGACTGCGACGCCGCCCAGCAGATGCTCGGCGACTCCGTCTCCGTCTACCTCGACGGCGGCCCGACCCCCGGCATCGTCCCCTCGTCCATCGTCGACGTCACGGGCAAGGTCCCGGTGCTGCTGCGCGAGGGCGCGCTCTCGCCGGAGGAGCTCCGGAAGGTCGTACCCGACCTCGAGGTGGCACATTGACCGCCCCTGAGGGGCGTGGCATAGCGGGGTTCGACGACAGCAGCACCTTCCGCATCCTCCACGTCAGCACCGGCAACGTCTGCCGCTCGCCGATCACCGAGCGGCTGACCCGCCATGCCCTGAGCGACCGCCTCGGCGACCCTCTCGGCGGCGGCCTGATCGTGGAGAGCGCGGGCACCTGGGGCCACGAGGGCGCCCCGATGGAGGCCAACGCGGAACTCGTCCTCGCCGACTTCGGCGCGGACTACAGCGGCTTCGTGGGGCGCGAGCTCCTCGACGAGCACGTCATCCGCGCGGACCTCGTCCTGACCGCGACCCGCGACCACCGCGCGCAGGTCATCTCCATGGGCCACTCGGCGGGTCTGCGCACCTTCACCCTGAAGGAGTTCACCCGCCTGGTCCGCGCGATCGACCCGGCGACCCTCCCCGACGCCCACGACGAGGGCATGGTGGAACGCGCCCGCGCCCTGGTCCGCGCGGCGGCGGCTCTACGCGGGTGGCTCCTGGCCCCCTCGGTGGACGCGGACGAGGTCAACGACCCGTACGGCGCCCCCATCACGTTCTTCCGCTCGATCGGCGACGAGATCAACCAGGCGCTCGACCCCGTGGTGACGGCGCTGACGGGTGTGCGGGCGCGCGACTGAGTCTCGACGGGCGGGCCGGGGGGTGGCTGCCTACATTGGGGACATGCCGGTCACCGCGCCCCCCGATGAGGATCTCGACGTCCTGCGCCGACAGGACCCCGAGGTCGCCGACGTGCTGCTCGGTGAGGTGCGGCGGCAGGCCGACAGTCTGCAGCTGATCGCCGCCGAGAACTTCACCTCGGCCGCCGTCCTCGCGGCCCTCGGCTCCCCCCTCGCCAACAAGTACGCCGAGGGCTATCCCGGCGCCCGGCACCACGGCGGCTGCGAGTACGTCGACGCCGCCGAGCGGATCGCCGTGGAGCGGGCCACCGCGCTCTTCGGAGCCGACCACGCGAACGTGCAGTCCCACTCGGGCTCCTCGGCCGTCCTGGCGGCGTACGCGGCCCTTCTCAGGCCCGGTGACACGGTCCTGGCCATGGGCCTGGAGCACGGCGGGCACCTCACGCACGGTTCGCCCGCCAACTTCTCCGGTCGCTGGTTCGACTTCGTCCCGTACGGCGTCGACGCCGAGACCGGGCTCGTCGACCACGAGCAGGTCGCCGCGCTCGCCCGACACCACCGCCCCAAGGCGATCGTCTGCGGCTCGATCTCGTACCCCCGCCACCTCGACTACGCGGTCTTCCGGGAGATCGCCGACGAGGTCGGCGCCTATCTGATCGCCGACGCGGCCCACCCCATCGGCCTGGTCGCCGGGGGAGCGGCCCCCAACCCCGTCCCGTACGCCGACGTGGTCTGCGCGACCACCCACAAGGTGCTGCGCGGCCCGCGCGGCGGACTGATCCTCTGCGGCGAGGAGTTCGCGGGACGGATCGACCGGGCGGTGTTCCCGTTCACCCAGGGCGGCGCCCAGATGCACACGATCGCGGCGAAGGCGGTGGCCTTCGGCGAGGCGTCCACCCCGGCGTTCACCGCGTACGCCCATCAGGTGGTCGAGCACGCCCGGGTGCTCGCGGCCGCCCTCGCCGCCGAGGGCTTCGCGCTGACCACCGGCGGCACCGACACCCACCTCATCACCGCCGACCCCGCGCCCCTCGGCATCGACGGCCGGACCGCCCGCGCCCGGCTGGCCGCCGCCGGCATGGTCCTCGACACCTGCGCCCTGCCACGCGCCGGAGGCGCATATGACACGGCCGGGGACGGGCGCGGCATCCGGCTCGGTACGGCCGCGGTCACCACACAGGGCATGGGCGCCCCCGAGATGGCCCGGATCGCCGCGCTGTTCACCGTCGCGCTGCGCGACGACGCCTCGGAGACCGCTCGGGTACGGGCGGAGGTACGGGCGCTGACCGGGCGTTTTCCCCCGTATGGACGCTGATCGGAAGCCGGGGAAAGTCCCCGTGCAACCGTTCTCGGGGTACAGGTGTCTCCAAGCACATGGACGGCACGGCTAGGGTGTGGGGCTGAGATGGCCAGCTATTCCTGTGGGGCAGCCCGTGCGTGATTACCTGCTGACGCTCTGTGTCACGGCCGCTGTGACCTATCTGCTCACCGGTCCGGTGCGGAAGTTCGCCATCGCGACCGGGGCGATGCCGGAGATCCGCGCCCGTGACGTACACCGAGAACCGACACCGCGGCTCGGTGGCATCGCCATGTTCTTCGGGCTGTGCGCGGGACTCCTCGTCGCCGACCACCTGCAGAACCTGAACAGCGTCTTCGAGCTCTCCAACGAGCCCCGGGCGCTGCTCTCCGGTGCCGCCCTGATCTGGCTGATCGGCGTGCTGGACGACAAGTTCGAGCTGGACGCCCTGATCAAGCTGGGCGCGCAGATGATCTCGGCGGGCGTGATGGTCGCGCAGGGTCTGACGATCCTGTGGCTGCCGATCCCGGGTGTCGGCGTGGTCTCGCTGACCCCGTGGCAGGGCACGCTCCTGACCGTCGCCCTGGTCGTCCTCACCATCAACGCGGTCAACTTCGTCGACGGTCTCGACGGTCTCGCCGCCGGCATGGTCTGCATCGCCGCCGCCGCCTTCTTCCTGTACGCCTACCGCCTCTGGTACGGCTACACGATCGAGGCCGCCGCCCCCGCGACGCTCTTCACGGTCATCCTCATGGGCATGTGCCTGGGCTTCCTGCCGCACAACATGCACCCGGCGCGGATCTTCATGGGCGACTCCGGCTCCATGCTGATCGGTCTGATCCTGGCGGCCTCGGCCATCTCGATCACCGGTCAGGTCGACCCGGACGCGCTGAAGATCTTCGAGGGCTCGACCCGGCAGGCCACCCACGCCGCCCTGCCCGTCTTCATCCCGCTCCTGCTGCCGCTGACGATCATCGCGATCCCGATGGCGGACCTGGTCCTCGCGATCGTGCGCCGCACCTGGAAGGGCCAGTCGCCGTTCGCGGCCGACCGCGGGCACCTCCACCACCGGCTGCTCGAGATCGGGCACTCGCACAGCCGCGCGGTGCTGATCATGTACTTCTGGTCGGCGCTGATCGCCTTCGGGACGCTGGCCTACTCGGTCCACTCGGCGTCGATGTGGATCGTCCTGTGCGTCGTCGCGCTGAGCGCGATCGGTCTGGTGCTGCTCCTGCTGCCGCGGTTCGCGCCGCGCGCCCCGCGCTGGGCCGAGTCGGTCGTACCGCCCCGTTACCGCCGGCGCAAGAGGGTTCCCGTCGTGGAGGCCGTTCCGGAGCCCGTCGTGGTGCCGGAGGAGCGGATTCCGGTGCCCGCGGGCATCAACGGAGCCACCGCCATCGGCAACCGGGCGCGCTTCACCGACCGGCGGAAGGCCGGAACGCCGAGTTGACGAAAGCCGCATCGGCGGCCAATAGCAGACAAGGCGCCTTCCTGTCGCGCACACACGCGCGGTGTAACTCTCATGTGTGACAGTTGGCACACCTTATGGGTAAAGACCTATTCAAATAGTTTGTGATACGGTTCACGAGACCCGGCGACAGTGCCGAAAGACCGTAGTGCGACGGTCCGTTGGCCCCGAGACCCACCTCGGACCGGGCTTACGCTCGTCCATGACGACACCATCGCCCCCTCCATCAAGCGGAGACACCGCCATGCCGTCCAACGACGCACGCACCCTGCTGCACGCCGCCATCCCCACCGCTGCCGTCGGCGCGATCGCCACGGTCATCAGTGGCGTGATCGCCGGTGGCAAGGGAGCGCTCGGCGCCGTCGCCGGCACTCTGGTCGTGATCCTCTTCATGGGTATCGGGCTCGTGGTGCTGCAGCGGACGGCGAAGAAGTTCCCGCAGCTCTTCCAGGCCATGGGGCTCTTGCTCTACACGACCCAGCTGCTGGTCCTCTTCGTTTTCCTCGCCCTGCTGAAGAACACCTCCGTGTTCGACTTCAAGGCGTTCGCCTTCACGCTGCTCGCGACGACCGTGGTGTGGGTCGCCGCACAGGCCCGGGCCTACATGAAGGCCAAGATCATGTACGTCGACCCCGAGAACACGGGGTCGAAGTCGTGAAGGGTAGGGCCGGGATAAAGCCGCGTTCGGCTTCCTGCTATCGTCCGGTGCCAACTGCGGCACTGCGGGCGCGGGCATCCGAGACGCCTGTCCCAGCGCGAGGCTCGATGCCGAACCGCCGCCCCCTTATCCGTAAGACCAGTCCAGTGCCGACCCGCGGCTGCGTGCCGCGCCGACACAACGAGGTTGCCGTACCTATGCGCCACGCTGAAGGAGCCCGCGGTGAGTGCTGACCAGACGCTTGCCTTCGACCCGGATTGCCACATCTTCACCGGATGTGGCTTCCCGGCGCCGGGCCTGCACACGTTCATGTACGAGCCGATCGCGACGTGGGGTGGCTTCGAGCTGACGAAGCCCATGCTGCTCGCGGTCCTGGGTTCGATCGTGGTCGTCGGGTTCTTCTGGGCCGCCTTCAACAAGCCCAAGCTGATCCCCGGCAAGATGCAGATGGTCGGCGAGGCCGGCTACGACTTCGTGCGCCGCGGCATCGTCTACGAGATCATCGGCAAGAAGGACGGCGAGAAGTACGTCCCCTTCATGGTGTCGCTGTTCTTCTTCGTCTGGATCCTGAACCTCTGGTCGATCATTCCGCTCGCCCAGTTCCCGGTCACCTCGCTGATCGCGTTCCCCGCGGCGCTCGCCCTGATCGTCTACGTGCTCTGGGTCTCCCTGACCTTCAAGAAGCACGGCTTCGTCGGCGGCTGGAAGAACATCGTCGGCTGGGACAAGTCCCTCGGCCCGATCCTGCCGCTCATCGTGGTCCTCGAGTTCTTCTCGAACCTGATCATCCGACCCTTCACGCACGCGGTCCGACTGTTCGCGAACATGTTCGCCGGTCACCTGCTCATCGTGATGTTCTCGCTGGCCTCCTGGTACCTGCTGAACGGCATCGGCATCGTCTACGCCGGTACGTCGTTCGTGATGGTCGTGGTGATGACCGGCTTCGAGCTCTTCATCCAGGCCGTCCAGGCGTACGTCTTCGTGCTCCTGGCCTGCAGCTACGTACAGGGCGCGCTCGCCGAGCACCACTGAGCCGGCCCCTGACAGGCAGCAGCACCCCCAAAACCAACAGTCGTCCGGTGGCCAACCCCCACCGGGTCCTTGAAAGAGAAGGAAGAACCGGCATGTCCCAGACCCTCGCCGCTGTGACCGGCAACGTCGCCTCCATCGGCTACGGCCTCGCGGCCATCGGCCCCGGCGTCGGCGTCGGCATCATCTTCGGTAACGGCACCCAGGCCCTCGCCCGTCAGCCCGAGGCGGCCGGCCTGATCCGTACCAACCAGATCATGGGTTTCGCCTTCTGTGAGGCGCTCGCCCTCATCGGCATCGTCATGGGCTTCGTCTACCCGTCCGCCTAAGACGGAACCGACAGCCCGACATTTTCACGGAAGGCACTGATGTGAACGCTCTGCTTCTTGCGGCAGCGGAGGAGCCCCAGCCTCCTCTGATCCCGCATCTTGACGAGCTCGTCATCGGCCTGATCGCCTTCGTCATCGTCTTCGGTTTCCTCGCCAAGAAGCTCCTCCCGAACATCAACAAGGTTCTGGAGCAGCGTCGCGAGGCCATCGAGGGTGGCATCGAGAAGGCCGAGTCGGCCCAGATCGAGGCTCAGAGTGTGCTGGAGCAGTACAAGGCCCAGCTCGCCGAGGCCCGCCACGAGGCCGCGCGTCTTCGCCAGGAGGCGACGGAGCAGGGCACCGCGATCATCCAGGAGATGAAGGCGGAAGGCCAGCGCCAGCGCGAGGAGATCATCGCCGCCGGCCACGCGCAGATCGCGGCGGACCGCAAGTCCGCTTCCGCGTCGCTGCGTCAGGACGTGGGCAAGCTCGCGACCGACCTGGCCGGCAAGCTGGTCGGCGAGTCCCTCGAGGACACCGCCCGCCAGAGCCGGACGATCGACCGCTTCCTCGACGAGCTCGAGGAGAAGGCCGAGGCCGTCCGATGAACGGAGCGAGCCGCGAGGCACTGGCCGCCGCACGTGAGTCCCTCGACGCGCTGACCGACAACACGACGGTCGACGCGGCGAAGCTCTCGGACAAGCTGGCCGCCGTCACCGTGCTGCTCGACCGCGAGGTGTCGCTGCGCCGGGTCCTGACCGACCCCGCTCAGTCGGGTGAGGCCAAGGCCGAGCTCGCGCAGCGACTCCTGAGCGGTCAGGTCGACGGCGAGACCGTCGACCTGGTGTCCGGCATGGTGCGTTCCCGCTGGTCGCGCTCGCGTGACCTGGTCGACGCGGCCGAGGAACTGGCGAACATCGCCGACCTCACCGCGGCGCAGAAGGCGGGCTCGCTCGACGATGTCGAGGACGAGCTGTTCCGGTTCGGCCGGATCGTGTCCTCCAGCCCCGAGCTCCGCTCGGCGCTGACGGACAAGGCCGCCACGGCCACCGCCAAGGGCGAGCTGCTCCGCAGCCTGCTCGGCGGCAAGGCCAACGCCACCACCGAGCGCCTGGTCGTCCGTCTGGTGACCCAGCCCCGGGGACGTAGCCTGGAAGCGGGACTCGAGTCCCTGTCCAAGCTCGCCGCGGCGCGCCGGAACCGGATGGTCGCCGTCGTCACCTCGGCGGTGCCGCTGTCCGACCAGCAGAAGCAGCGCCTCGGTGCCGTCCTGGCCAAGCTGTACGGCCGCGAGATGCACCTGAACCTGGACGTGGACCCCTCGGTCCTCGGCGGGATCACCGTGCAGGTCGACGACGAGGTCATCAACGGTTCGATCGCGGAGCGCCTCGACGAGGCGACCCGGCGACTGGCCGGCTGACGGCAGCCACCAGCACAAGGCATCACAGCATCACAGCAACACCAGCGGCCCGGTTGGGCCGTGCAGAGATTGCAGAAGATTCCTGGGGGTCGGCCCCCAGACCCCTTAAGAAACTTCGGGCCCAACAAGGAGAGCAGGGAACCCAGATGGCGGAGCTCACGATCCGGCCGGAGGAGATCCGGGACGCACTGGAGAACTTCGTCCAGTCGTACCAGCCGGACGCGGCCTCGCGCGAGGAGGTCGGCACGGTCAGCCTGGCCGGTGACGGTATCGCGAAGGTCGAGGGTCTTCCCTCGGCCATGGCGAACGAGCTGCTGAAGTTCGAGGACGGGACCCTCGGTCTCGCGCTGAACCTCGAAGAGCGCGAGATCGGTGCGATCGTCCTCGGCGAGTTCAGCGGTATCGAGGAGGGACAGTCGGTGCAGCGCACCGGCGAGGTCCTCTCCGTCGGTGTCGGTGAGGGATACCTGGGTCGCGTCGTCGACCCGCTCGGCAACCCGATCGACGGTCTCGGCGAGATCGCGACCGAGGGCCGCCGCGCCCTCGAGCTGCAGGCCCCGGGCGTTATGGCCCGTAAGTCGGTGCACGAGCCGATGGAGACCGGCTACAAGGCCGTCGACGCCATGACGCCGGTCGGCCGCGGCCAGCGTCAGCTGATCATCGGCGACCGTCAGACCGGCAAGACCGCGCTGTGCGTCGACACGATCATCAACCAGCGTGACAACTGGCGCTCGGGCGACGTGAACAAGCAGGTTCGCTGCATCTACGTCGCCGTCGGCCAGAAGGGCTCGACCATCGCGTCCGTTCGCGGCGCCCTGGAAGAGGCCGGTGCGCTCGAGTACACGACGATCGTCGCCGCCCCGGCGTCCGACCCGGCCGGCTTCAAGTACCTGGCGCCGTACACCGGTTCCGCCATCGGTCAGCACTGGATGTACCAGGGCAAGCACGTCCTGATCGTCTTCGACGACCTGTCGAAGCAGGCCGACGCCTACCGCGCCGTGTCCCTGCTGCTGCGCCGCCCGCCGGGCCGTGAGGCCTACCCGGGTGACGTCTTCTACCTGCACTCGCGTCTCCTCGAGCGCTGCGCGAAGCTCTCGGACGAGCTGGGTGCCGGTTCGATGACCGGTCTTCCGATCGTCGAGACCAAGGCGAACGACGTGTCGGCGTTCATCCCGACCAACGTCATCTCCATCACCGACGGCCAGTGCTTCCTGGAGTCCGACCTGTTCAACGCCGGCCAGCGTCCGGCCCTGAACGTCGGTATCTCGGTCTCGCGTGTCGGTGGCTCCGCCCAGCACAAGGCGATGAAGCAGATCTCCGGTCGCCTCCGTGTGGACCTCGCCCAGTTCCGTGAGCTGGAGGCGTTCGCCGCCTTCGGTTCCGACCTGGACGCGGCCTCCAAGGCGCAGCTGGAGCGTGGACAGCGCATGGTCGAGCTGCTCAAGCAGGCTCAGTACCAGCCGATGCCCACCGAGAACCAGGTCGTCTCCGTCTGGGCCGGCACCACCGGCAAGATGGACGACGTCCCGGTCGCCGACATCCGCCGCTTCGAGGCCGAGCTCCTGGCGTACCTCCGCCAGAGCCACTCCGGTCTCATGACCTCCATTCGCGAGGGCGGCAAGATGTCCGACGACACCCTGCAGTCCGTCGGTGACGCCATCGCGGAGTTCAAGAAGCAGTTCGAGACCTCTGACGGCAAGCTGCTGGGCGAGGACGCTCCTGCCGCCGTCAACGTCTCGAAGTGACGACGGAAGGGACCTGACTCATGGGAGCGCAGCTCCGGGTCTACAAGCGTCGCATCAAATCCGTCACCGCGACGAAGAAGATCACCAAGGCGATGGAGATGATCGCCGCCTCGCGTGTCGTCAAGGCGCAGCGCAAGGTACAGGCGTCGACTCCGTACGCGACCGAGCTGACCCGCGCGGTCACTGCGGTGGCCACGGGTGCCAATGACAGGCACCCGCTGACCACCGAGGCGGAGAACCCGATCCGTGCCGCGGTCCTGCTCCTCTCGAGCGACCGCGGTCTGGCCGGCGCCTTCAACTCCAACGCCATCAAGGCGGCGGAAAAGCTGACGGCGAAGCTGGAGGGCGAGGGCCGCGAGGTCACCGTCTACGTCGTCGGCCGTCGTGGCATCGCGCACTACAACTTCCGCGAGCGGAAGCTGGCCGGTACGTGGACCGGGTTCACGGACCAGCCGTCGTACGGCGACGCCAAGACGATCGCGGCACCGCTGATCGAGGCGATCGAGAAGGACACGGCCGAGGGTGGTGTGGACGAGCTCCACATCGTCTACACCGAGTTCGTCTCGATGATGACGCAGACGGCGGTCGAGGCCCGGCTGCTGCCCCTCAGCCTCGACGAGGTGGCGAAGGAGGCCGGCGAGTCGGACACGCTCCGCCCGCTGTACGACTTCGAGCCGTCGGCGGAGGACGTCCTCGACGCCCTGCTGCCCCGGTACGTCGAGAGCCGTATCTACAACGCGCTGCTCCAGTCGGCTGCTTCCAAGCACGCCGCCACGCGCCGCGCGATGAAGTCGGCCACCGACAACGCGGGAGACTTGATCAACAATCTCTCCCGACTTGCCAACGCGGCCCGCCAGGCCGAAATCACCCAGGAAATCAGCGAGATCGTCGGTGGCACCGCAGCCCTGGCCGACGCGACCGCGGGGAGTGACAAGTAATGACGACCACTGTTGAGACGGCCGCCGCCACGGGCCGCGTCGCCCGGGTCATCGGCCCGGTCGTCGACGTGGAGTTCCCCGTCGACGCGATGCCGGCGATCTACAACGCGCTGCACGTCGAGGTCATGGACCCGACCGAGGAGGGCGCGACCAAGACGCTGACCCTCGAGGTCGCCCAGCACCTCGGTGACGGCGTCGTCCGCGCCATCTCCATGCAGCCCACCGACGGCCTGGTCCGCCAGGCCCCGGTGACCGACACCGGCACGGGCATCACGGTGCCCGTCGGCGACGTCACCAAGGGCCGCGTGTTCAACACGCTGGGTCAGGTGCTGAACGCGGACGAGTCCACCGTCGCCGACGCGCCGCGCTGGACGATCCACCGCAAGGCCCCGGCCTTCGACCAGCTCGAGTCCAAGACCGAGATGTTCGAGACCGGTCTGAAGGTCGTCGACCTTCTCACCCCGTACGTCAAGGGTGGAAAGATCGGTCTGTTCGGTGGTGCCGGTGTCGGCAAGACCGTTCTGATCCAGGAAATGATCGTCCGTGTGGCCAAGCTGCACGACGGTGTCTCCGTCTTCGCCGGTGTCGGCGAGCGCACCCGTGAGGGCAACGACCTCATGGTCGAGATGGAGGAGGCCGGCGTTCTCGACAAGACCGCGCTGGTCTTCGGCCAGATGGACGAGCCCCCGGGCACCCGTCTGCGCGTGGCCCTCGCGGGTCTGACCATGGCGGAGTACTTCCGCGATGTGCAGAAGCAGGACGTGCTGTTCTTCATCGACAACATCTTCCGCTTCACCCAGGCCGGTTCCGAGGTCTCGACCCTGCTCGGCCGTATGCCCTCCGCGGTGGGTTACCAGCCGAACCTGGCCGACGAGATGGGTCTCCTCCAGGAGCGCATCACCTCGACCCGTGGTCACTCGATCACCTCGATGCAGGCGATCTACGTCCCCGCGGACGACCTGACCGACCCGGCTCCGGCCACCACCTTCGCCCACCTCGACGCGACGACGGTTCTCTCCCGTCCGATCTCCGAGAAGGGCATCTACCCGGCCGTGGACCCGCTGGACTCCACGTCCCGGATCCTGGACCCGCGCTACATCGCGCAGGACCACTACGACGCCGCCACGCGCGTCAAGGGAATCCTGCAGAAGTACAAGGACCTCCAGGACATCATCGCGATCCTCGGTATCGACGAGCTGAGCGAGGAGGACAAGCTCGTTGTCCACCGCGCCCGCCGTGTCGAGCGCTTCCTGTCCCAGAACACCCACGCGGCGAAGCAGTTCACCGGTGTGGACGGTTCGGACGTTCCGCTCGACGAGTCGATCTCCGCGTTCAACGCGATCTGCGACGGTGAGTACGACCACTTCCCCGAGCAGGCCTTCTTCATGTGTGGTGGCATCGAGGACCTCAAGAAGAACGCCAAGGAGCTTGGCGTCTCCTGAGCCCCGTGCTCGCCCGAGAGGGGCGGGATCCGTCCCGCCCCTCTCACCACGCCCACTAGAATTGACCCCAACACCCGGCACGACCGCCGGGTGGTGACCCGAGGAGCCACCCTTGGCTGCTGAGCTGCACGTCGAGCTGGTCGCCGCGGACCGGAGTGTCTGGTCCGGCGAGGCCACCTTGGTCATCGCGCGTACCACCTCCGGCGACATCGGCGTCATGCCCGGCCACCAGCCGCTGCTCGGTGTGCTGGAGTCGGGCCCGGTGACCATCCGTACCAGCGAGGGCGCGACTGTCGTCGCCGCCGTCCACGGCGGATTCATCTCGTTCGCCGACGACAAGCTGTCTCTGCTCGCGGAGGTCTGCGAGCTGGCGGACGAGATCGACGCCCAGCGCGCCGAGCGCGCGCTGGAGCGTGCGAAGTCGGACTCCGACGCCGCCGCCGAGCGGCGCGCCGATGTCCGGCTGCGCGCGGTGTCGGTCCGCTGACGGACCGCGCCGAGTAGAAGTGCCCTCAGCCGCGGCACGGTCCGGAATTTTCCGGACCGTGCCGCGGCTGAGGCGATGCATATGCAGGTTGTATTCGGTTCTGCCGGCGGTGCCGGCTACGGGACGCAGCGAGGAGGTCGGTGAAGATGTTCCTCGCTCTGCTCGTGTGCGGCCTGGTCGTCGCACTGGTGGTGATCGGGCTCTTCGTCTTCGGACTGCGCCGCAGACTGATCCAGCGTGCCGGCGGCACCTTCGACTGTTCCCTGCACTGGAACGTCCCGGACGCGCCGGATCCGAGCGGCAAGGGCTGGGTGTACGGCGTCGCCCGCTACAGCGGTGACGAGATCGCCTGGTTCCGTGTGTTCTCGTACGCGCCCCGCCCGCGCCGTGTCCTGGAGCGCTCGTCCATCGTGGCCCTGGAGCGCCGGATGCCGGAGGGCGAGGAGGAGCTCGCGCTGCTCGCCGACATGGTCGTCCAGCCCTGTATGTACGAGGGCGTCCGCCTGGAGCTCGCGATGAGCGAGGACGCCCGGACGGGTTTCATGGCCTGGCTGGAGGCGGCGCCTCCAGGGCAGAGAGTGAACGTGGCCTGAGTTCCTCTGTGGCCTGATGCGTGAGGAAGCGGGGGACGGCGTGCTGCGCCGTCCCCCGCTTCCTTGTGTGTGCTAGTTCAGACCGGTGTTGATGGCGCCGACGAGCTCGCCGTTGCCGGTGTCACCGCTGAACTCCCAGAAGAACGCGCCACCGAGGCCCTGGTTCTTCGCCCAGGCCATCTTGGACGTGACCGTGGCCGGGGTGTCGTAGCTCCACCAGTTGCTGCCGCACTTGGCGTAGGCCGTGCCCGCGACGGTCCCGGTGGACGGGCAGGAGGTCTTGAGGACCTTGTAGTCCTCGATGCCCGGCTCGTAGGTGCCCGGCGCGGGGCCGGTCGCCGTGCCGCCCGGGGCGGCCTGGGTGACGCCGGTCCAGCCGCGTCCGTAGAAGCCGATGCCGAGCAGCAGCTTGTTGGCGGGGACGCCCTTCGCCTTGAACTTGGCGATCGCCTCGGCGGAGTTGAAGCCCGCCTGCGGGATGCCGGCGTACGAGGTGAGCGGGGAGTGCGGGGCCGTCGGGCCCTGCGCCGCCCAGGCGCCGAAGAAGTCGTACGTCATCACGTTGAACCAGTTCATGTACGGCGCGGCGCCCGCGTAGTCGGCGGAGTCGATCTTGCCGCCGGTGGAGGCGTCGGCCGTGACGGCCGCGGTGACCAGGTAGGAGGGGCCGAACTTGGCACGCATGGCCTGCATCATGTTCTTGAAGGCGGCGGGCCCGCTCGTGTCGCAGGAGAGACCGCAGGCGTTCGGGTACTCCCAGTCCAGGTCGATGCCGTCGAAGACGTCGGCCCAGCGCGGGTCCTCGATCAGGTCGTAGCAGGACTGCGCGAAGGCGGTCGGGTTCTGCACGGCCTGGCCGAAGCCGCCGGACCAGGTCCAGCCGCCGAAGGACCACAGGACCTTGATGTTCGGGTAGGCCTTCTTCAGCTTGCGCAGCTGGTTGAAGTTGCCGCGCAGCGGCTGGTCCCAGGTGTCGGCGACGCCGTCCACGGACTGGTCCGCGGTGTAGGCCTTGTCGTAGTCGGCGTAGGCGTCACCGATGGTGCACTTGCCGCCCTGGACGTTGCCGAACGCGTAGTTGATGTGGGTGATCTTGGACGCGGAGCCCGAGGTCACGATGTTCTTCACGTGGTAGTTGCGCCCGTAGACGCCCCAGTTGGTGAAGTAGCCCAGCTTCACCGCGTTGGGGAGCGGCTGGCCGCCGCCGCCACCGGTGGTGCGGACGGGGACCGGGCCGGCGGCGGGGCCGGTCTGGTCGATGGTGTCGCGGGCGACGACCGTGTAGCTGTAGTCGGTGCCGGCGGTGAGGCCCTGGTCGGTGTGGGTGAGGCCGGTGACCGTGGCGATCTTGGCGCCGTCGCGCAGGACGTCGTAGTTCTTGACGCCCTTGTCGTCGGTGGCCGCGGTCCAGGTGAGCTTCACCGAGGTGTCGGTGATGTCGGAGGCGACGGGGGTGCCGGGTGCCGAGGGCGGGTTGTCGCCGGGCTGGGTGGTGCCGTCGCAGGCGGCGCCGTTGATCTTACAGCCGGTGGGCGCTCCGGCCCCGGTGCCGTTGTAGCCGAAGGAGACGGAGGCGCCGGGGGCGAGGGTTCCGTTCCAGCCGACGTTCTTGGCGGTCCAGTGGGTGCCGGAGCTGGTGACGGTGGCGTCCCAGGCGGAGGTGACGGCGGTGCCGGTGGGGTAGTCCCACTCGACGGTCCAGGAGTTGATGGTGGTGGTACCGGTGTTCTTGACGGTCCAGCTACCGCCGAATCCGGTGCCCCAGTCCTGGGTCTTGGTGTACGTGGCCGTGGCGGAGGTGGCCGCTTCGGCGGGGGTGGCGAGGCCGACCATGGCGGCCAGGGGCAGGATCAGGGCGGTCAGGCCGGCGGCGGCCCGGTGTCTGAACCCTGTTCTGCGCGTCGGTGCTTGAGTGCTCAACGGTGCTCCTCAAGTTGCGGACGGACATGGGTGGGGGTGGTCCGTGAAGATGCGCGCGCCCCGCGAGCGTAGGAAGGTCTGGACCAATCGTCAAGAGGTCCAGACCAACGTCGGTGACGCCCGCTACACCCCCAACTCCTGTGCCAGAACGGCCGCTTGGACCCTGCTCCGCAGCTCCAGCTTCCCCAGTACCTTGCTGACGTGCGTCTTCACCGTCGCCTCCGCCATGTCGAGCCGTACCGCGATCTCCGCGTTCGACAGACCCTGGCCCAGCGTCGACAGCACCTCCCGCTCACGTGGAGTCAAAGCCTCCAGAACCGCCGGGTCCGTCCCCGACGGCGCCCGCACCGGACGGCCCGTCGCGGCGAACTCCGCGATCAGCCGCCGGGTGACCGCCGGCGCGATCAGACCCTCCCCGCGCGCCACCGTCCGCACCGCCTCGATCAGCTCCCGCGCCTCCGCGTTCTTCAGCAGGAATCCCGAGGCCCCCGCCCGCAGCGCCCCGAAGACGTACGCGTCCAGATCGAAGGTCGTCAGGACCAGGACGTCGGCGAGCCCCTCCGACACGACGATCCCGGTCGCCGTCACCCCGTCCATCCGGGGCATCTGCACATCCATCAGGACCAGGTCCGGGCGGAGTTCGCGCGCCAGCTCCACCGCCCGCTCACCGTCCGCCGCCTCCCCGACGACCTCGATGTCCGGCGCGCTGCCCAGGATGAGCACCAGCCCCGCCCGTACCGCCGACTGGTCCTCGGCGACCACCACCCGCACTGTCATGCCCGCTCCTCGTCGCTCGCGTCCACGGGCAGTTCCGCCCGTACCCGCCACACTTTCCGTCCCCCGCCGTCCGCCGCCGGACCCGCCTCGAAGACCCCGCCGAGCAGGGCCACCCGCTCCCGCATCCCCACCAGGCCCGCGCCGGAACCCGGCGCCGTCGGGCCGGGGCGCTCCCCGTACGGGCTGGTCACCTCGACCGCGAGGGCTCCCTGCCCCCGGGCGAGCGTCACCAGGACCTCGCCCGGCGCCGCGTGCTTGAGCGCGTTCGTCAGCGACTCCTGCACGATGCGGTACGCGGCCAGCTCCACCGGAGCCGGCAGCCCCGCCGTGCTCTCCCGGGTGTCCTCCAGGACGAGGACGAGTCCGCTCGGCCGGGCGTTCACCCGCGCCTGGTCGACCAGCGTGTCCAGGCCGGCGAGCGTGGGCGCGGCGGCCGGTTCCGCGTCCCCGCTGCTGTCCCTGAGGATGCCGATGAGGCGGCGCATCTCCGACAGGCCCGCCACGCTGTTCTCCCGGATGACGGTGAGTGCCTGCCGGGTGGTGGCCGGTTCGTCGAGGGAGAGCGCCGCCGTGGAGTGGATGGCGATCGCCGAGAGGTGGTTCGCCACCATGTCGTGCAGCTCGCGCGCCATCCGGGCCCGCTCGGCGACCACGGCCTGCGCGCGGTCCATCTCGGCGAGCAGGGCCGTCTGTTCGGCCCGCAGCCGGGCGGCGTCCGCCGCCTCGCGGTGGTTGCGCACGACGGCGCCCGTCATCGCGGGCATGAAGGAGATCATGCCGGTGATCACGCCGACGAGCAGGGCGATGGCGTTCTGCCACCAGACGAGGAAGCCGACCGTCACCGCGACCGTGATGAGCCCGGTCGTATAGGGGACCCGGCGGGCGGTGGCGGGGTTGCCGTACACGACGGCCGCGTAGACCACGTCCGTGAACATCAGGACGGTGACCAGGTTCCCGTTGGTGAACTGGTCGCCGACGATCGCGAGCGTGCCGACGGTCACCGCCGTCTGCGGCATCGTCCGGCGCACGGCCTCCGCCGAGGCCATCGCCGCGAGCGGGATCAGCGTCGCCCACCGCTGGTCGAAGAGGCGGTCGCCGGTCGTGTAGAGCCCGAAGGACCACAGGAGCAGTCCGCAGGAGAACCCGAGGAAGCCCATGAGCAGGTCGAAGCGGTGCGGGCGGGGGAGAGTCACGTACTCATCCAACACGCCCGTACCCGCCCCGCCCTCCTCGTCCGGGCCGATCCGCCCCTCCGTCGAAGGATGTAGACGTACTTCGTCACCGGCGACGACGAACCGGGCCGGATCGCGCGGGACGCTGAGGGGGACCGAAAGGGGAACCGTCGTGATCGTCACGTTGATCATCGTCTGCGAGGTCGGATTCTGGGTCCTGCTGGCCGCCGGCCTCGCCGCCCGCTACCTCCTGAAGATGCCCCGGACGGGTATCGCGCTGCTGCTGTGCGAGCCGCTCCTGGAGGTCCTCCTCCTCGTCGTCACGGCGATCGACCTGAAGAACGGCGCCGACCCCAGCTGGAAGCACGGCCTCGCCGCCCTCTACATCGGTTACACCGTCGGTCACGGCCACCGCACCGTGAAGTGGCTCGACGGTCACGCCGCCCACCGCTTCGGCGGCGCCCCGCCGCCCGTGAAGCCGCCGCGGTACGGCAAGGCCCGAGCCCTCCACGAGGCCAAGGTCTGGTTCGGCTCGGTGGTCGCCGCGTCCGTCGCCTCCGTGCTGCTGCTCCTGGCGATCTGGTACGTCGGTGACGACGGCGACACCGAGGGGCTGCGGAGCTGGATCTTCGGCGCCTGGCGGGCGGCGGGCATCCACGGCCTGATCGCGCTCAGCTACGCGGTCTGGCCGAAGAAGGCTCCGGCGGGCGAGGGCTCAGCGGTCCCCGCCCGGGACCCAGAGGACGTCCCCGACCTCCTTGTTGGCCGTACGCGCAAGGATGAAGAGCAGGTCTGACAGCCGGTTGAGGTACGTGGCGGTCAGGGTGTTCATCGACTCGCCGTGCACCTCGAGGGCCGCCCAGGTGGAGCGCTCCGCGCGCCGGACCACCGTGCACGCCTGGTGCAGCAGCGCCGCACCGGGCGTGCCGCCCGGCAGGATGAAGGAGCGCAGCTTCTCCAGCTCCTCCAGGAAGCGGTCGCAGTCGGCCTCCAGCTTGTCGACGTAGCTCTGCTCGACGCGTAGCGGCGGGTACTTGGGGTCCTCCACCACCGGCGTACAGAGGTCCGCGCCCACGTCGAAGAGGTCGTTCTGGACCCGGACGAGGACCTTCACGACCTCCTCGTCGAGCTGCCCGAGGGCGACGGCCGTACCGATGGCGGCGTTGGCCTCGTTGGCGTCGGCGTAGGCCGAGATCCGCAGATCGGTCTTGGCGGTCCGGCTCATGTCACCGAGCGCCGTGGTGCCCTGGTCGCCGGTGCGGGTGTAGATGCGTGTCAGATTGACCATGGGGTCCAGCCTAGTGAGGCACCGGCCCCGCGGAACGTCCGTGTGCCGACCGTCACGGCGAGCGCGCCGACAGGGCGAGGGCGGCGAGCACCCCGTACGGCAGGGCCGGTGTCGTGCGGTGACCGATGCCGCCCCCCACACGCGACGGCGGACGGGCGGCACGCTCGGTCATATACCCCCGAGAGGTATGTGGCGTCCCTGGGGGCGCCCGAACGGGGTGCTGTGAGTGTGACGTCCGTCAAAGAGGGCGTGACGCGCATTACTTCACGGTCACATGACGCCTCCCGACCGCTAATCTCCGCCGGAGAGCCAGAAGTGAACAGGCGTTAAGGGGTGGAACATCGTGGCCAGGAAGCTCGCCGTCATCGGGGCCGGACTCATGGGGTCCGGCATCGCGCAGGTCTCGGCACAGGCGGGCTGGGACGTCGTCCTGCGTGACGTCACCGACGCCGCCCTGACCCGCGGCACCGACGGCATCAAGGCGTCGTACGACCGGTTCGTCGCCAAGGGCAAGCTGGACGCCGCCGACGCGGAGGCCGCCCTCGGCCGCATCACCGCCACCACCGAGTTCGAGGCCGTCGCCGACGCCGACATCGTCGTCGAGGCCGCCTTCGAGAACCTCGACGTCAAGCACGAGATCTTCCGCTCGCTCGACAAGGTCGCCAAGGACGGTGCCGTCCTCGCCTCCAACACCTCCGCGATCCCGATCACCAAGATCGCCGCGGTGACCGGGCGTCCCGAGGCCGTGGTCGGCGCCCACTTCTTCTCGCCGGTCCCGATGATGCAGCTCTGCGAGCTCGTCCGCGGCTACAAGACCAGCGACGAGACCCTCGCCGCCACCAGGGAGTTCGCCGAGTCCGTCGGCAAGACCTGCATCGTCGTCAACCGCGACGTGGCCGGCTTCGTCACCACCCGGCTCATCGCCGCCCTCGTCGTCGAGGCCGCCAAGCTCCAGGAGTCGGGCGTCGCCACCGCCGAGGACATCGACATCGCCTGCAAGCTCGGCTTCGGCCACGCCATGGGCCCCCTCGCCACCGCCGACCTCACCGGCATCGACATCCTGGTGAACGCGGCCAACAACATCTACACGGAGTCCCAGGACGAGAAGTTCGCGCCCCCGGAGCTGATGCGCCGGATGGTGGACGCGGGTGACATCGGCCGCAAGAGCGGGCAGGGCTTCTACAAGTACTGAGCCGTACCCGCCACCCCGCATCACCCCGTGGGGTGAATTTCGGTACCGGTTCGCTGACAAGGCGCAACGCTTCTGCCGGTGCGGCAGTCAGTTGTTGCGAAGACGGAGCACTCTCGGGGAGCGCATATGCACATCAGGGGCGACCATGTCGAGCTGGTCGTCGGGGGCCGCCTCGACGTCCGCAGCGCGGCGGACGCCCGTACGGTCCTGCACTCGGCCGTCGACGACGGAGTCGGCGACCTGGTGCTCGACCTGACCGGCCTCGACTCCTGGGACGCGACCGGGCTCGGCGTCATCATGGGCGCCCACCGGAGGGCCGGCCGCTGCGGCCGGCGTCTCGTCCTGCGCGGGGTGCCGCCCCAGATGCAGCGACTCCTCGTCGCCACCCGGCTGCACCGCATCCTCGCCATCGAGGGCGGCCTCGCGCTGGAGTCCCTGCCCCGGGTGTGACGCCCGGTCGTCGTCGACGGTCGTCGGCGCCAGGTGCCGCAGGCCGTCGCCGGTCGGCGCCGGCCGGGAGCGTACGGGACACACGGACGCGCGGAGCCGGTGGGACGCGCGAGGGCGCCCGGACCCGGTGGGACGCGCGGGACCGGCGAGCGTGTGAAGCAGCTGTGTGAACCAGGCGTCACACCCAATCCTCACAAGACCATGACGTCTTGGTCTCCGGGGCACCCCAGCTGTTCCCGCCCGCCTGGCCACGGTCTAGGGTTCGGTCGCCTGCACATTGACGGACCCACCCGGCGGGCACCGGACACCGCTTCTTGGGGGCTTGGACCATGGACCCGATCAACCGGGGGCCGGAGGAGTACGGACACGACGCCGAGGGCGACGACGCCCGCCAGGGACGCGGTACCCCCGCGCCCGCACCCGCGCGTGCCCGCGTCGTCCGGCTCGTCTCCGGCGACCTGCTCGTCACCGTCAACCCCGTCGACGGCAGCGAGATCGAACCCTGCCCGCCCGGCCAGGAACCGCCGGCCCCCCGCCCCCGTACCCCCGAGGAGCGCGCCGAGGCGGCCCAGGCCGCCGCCCCGCCCGTCCCGCCGGGACCGGTCGCGCCCGAGCTGCCCCTCCTCGAACGCCAGGAGCAGCGCGAGCGCCTCGTCGCCGTCCTCGGCCGCGGCCGCTCCGCCCGCCTCACCGGACCCGCCGGATCCGGCCGCACCGTCCTCCTCGACGCGGTCGCCGCCGACTGCGCCGGCCTCGCCCCCGACGGCGTCGTCCGGCTCTCCGGCCACCACCGCACCCCGGCCGAACTCCTCCACGAGCTCTTCGCCGCCGTCCGGTACGCCCCCGACCACCGGCCCGGCCGGACCGAGCTCCTCGACCGGCTCCGCGAGATCGGTGCCGTCGTGGTCGTCGACGACCTGGAGTTCGGCGGCGCCGCCCTCGACGAGCTCCTCGCCGCCGCCCCCGAGTGCGCCTTCCTCCTCGCCGCCGGACCCGACGCCCCCGCGCCCTCGCCCGACGCGCACCTCGACGAGATCCACCTCTCCGGCCTCGGCCGCGGCGCCGCCCTCAAGCTCCTGGAGAGCGCCGTCGGCCGCACCCTCACCGACGACGAGGCCAACTGGGCCGGCGACCTCTGGTTCGAGTCCGAAGGCCTTCCGCTCCGCTTCGTCCAGGCCGGGGCGCTGCTCCGCCAGCGCGACCGGCTCCGCGTCACCCCCGCCGAGTTCGACGCCTTCGGCGCCCTCGAAGAGGCCTTCGGGCCGACCGACCCCGACGCGGCCGCGGCCGTCGCCGCGGCGGCCTTCGACGGAATCGACGACCCCGACGTCGAACTGCGGGAGATACCCCTGCCCAGCCTCGGCGAGGGCGCCGCCCCCGCCGCGCTGCTCGCCTCCCGGCTCAGCCGCTCCGCCCAGACCGCCCTGCGCTTCGCCGTCGCCCTCGGCGGCGAGGTACCGCACCAGGCGCATCTGCCGGCCCTGGTCGGCGACACCCACGCCGACGCGGCCCTCGGCGAACTCATGGCCTGCGGCCTGCTCTCCCCGGTCGGCCCCCGCTACCGGCTCGCCGCCGGGGTCCTCACCCAGCTCCTCGCCCAGGGGTACGAGGCCGAGGCCGCCGACCGCGCCCACACCGTCGCCCAGCACTACGCCTGGTGGGCCGCCCACCCCTCCGTCACCCCCGAGCGGGCCGCCGCCGAGTCCGACGCGCTCCTCGCCGCCCTGGGCGCCCTCGTCTCCGCCACCGGAGGCGACGAGGCCACCGGTGCCGAGCGCCGGGCCACCGCCGTCTCCCTCGCCCGAGCCGCCGCGCCCGCCTTCGCCGCCGGCCTGCACTGGGGTGCCTGGGAGCGGGCCCTGCGCGCCGGACAGGAGGCCGCCCGGCTCACCGGGGAGGTCGCGGAGGAGGCCTACTTCCACCACGAGCTCGGTGTCCTCGCCCTGTGCGCCGGAAACCTGGAGCGGGCCCGCGCCGAGCTGGAGGCCTCCATCGGCATGCGCGGGGTGATCGCCGACAAGCGCGGCACCGTCGCCGGCCGCCGGGCGCTCGCCCTCGTCGCCGACCTCTCCGGGGAGCACGCCACCCCGGCCCGCGGCGAGGAGCCGGTCTCCCCGCCGCGCGGCACCCCGGTCTCGCGCGGCCCGGCGGCCACCCGCCCCGCCCGCCCGGCCCCCGAGCCCGCCACGGCCCCGCTGCCGGGCGGAGCCGTACGGCCGTCCCCGCTGTCCGGCGCTCCCGTGGGTGGCCTCGCGAAGGCCCCGGCCCCCGGCTTCCCCGGCTTCGCCACCGAGGGCCCCACGCTCATCACCCGCCCCGACACCGAAGGCGGCGGCCGGCCGAGCCTCAAGGGAGGCATCCTCAACGGGGCGCGCCGCAACCTCGCCGCCGTCGGCGCGGGCGCGCTCCTGGTCGCCGTCCTCGGCACCGTGGTGACCCTCGGCGCCACCTCGGGCAACGGCGAGGACCCGGCCACCAACCGCGTCACCTCCGACAGCACGGCGACCGAGGGCGCCCCCGACGACGAGGGCTTCGAGGACGGCGAGCAGCCGGCCGAGGGCGAGGCGGGGGAGCCGGGCGAGTCCGGCGACCCCACCGGCTCCGGCTCCCCGGGCCCCTCCGTCTCCGGGAGCGCCTCCCCGTCGGACCCCTCGGGCTCGGGCACGCCCGGCACTCCGGGCACGTCCGGCACCCCGTCCTCCTCGGACGACCCGACCACCACCACGGCCCCCACGACGACGGCCCCGCCGACGGGCCCGTCGACCCGGCCGCCGCGTCCGACGACGACGCGTCCGACGACGACGTCGACCCCGCCGAAGCCGACCCCGTCGGACTCGTCCACGTCTCCGACCGAGCCGCCCACGACCGCTCCGCCGACCACGGCCCCGCCGACCACCGATCCGGCGGAGGAGGAGAACAGCCCCAGCAACTCCGCCTCCTCGACCCTCGGCGGCCCGCCCGCCCCGGGCGACCCGGCCGGTCCGGAGTCGCCCGCCTGACGGACGTACCGGAGTACGGGAACGGGGAAGGCCCCGGGCGCGCTCACCGCACCCGGGGCCTTCCCCGTACCGCCGCCGTCTCTAGAACAGCCGCAGCTTGTCGTCCTCGATGCCGCGCATCGCGTTGTAGTCCAGGACCACGCAGCCGATCCCGCGGTCCGTCGCGAGGACCCGCGCCTGCGGCTTGATCTCCTGCGCCGCGAAGACGCCCCGCACCGGCGCCAGGTGCGGATCGCGGTTGAGCAGCTCCAGGTAGCGGGTCAGCTGCTCGACGCCGTCGATCTCGCCGCGCCGCTTGATCTCCACCGCGACCGTCGCGCCGTCCGAGTCCCGGCACAGGATGTCCACCGGGCCGATGGCGGTCGGGTACTCGCGGCGGATCAGCGTGTACCCCTCGCCGAGGGTCTCGATGCGGTCGGCGAGGAGCTCCTGGAGGTGGGCCTCGACGCCGTCCTTGATGAGACCCGGGTCCACACCCAGTTCGTGCGAGGAGTCGTGGAGGATCTCCTCCATCGTGATGATCAGTTTCTCGCCCGCTTTGTTGATCACCGTCCACGTGCCGGCCTCGGCGTCGACACCCTCCTTGAGGGTGCACGGCGGGGACATCCAGTTGAGCGGTTTGTACGCCCTGTCGTCCGCGTGGATCGAGACACTGCCGTCTGCCTTGATCAGGATCAGACGGGGTGCGGAGGGCAGGTGGGCCGTGAGCCGGCCCGCGTAGTCCACGGAGCAACGGGCAATGACGAGACGCATGGTCGGCAACGCTACAAGACGGGCGCTCGTCCGCGCGATTCGGGCGTCGGCCGGGTACGCCGGGGGTGCGGTCCTGAGCCGAACACCCGTCGGTTATCAGCCGGTTGTGTTCCCAATCTCCTGGTGCGGTCAGGACTGCGCGCTTACCGTGGAAGCTGGAGGTCGTCGTCCGTGCACGCTGCGTGGCGGGCGGCCCGGCCCTCGCCCCTGCCCGCAAGACCCCGTCCGCGGGGTCGCGAGAGGAGAACCCATGTCGCTCGACGTCTCACCGGCACTGTTGGAACAGGCCGAGCGAGGCGAGGTCGACGAAGCCGACTTCGTCGACTGCGTCCGGACCTCCCTGCCCTACGCATGGGAGATGATCAGTTCTCTGGTGGCCCAGCTGAAGGTCGACGGCGGAGAGTTCGCCGACAACCAGACGCCGCCGCCGAATGAGCAGGCACGTGGTCAGCTGCTGCGCGCGCTCGCCAGCGACGCCATCCGTGGTGCGCTGCAGCGGCACTTCGGGGTGCGTCTCGCCTTCCAGAACTGCCACCGGGTGGCGGTGTTCCCGCTGGACCCGTCGGTGGACGAGCGGCTCGCCCGCTTCACGTCCGTCCGGGGGCAGCTGCTGAACCAGTCGCCGGAACTGCGCGACTGCTGAGACATGGTGCTGCCGCTCCGCATCGCGGGAGACGCGATCGATGCGTGTCGACGCGCATCGCCGCGCGGAGGTGCCGGAGCGGCAGCACAGTCCCACGCCCCGCCCGTACGGACCGCTCCCCGTGCCGTACGGACCCCGCCACCCCCCGTCCGTACGGTTCCGGCTCCACATCAGACGAGCAGCGGCAGGACCTCCGCGCCGAGCCGCCGTACGTTCTCCTCGGTCGCCGCGAGGTCGCCCGTGCCCTCGGCGAGCAGCGCGAAGCGCGTGATGCCCGTGCGCTCCGCGGTCGCCGCGAGCCGGTCCGCCGCGCGCCGCGGAGTCCCCACCGGGTGCAGCCCGCAGAGCAGCTCCGTGTACGCCACGGGGTCGCGCATCGCCCGCTGCCGCCCGTCCACCGTCACGTGCGCGTCGAGCCCCTGCTTCAGCCAGCCCGGCATCGCCTTCACCAGCGCCTCGGCCGCGTCGGCCCCCCGGTCCGCGAGCTGGGCCACCCCCGCCGAGACGTGGCAGGCCCCGATCCGCGCGATCTCGTCCGGGTCCCGACCGGCCTCCCGCGCGCACCGCGTCCAGGCCGCGACCATCTCGGCCTTGTCCTCGTCGCCGCAGTGCATGCCGAGCAGCATCGGCAGACCGCGCTCCGCGGCGAGCTTCACGCTCCTCGGCGAGGTGCAGGCGACCACGACCTCGGGGGCGGGGTCGCCGCCGATCAGCTCGTCGGGGCGGGGCACCACCGGCACCTCACGGAAGGCGAATCGTTCTCCCTCGGCGCCGACGCTCGACTCGGTGAGCCAACGCAGCAGCAGGTCGAGCGATTCCGGGAAGCCGTTCTCGTACGCGCCGAGGCCCGCGCCGAACACCTCCAGGTCGACCCACGGGCCGCCCCGGCCCACCCCCAGGGTGAATCTGCCGCCCGATGTGAGGTGCAGCAGCGCCGCCTGCTCGCCCAGGGCGACCGGGTGGACGGTCGGCAGCACGCTCACCGCCGTGCCCACCCGCAGCCGTCGCGTGCGCCCCAGGAGCAACGCGGCCAGTGTCACGGCCGACGGGCAGACCCCGTACGGCACGAAATGGTGCTCGGCCAGCCAGACCGAGTCGAGCCCCGCCTCCTCGGCGACCTCGGCGGTCCGCACCGCCCGGTGCAGGGCCTCACCCTGTCCCTGGCCCGGGAACTGGGCGGCCAGAACGAACGTACCCACGCGCATCGCCTTCTGCCTCCTTGCGGCCGACGCGTATCTCCCCTCGCACTGGCAACAACGTCTGACACGTGCCAAAGGCAACGGCCGTTCATGAAGTTCTTGCGATTTTCGGCTAAGCCGCCTCGGAGGGGGCCCGGGGCACCGTGTCGCGGCCCGTAGGCTTGAGAGAACGGTCCGTGTTCCCAGACCCCGTGAGGTGTGCCCGTGTCCCCGCGCCACAACCGCTCCCGAGGCGGCGAGAAGCCCTTGCAGCAGCAGGGCGACAACGACGACCGGTACGGCGGCGCGCAGCGCACCGAGACCTGGCAGGGCGAGGAGTGGTTCGTCCGCCTCGTCGCCGGGGCGAGCGCACCCGGCAAGCGCTACCGCTGCCCCGGCTGCGACCAGGAGATCCCGGGCGGCGCCCCGCACGTGGTGGCCTGGCCCGAGTACGGCGGAGTGGACGACCGGCGCCACTGGCACAAGGCGTGCTGGAGCGCGAAGGACCGCCGCACCAGCAGGGTGCAGCGGTCCCGTAACGCGCCGAAGTACTGAGCCGGAGGAACCGGACCGGAAGAACCGGACCGGAAGAACCGGACCGGAAGAACCGGACCGGAAGAACCGGACCGGAAGAACCGGACCGGAAGAACCGGACCGGAAGAACCGGCCGGTGGGCCCCGGCCGGGAGAACCCGACCGGTGGACCCGGGCCGCGGGGCCCGGGCGCCGGTGGACCGGCCCTACACGTCCCGGCTGTTGAGCAGCGCGAAGGCGCCGGCCAGCGCGACCCCCGCGACCCCCGTCATGATCAGCAGCGGCTCCCAGCCCGCGGGACCCTTGTCACCGAACGGCGGCTGCGCGGCGTACAGCGCGATCATCTGCGAGGGGATCGCGTACGTGAAGAGCCACTCCTGCACCGACTTCAGCGCCTCGGAGAACATGAACATCGCCGCCACCAGCGGCAGCAGCAGCAGACCGATCATCACCGTGATCGCGCCCGCCGAGTGCCGGATGAGCGTGCCGAGCGCCAGCGAGAGCAGCCCGAGCATGGCCAGGTAGGCGCCCGCGCCGACCGTCGCCCGCAGCCACTCGCCCGCCGTCGGGGCGTCCGCCGAGTCCACCAGGGCGACCTGCCCCGCGCCCACGATCGCGGCGACCACCGTCGTCACCGTGAAGACGAGCAGGAAGAAGACGATCGCCTTCGCCGTGAGCACCCGCGCCCGGCTCGGGCAGGCCGTCAGGGTCGTACGGATCATGCCGGTGCCGTACTCGGAGGCGATGGTCAGCACGCCGAGCGTGATCACGCAGATCGAGGCCGGCAGCATCCCGAAGAACCCGAAGCCGAGCGCGGACTCGTCGCCCATCGGGGCCTCGGAGCTCGCGGCGATGGCCGCCACCCCCAGGCCGATGAGGAGCATCAGCAGGACCATGACACCGAGCGTCCACAGCGTCGAACGCACCGAGCGGATCTTCGTCCACTCGGAGGCGAGGGCGTCACCGAGGTTCGCCCTGCGGACCGGGATGGGGGAGACGTAGGAGTGCGGCGCCGGAGCGTGGTGCTGGGCGGGGGCGGTCATCGGGCGTCCTTGGTGGTGTCGCTCGGCTGAGGGGTGCCCGGCTGCGAGGCGGCCGGAGGGGCGTACGGGCCCGGCGCGGGAGCCTGGCCGGGAGCACCGGCGTACGGGTTCTGCCCGGGCGGCGGCGGCGCGTACCAGCCCTGCTGCGGCACGTCCTGGACCGGCTGCTGCGGCGGCATCCCGTAGCCGGGGTGACCGGGCTGGACCGGCGGCTGGAGGTGCGCGAGGCGGTCGTCGGTGGAGCGGTAGTCCACGGCGCCCTGCGTCAGCCGCATGTACGCCTCTTCGAGGGAGGCCTGGTGCGGGGACAGCTCCCAGAGCCGTACGTCCGCGTCGTGCGCCAGGTCGCTGATCCTCGGCAGCGGCAGACCCGTCACCCGCAGCGCGCCGTCCGGCTCGGAGAGGACCTGGCCGCCGGCCTCCATGAGGGCCGCCGTCAGCTTCTCCCGCTGACCCGGATCGGTCTGGGGGGTCCGCACCCGGGCGAAGTCGGCGGAGTTCGCCGAGATGAAGTCGGTGACGCTCATGTCGGCGAGCAGCTGGCCGCGGCCGATCACGATCAGGTGGTCGGCGGTGAGGGCCATCTCGCTCATGAGGTGGCTGGAGACGAAGACCGTCCGCCCCTCGGAGGCCAGCTTCTTCATCAGGTTGCGGACCCAGAGGATGCCCTCGGGGTCCAGACCGTTGACCGGCTCGTCGAAGAGCAGCACCTGCGGGTCGCCGAGGAGCGCCGCCGCGATGCCGAGCCGCTGGCCCATGCCGAGCGAGAAGCCGTTGGAGCGCCGCTTCGCCACGTCCTGGAGGCCGACGACCCCGAGGACCTCGTCGACGCGCTGCGCCGGGATGCCGGCGAGCTGCGCGAGCGACAGCAGATGGCTGCGCGCGCTCCGCCCGCCGTGCACGGCCTTGGCGTCGAGGAGCGCGCCGACCTGACGGGGCGCGTTCGGCAGCTGCCGGAAGGGGTGGCCGCCGATCGTCACATGACCCGTGGTGGGCTGGTCGAGCCCCAGGATCATGCGCATCGTGGTCGACTTGCCCGACCCGTTGGGTCCCAGGAACCCGGTGACGACACCGGGCCTCACCTGGAAGGAAAGGTTGTACACGGCCGTTTTGGCGCCGTAGCGCTTCGTCAGGCCGACTGCCTCGATCATTCTCCAGCCCCATCGACAGGTCGATCGCATCCATGTCGGGGCGTGGCGGCCGTCGGCCGGAGCCCCCCGTATGAGCTAGGAGCTTATCCAGCCGTTGACGGTTCCGGCGAAGTGGAGACGGCCTCCGGGCGGTCTCCAGGGGAACGTCGGGGTTCTCCCCCAGGGGACGGGGCCCCGGGGCACCGCTTCCGGGCGCCGTCTCCCGTCACCGCTTCCGGGCCGCCGTCTCCGGGCCCGGACGGTGGGGCGTCGTCTCCGGGCGCCGTCCCCCGTCACAGCTTCCGGGCCGCCGTCTCCGGGCCCCGGACGGTCAGGCGTCCCGCTTCTTCAGCACCAGGTAGCCGCCGAGCAGCGCGGCCACCACCCAGAGGACCATGATCCCGAGTCCGCCCCACGGGCCGTACGGAGCCTCCTCCGTGTTCATGGCGTCCGGCACGACCTGCATGATCTTCGCGCCGGCCTGGTCCGGGAAGTAGCGGGCCACCTCCTTGACCTTCGGCACGGCCGCCAGGATCTGCGAGACCAGGAAGAAGAACGGCATCAGGATGCCGAGCGACAGCATCGACGAGCGCAGCATCGCCGTCACACCCATGGAGAACAGCGCGATCAGGCCCATGTAGAGCCCCCCGCCGATCACCGCCCGCAGCACGTTCTCGTCACCGATCGAGGCCCGGTGTTCACCGAGCAGCGCCTGTCCCAGGAAGAAGGCGAGGAAGCTCGTCGCCAGCCCCACGGCGAACGCGAGCCCGCCCGCCACCGTGATCTTGGAGAAGAGGAAGGTCGCGCGCTGCGGCACGGCCGCCAGCGAGGTGCGGATCATGCCCGAGGAGTACTCGGTCCCCACCACCAGGACACCGAAGACCACCATCGCCAGCTGCCCCAGGGTCATCCCGAAGAAACTGACCAGGGTCGGGTCGAAGGTGGCCCGCTCCGCCTCGCTGAGGTCGTCGAAGGTGGAGTTGAACACCGCGGACAGCGCCGCGCCGATCGCCACCGTGACGAGCAGGGCGCTCGCCAGTGTCCAGACGGTCGACGACACCGTCCGGATCTTGGTCCACTCGGACTGCAGGACCGCGGATGCCGCTGCCATCGTTCAGGCTCCCTGGGAGGTCGTGCCCCACTGGGGGCCGGGCGCCGGGGCGCCACCGTGTACATCGGTGCCGTGCGCGTGGTACTCCACCGCACCTGCCGTCATCTGCATGAAGGCCTCTTCGAGCGAGGCCCGCTGGGAGCTCAGCTCGTGCAGCACGAGCCCGTGCTCGGCGGCCAGTTCACCCAGCTTCTCGGTCGTCGCCCCGTCCACCTCCAGGGTGCCGTTGCCCGCCTCGACCGCGACGAACCCATTGGTGTGCAGCACGTCCCGGAGGCGCTCCTGCTGCGGCGAACGCAGCCGCACATAACTCCGGGAATTCTGCTGGATGAAATCCGCCATCGACGTGTCGGCCAGCAGCTTTCCCTGGCCGATCACGATCAGATGATCGGCCGTCAGCGCCATTTCACTCATCAGATGACTGGAAACGAAGATCGTCCGGCCCTCGGCCGCCAACGCCTTCATCAGATTGCGGATCCAGTGAATTCCCTCGGGGTCCAGTCCGTTGACGGGCTCGTCGAACATCAGGATCTCGGGGTCGCCGAGCAGCGCGGACGCGATGCCGAGCCGCTGCCCCATGCCGAGGGAGAAACCCTTCGACTTCTTCTTGGCGACCGGCGTCAGACCCACCAGGTCCAGGACCTCGCTCACCCGGCGCTCCGGGATGCGGTTCGACTGCGCGAGGCACAGCAGGTTGTTGTACGCGGAGCGGCCGCCGTTCATCGCCTTGGCGTCGAGCAGCGCCCCGATGTACTTCAGCGGCTCCGTCAGCTCCCGGTAGTGCTTGCCGTCGATCCGGACCGTCCCGCTCGTCGGGTTGTCCAGGTCCAGCATCATCCGCATCGTCGTCGACTTGCCCGCCCCGTTGGGCCCGAGGAAGCCGGTGACCACCCCAGGACGCACCTGGAAGGAGAGGTGGTCGACCGCTGTCTTTGCCCCGTAGCGCTTGGTCAGGCCCTCAAGCTCGATCATGCGTCCCAACCTACGGGCGCGCAAAACCCCCCGCCACCGGAATGACGAGGGGTTAGGGGCAACGCTACGTACTTGTTACCGGGCGTGCGTCAGCGGGACTGCTGGGCCGGGACGCCGGCCGGGCGCTCGTCGTCGATCGGGGAGCCGGCGGCCGCCACGGCGGCACCGGTCAGCGTCGCCAGCATCTCGCGGACGTTGGTCAGCTGCGCGTTGATCGAGTCCCGGCGGTTCGTCAGGGCCGCCAGCTCGCGCTCCGATTCGCTGCGGATCCGGTCGGCCTTGGCGTTCGCGTCGGCCACGATGTCCTCGGCCTGGCGCTGCGCGGTCTCCACCGTCTGGCGGGCCCGGCGCTCCGCGTCCGTACGCAGCTTCTCGGCCTCCAGGCGGAGCTGCTCGGCGCGGTGCTCGATCTCCGCGAGGCGCTTCTCGGCCTTCGCCTGACGCGAGGCCAGGTCCCGCTCCGACTGCTCGCGGCGCTTGGCCAGGTTGGTCTCGAAGTCCGCGGCGGCCTGGGCGGCCTTGGCGCGGGTCTCCTCGAAGAGGGCGTCCGCCTCCTCGCGCTTCGACTGCGCGTCCTTCTGCGCCTCGGCGCGCAGCGTGTTCGCCTCGCCCTGCGCCTTCTCGACGATCCGGACGCCCTCGTCCTCGGCCTTCGACTTGCGCTCGGCCGCGAAGGACTCCGCGTCGTTGCGCACCTGCTGGGCGGCCGACTCGGCCAGCTCGCGGTGCTGCTCGGCGGCGCGACGGGCCTCCTCACGCAGGTCCTTCGCCTCCTCCTCGGCGAGCCGGAGGATCTTCTCGACCCGGGCGCCGAGCCCCGCGTACGACGGCTCGGCGTCGGTGACCTGCGCCTGGGCGTTCTGCGTCTCGAGGTGGAGTTCCTCGATTCGCTTCTCCAGAGAGGTGATACGGGACAGAGCACTGTCGCGGTCGGCCACGAGCTTGGTAATGCGGTCGTCCACCTGACCGCGGTCGTAACCGCGCCGCACGAGCTCGAAGCCGAAGGGGGAGGAAGTGTCGCTCATGGGGTTCCTGTCGAATGAGACCGGTGAGGTGTTAGAGGGAATCCTAGGGGCCGAAGCGGCGTGTCATCGAGCGTATGCCCGTTTGATCTGGAGAATGTCCAGCCTTTTGAGTGGCTAGCCGTCCTGGGACTTGCCACTCGAACGAGTGGACCCCGCCGACGCACCCGCCTTGGCGCCCACGGCCCCGGCCGACTTCGCCCCGGCCGACGGAGTCTCGAAAGACTCCAACGCCTCCAGTACGTCCTGGACACGGGAGATCTCGGCATTGATGTCCTTGCGGCGTCGCACCAGCACCTCCAGTTCGCGCTGGCCCTCCTCGACCGTCTTCTCGGCCTCGGCCTCCGCCTCGGCCCTGATCCGCTCGGCCTCCGCCTTGATGCCCTCGGCCTCCGCGACGAGCGAGGCCTTCTTCTGCTCGGCCTCCTTGAGGAGCGCCTCGGCCTTGCGGACGGCGGCGATGCGGACCTTGCTCGCCTCGGAACTCGCCTCGGACACCAGCTCCTTGGCCTTCTCCTCGGCCTCGGCGCGCTGCTCCGTCGCGGCCGTCACCAGCTTGTCGACCCGCTCGCCCGCCGTCTTCATCTGCTCGGCGTTCTCGCGGCGCGCCCGCTCGTGCAGCTCCTCGATCTCGCCCTCGACGCGGCCCCGCAGCTCCTCGGCCCGTTCCCTTATGGCCGTCGCGTCGCCGCGCGCCCCGACGAGGAGCTCGTCCGCGTCCGTACGGGCCTTCTCCACCAGCGAGTTGCCCTCGACGGTGGCCTCGGCGACGATCCGCTCGGCCTCCTTGCGGGCCGCGCCGACCATCGTGTCCGCCTGCGACTCGGCCTCGGTGGTGGCGCGCAGCGCCTCCTCCTGGGCCTTGGCCATGAGCTGGTCCGCCTGCTCGGCCGCGTCCGAACGCTTCCGGGCACCGGCCTCCCGCGCGTCGTCGAGCGTCCGGTCCGCCTCCTCGCGGGCCTCCGAGCGCATCTGCTCGGCCGCCGCCTCGGCGTCCGCCCTGACCCGCTCCGACTCGGTACGGATCCGCTCGGCGTCCTGCCGCGCGGAGCCGACCGTCGCCTCGGCCTCGGCGCGCGCGTCCGCCGTGACGGCGTCGGCGAGCTCGCCGGTCTCCCGGGTGACCCGCTCGGCCTCGGCGTTCGCCTCGCGGGTGATCCGCTCGGCCTCGCTGGTGGCCTCGGCGAGGAGTGCGTCGGCCTGTTCGGCGGCGTCGCCGCGCCGCTTGTCGGCGGCCTTGCGGGCCTCGTCGAGGACCTGCTCGCCGTCGGCCAGGGCCGCGTTCCGCAGGGCCTGGGCGTGCGCCTCCCCGTCGATCTTGACCTGTTCGGCCTCGGTGCGGAGCCGCTGGGCGTCCTGCTCGGTGGTCTCCATGAGCTCGACCGCCTCGGCGGTGAGCCGCTCGGCCTCGGCGTTCGTCTCGCGGGTGATCCGCTCGGCCTCGCTGGTGGCCTCGGCGAGGAGTGCGTCGGCCTGTTCGGCGGCGTCGCCGCGCCGCTTGTCCGCCGCCTGACGCGCCTCGTCCAGGACCCGCTCGCCGTCGGCGACCGCGGCCGCCCGCAGCGCTTCCGCGTGCGCCTCCCCGTCGGCCTTGACCTGTTCGGCCTCGGTGCGGAGCCGCTGGGCGTCCTGCTCGGTGGTCTCCATGAGCTCGACCGCCTCGGCGGTGAGCCGCTCGGCCTCGGCGTTCGTCTCGCGGGTGATCCGCTCGGCCTCGCTGGTGGCCTCGGCGAGGAGTGCGTCGGCCTGTTCGGCGGCGTCGCCGCGGCGCTTGTCCGCCGCCTGACGCGCCTCGTCCAGGACCCGCTCCGCCTCGGCGCCGATCCGCTCGGCCTCCGTACGGGCCTCGCCGACCAGCGACTCGGCACGCTCGGCGGCCTCCGAACGGATCCGGTTCGCGTCCTCGCGGGAGTCGGCCCGGGTACGGGCCGCGTCCTGCTCGGCCGAAGCCAGCGAGTCCGTCACCTCGGTCCGGATCCGCTGCGCGTACTCGGCGGTGTCCGCCCGCAGCTTCTCGGCTTCGGCGAGCGCGTCCGTGACGGTCCGCTCGGCCAGCGCCTTCGCGGCCTCCGTCTCCTCCTGGGAACGCGTCCGGGCGCGGGTCGCGTCCTCGGACGCCCGCTCCCGCTCCTCGTACGCGTCGGCGCGGACCCGGTCCGCCTCCTCCTGCGCCTCGGTACGGGTCCGCTCGGCCGCGTGCTCGGCGGCGCTGCGCAGCCCGGTGATCTCCTCCTCGGCCTGCTCGCGCAGACCCGCCACCGAGTCCCGTACCTCCTGGGCGGCTCGCGAGGCGGCGGTGACCATCTCGGTCGCCCGCGCGTCCGCCTCCTCGACCAGGCGCTGCGCCTCGGTCTGGGCGTCCTCGACCCGCTTGCGGGCGGCGGCGAGGAGCTCCTCGGACTGCTCGCGGGCGTGCTCGCGCTCCCGGCCGGCCTCGGAACGGGCCGACTCCAGGGTCGACTCGGCCTCCCGGCGGCGCCGGACGGCCTCCTCCTGCGCGGCGGCCAGGGCCTCGGCGGCCTCGGCGGCGACCCGCTCGGCGGCCGCGGCGGCCTCGGCCCGCACCCGGTCGGCGGTCTCCTGGGCCTCCGACCGCAGGCGCTCGGCCTCCTCGGCGGCCTCCTTGCGGAGCCGTACCGACGCGGTCTCGGCCTCGGTACGCGTGGTGGACGCGTCCGACGCGGCCTCGGCGCGCAGCCGCTCGGCCTCCTGCTCGGCCTGCTCCTGGAGCGTACGGATGCGCTCGGCGGCCTCGGTCCGCAGCCGCTCGGTCTCCTCCGCGGCCTCGCGCCGGATCAGCTCGCCCTCGGCGCGCGCGTCGGTGAGCTCCTCCCCGGCGGCCGCCACCTTCGCCTCGGCGTCGGTGTGCAGCCGGGTCAGCTCGTCGGCGGCCTCGGCGCGGCGGGCCTCGGCGGCCCGCTCGGCGTCCGCGCGCATGCCGTCGGCGGCCTGCTCGGCCGCCGCCTTCACCGCGTCGGCCTGCTCCTCGGCCTCGACGCGCAGCCGCTCGGCCTCGGCGCGGGTGCGCTCCAGCGTCTCCTCGGCCTGGGTCCGCAGCGTCTGGGCGCGCTCGACGGCCTCCGACTTGACCCGCTCGCTCTCGGCGCCGGCCTTGGTGCGCAGTTCCTCGGCGTCCGTGCGGGCCCTGGTGAGCAGCCCCTCGGCGGTGCTGGCCGCCTCCTCGATCTGCTGGACGGCCTCGCGGCGGGCCTCGCCGCGGATCCGCTCGCCCTCCGCGATGGCCTCGGCGCGCAGCTGCTCGGCCTCGCCGCGCAGCCGCCGCGCCTCCTCCTGGAGCTCGACCGTCTTGGCGCGGTACTCCTTGGTGTCGTCCTTCGCCGAGCCGAGCAGCTCGTCGGCCCGCTCCTCGGCCTGGGAGCGCAGCCGGTCGATCTCGGCCTCGGCCTCGCGGCGGATCCGCTCGGCCTCCTCGGAGGCCTTGCGGGTGGTCTCGCGGGCGTCGTCGGACGCCTTGGTGAGGATCTCCTCGGCGTTGCGCGCGGCCTTGGCGAGGGCGGCGGCGGAGTCCTCCGCGGCGGCCGTACGGGCCTTGTCCGAGGCCTCCGTGACGAGCTTCTCCGCCTCGGCGTTCGCCTCGCGGAGCTTCTCCTCGGCCTCGGCCTTGAGGGCCTCGGCGTCCTTGGTGGCCTCGCCGACGAGCCGGGCGATCTCCGCCTTGGCGGTACGGGTGCGCTGCTCGTTGACCGACTCGGCGGTGGCGAGCTGCTTGGCGGCGGCGTCCTTGGCCTCGGCGAGGGACTTCTCGGCCTCGGCGCGGGCGAGCCGGAGCTTCTCCTCGGCCTCCTGCATGCGCTGCTCGGCGGCGCGGGAGAGCTCGGTGGCCTGCCGACGGGCCTGGTCGGTCTCGGCGGTGGTGGTCGAGCGGAGCTGCTCGGCGTGGCTGGTGGCCTCCTGCGCCTGGCTGGAGGCGGCGCCGAGGAGCCGCTCGGCGTCCTTGCGGGCGCGCAGCAGAATCGCTTCGGCCTCGGCACGGGCGGACTCGGCCTCGCTGCCGACGCGGCGGCTGGTCTCCTCGGCGAGCCGGGTGGCCTCGGCGCGGGCGGCGGCGAGCGACTGCTCGGCCTCCGCGCGGGACTCCTCCATCAGGCGGCGGGCCTGGGACTCGGTGCGGGCGCGGAGCTGCTCGGCCCAGGCGACGTTCTCGTTGACGTGCGCCTCGACGGTCTGCCGGCGCTCGTTGAGTTCCTGGTCGAGCTGCTGGCGGCGCTGGACCGCCTCGTTGTGCAGCTCGGCCTGGAGCCGGGACTGGTGCTCGGCGTGCTCCTGGAGGATGCGCTGGGTCTGGGCGCGGGCCTCGCGCAGCTCGCGCTCGGCGTCCTGGCGCAGCTGCTCGGCCTGCGCCTGCGCGTTCCGCAGCAGCTGCTCGGCCTGGTAGCCGATGTCAGCGCTGTCGTACGCGGGCCGGGACGCGATGGTGCGGCGCGCCTCGTGGAGCTTGGCACGCAAGACCTCGACCTGGTAACCGAGGTCCTCGGCGTGCTGAACGGCCTTCTCCCGCTCGGTCTTCAGCCGGTCCATCTCGGCTTCGAACCGGGCGAGATGGTCGTCTTCAGCTCGGTGGCTCTCCTGGCGTTCGTAGCCCCGCACTGCGCGGTCCATCCGTCCCCTGGTCGCAACACTCCTACGAGCACCGCCCTCACGGCCGAGGACGGACCCCCGGGGAATCGTGGCAGATCGGACGACCCCGACATCCCGACTTCGGTGCCGCACGGAGCGGCCCCGACCGGCCCCGGCCCGGAGTCGCCCACTCTACCGGGCCAGGAATCCGGAGGTCAGTGCTCCGCTGAGGAGTGGTCAGCGGACGGCTTCGCCGAGGTGACCAGTTCCGTGAGGACGCCGTGGCAGTCCTTGGGGTGCAGGAAGGTGATCCGGGAGCCCATGGAGCCGGTCCTCGGCTCGTCGTAGAGGACCCGGACGCCCTTGGAACGGATGGCCTCGGCGTCCCCGTCGACGTCCGCCGTGCCGAAGGCGATGTGGTGCACGCCCTCGCCGTTCTTGGCGAGCCACTTGCCCACCGCCGAGTCCTCCCGGGTGGGCTCCAGGAGCTGGAGGTACGAGGCCCCGCCGTCCGAGGTGTCGTTGATCTTGAGCATGGCCTCACGGACACCCTGCTCCTCGTTGACCTCGGAGTGGAAGACCTCGAAACCGTAGGTCGCACGGTAGAACTCGACGGTCCTGTCCAGGTCGAAACAGGCGATCCCGATGTGGTCGATTCGCGTCAGCATGCCTCCAGTGCACTGCCGGGAGGGTGGTTACGCAACGTGCGCGCCGTCACACCGGCTGGCCGGTGACCGGGCGCGGCGCCCCTCAGTACATTGGCGGTAAACCCTCGTTCACTCCTCATCCCTAGGGGCCGTGCCTCATGTCTGGAACGACCGGTACCACCTCAGTGATCGTCGCGGGCGCCCGTACGCCCATGGGTCGCCTGCTCGGCTCGCTCAAGTCCTTCTCGGGCGCCGAGCTCGGCGGCTTCGCGATCAAGGCCGCGCTCGACCGGGCCGGCATCGGCGGCGACCAGGTGCAGTACGTGATCATGGGCCAGGTGCTCCAGGCGGGTGCCGGTCAGATCCCCGCCCGCCAGGCCGCCGTCAAGGCCGGCATCCCCATGAACGTCCCCGCCCTCACCATCAACAAGGTGTGTCTGTCGGGTCTCGACGCCATCGCCCTCGCCGACCAGCTGATCCGCGCCGGCGAGTTCGACGTGGTCGTCGCCGGTGGCCAGGAGTCGATGACCAACGCCCCGCACCTGCTGCCGAAGTCCCGTGAGGGCTTCAAGTACGGCGCCATCGAGATGCTCGACGCCATGGCGTACGACGGTCTCACCGACGCGTTCGAGAACATCGCCATGGGCGAGTCCACCGAGAAGCACAACACCCGCCTGGGCATCCGCCGCCCCGAGCAGGACGAGATCGCCGCCCTCTCGCACCAGCGCGCCGCCGCCGCCCAGAAGAACGGCATCTTCGAGGCCGAGATCACCCCGGTCGAGATCCCGCAGCGCAAGGGCGACCCGGTGATCTTCGCCAAGGACGAGGGCATCCGCGCCGAGACCACCGCCGAGTCCCTCGGCAAGCTCCGCCCGGCCTTCGCCAAGGACGGCACGATCACCGCCGGCACCTCCTCGCAGATCTCCGACGGCGCCGCCGCCGTCGTCGTGATGAGCAAGGCCAAGGCCGAGGAGCTGGGTCTGGAGTGGATCGCCGAGATCGGCGCCCACGGCAACGTGGCCGGCCCCGACAACTCGCTCCAGTCGCAGCCGTCCAACGCGATCCTGCACGCCCTCAAGAAGGACGGCCTGAGCGTCGACGACCTCGACCTGATCGAGATCAACGAGGCCTTCGCCGCGGTCGCCGTGCAGTCAATGAAGGACCTCGGCGTTACCCCCGAGAAGGTGAACGTCAACGGTGGCGCCATCGCGCTCGGTCACCCCATCGGCATGTCCGGCGCCCGGGTGGTGCTGCACCTGGCCCTGGAGCTCAAGCGGCGCGGCGGCGGCATCGGCGCGGCCGCCCTCTGCGGCGGCGGCGGTCAGGGCGACGCGCTGATCGTCCGCGTCGCCGGCAAGTAAGTCACCTCGGCAAGGTCAGGCAAGGAGCTCTGCACATGGTGGACGTCCCCGCTCTGGTCACCCAGGCACGGGAGGGCAGGCCGCGGGCCGTGGCCCGGCTGATCTCGCTCGTGGAGGGGGCGTCCCCGCAGCTGCGCGAGGTGATGGCGGCGCTCGCGCCGCTCACCGGCGGCGCGTACGTGGTGGGTCTGACGGGCTCGCCCGGCGTCGGCAAGTCCACGTCGACGTCCGCGCTGGTCTCCGCCTACCGGCGGGCGGGCCGGCGGGTCGGGGTCCTGGCCGTCGACCCGTCCTCGCCGTTCAGCGGCGGGGCGCTCCTCGGCGACCGGATCCGGATGGCGGACCACGCCTCCGACCCGGGCGTCTACATCCGGTCCATGGCCACCCGCGGACACCTGGGCGGTCTCGCCTGGTCCGCCCCGCAGGCCATCCGCGTCCTGGACGCGGCCGGCTGCGACGTGATCCTCGTGGAGACCGTCGGCGTCGGGCAGTCGGAGGTCGAGATCGCCTCCCAGGCCGACACCTCCGTCGTCCTCCTCGCGCCGGGCATGGGCGACGGGATCCAGGCCGCGAAGGCGGGCATCCTGGAGATCGGCGACGTGTACGTGGTGAACAAGGCCGACCGGGACGGCGCGGACGCCACCGCCCGTGAGCTCAACCACATGCTGGGTCTGGGCGAGGCGCGCGGTCCCGGCGACTGGCGGCCGCCGATCGTGAAGACGGTCGCGGCGCGCGGCGAGGGCATCGACGAGGTCGTGGAGGCCCTGGAGAAGCACCGCGCCTGGATGGAGGAGCACGGGGTCCTGGCGGAGCGCCGCCGGGCCCGTGCCGCCCGCGAGGTCGAGACCATCGCGGTCACGGCCCTGCGCGAGCGGATCGGCGACCTGCACGGCGACCGGCGCCTGGACGCGCTCGCGGAGCGGATCGTGGCGGGCGCCCTCGACCCGTACGCGGCCGCGGACGAGCTGGTCGCGAGCATCACGGGCAACTGAGCGACGGGACGCGGCCGTGACCGCGTGACGGTACGGAGAAGGGCCTCGCCGGGAAACCGGGGAGGCCCTTCTCCGTACGGACGGGTCCGCGGCTACGGCTTGCCGCGCCGCCCGCGCAGCTGCTCGGCGACCGGCTTCAGGGACTCGTGGAGGTCGGAGAGCGCCTCCGGGCCGACCTGGTCGATGAAGTGCTTGCGCACCGACTCGACGTGGTGCGGGGCCACCTTCTGCATGGTCTCCATGCCGTGGTCGGTCAGGACGGCGTACAGTCCGCGCCGGTCGGACTCGCAGTTCTCGCGCCGGACGAGTCCGGCGTTCTCCATGCGGGTGATCTGGTGGGAGAGCCGGCTCTTCGACTGGAGGGTGGCCGCGGCGAGGTCGCTCATGCGCAGCCGCCGCTCCCCCGACTCCGAGAGGTTCACCAGGATCTCGTAGTCGTTCATCGTCAGGCCGAAGGGCTGGAGGTCCCTCTCCAGCTGGTACGTCAGCATCCTCTGCACGTCCAGGAACGTGCGCCAGGCGCACTGCTCGCCGTCGGTGAGCCACGGGGTGGCGGTCTCGGTCTCCATATATGGATTCTACCTAAGAAGTTGAATACTTGACGAAGTCTGCGAGCGCGCGTTCGACGGCGTCACACTCCGCAGACTACCGCTCACAGACCGAAGCGCCGCTGTAGGTCCCCGAGCTGGCCGGGAAGGCGCGGTACCGAGCCCGGCACTCCCTGGCCTGAACCGGGTGCCCCGTGGCCGCCCGGCACGCCCGCCTGCCCCGGAGGCGCCCCGATCGCGCGGTCCGCCATCAGCAGCTCCGTCGACTGGAGCAGTACCGTACCCGCCCCCACGAACTCGAACTGGTGCTCCTCGCCCGAGGTGCCGCCGATGCCCGTCAGCGCCCGGACGCCACCCATCACGCCCGTCATGTAGCCGTGGTCGTAGTGGTGGCAGGGGGACGGGCAGTCCGCCCAGCCCACCAGCGCCTGCGGGTCCACCCGCATCGGCGGCTCCATGAAGACCACCGGACCGTTCGAGGCCGCCACGAACTTGCCCGTGCCGATCAGCGTCACGAACCCCGGCACGATCGACTGCTTCAGCGCCAGCGTCGGCTGGTAGGCGAGCAGGTTCCCGGAACGGATCGTCAGGTTGCCCTGGTCCAGGTCGAACGAGTTCACGTCGAAGGCCCGGTCCGCCAGCAGCATCTTGCCGCTGCCCTCCGCCACCACCCAGTCGCTCGCGTGCAGCGGCGAGTGGAAGGACGTCCGGACCAGCCGGTCGAGCCGCCCGTGCCCGATCCCGTTGAACTCGATCCGCCCGTAATAGGCGATCATCTTGCCCTTCTGCAGGAACCACTGGGAGCCCTTGAGCTCCACGCAGAAGGTGTACGGGTTCACGTTGTCGTCCGACGGAAGCGTCGACGGATCGTGGATCACCGGGGTGCTCACAGCTTCTCCTCCGAGGCCTGGACGTACACCGCGCCGCTGCCGCTCAGCTCCAGCTGGAAACCCTCGCCCGAGCCGCGCCCCACCATGTCGCGCCAGCCCAGCGCGGTGGAGAGCTTGTTCCGCACGTCGCCGTGGTGGGCCACGTACGCCTGCGGGTCGACGTGGACCGGACGGCCCGGCGCGATCGGCAGCTCGATGACCCCGCCGTGCGCCATGACGGCCACCGCGCCGTGACCCTTCAGGGTGGTGGTGAAGAGGCCCTGGCCGGTCACCTGGCCGCGGACCATGCCCATGACCCCGCCCTGCGAACCCATGAACATCGTGCCCTGCTCCAGGGTGCCGTCGAAGGCGAGCAGCCGGTCGGCCTCCACGAACAGGGTGTCGCCCGTCAGGCCGATCACCTGGATGTGGTGGCCGCCGTGCCCGAACATCACCGTGCCGTTGCCCTCGACGGTCATCAGCGGGGTCGCCTCGCCGGCCACCCGGCGGCCGATCATCGACATCACGCCGCCCTGGCCGCCGGCCATGTTCGGCGTGAAAGTGACGTCACCGCGGTACGCGAGCATCGCGCCCCGCTGGCTGAACATCCGCTGCCCGGGGACGACGGTCGCCTCGACCATCTTCGAGTTGATCTCGCGGAACGGCATCAGACGTCGCCCCCGATCGTGTTCCGCTCGCTCGGCTGGACGTACACGAGGCCGTCCCCCTCGAAGCGGATCTGGAAGGCCTCGCCGCCGCCCTCGCCCATGAGGGTGCGGAAGGTCACACCCGACTGGAAGTGCTGCTGGAGGTTGCCCTGGTGGGCGATGTACGCGCCGGGGTCGACCTGGAGCGGGTACTGAGGGGTCACCCGCAGCACCACCGCCGGGCCGTCGGACATGATCGCGGCCTGGCCGGTGCCCTCGACGGTCGTGGTGAAGAGGCCGTTGCCGGTGGCCCCGCCGCGCATCCCCGTGAAGGTGGTGCCGGTGCGCAGCCCCGCGTCGGTGCAGAGCAGATTGCTCGCCTCGACCCACAGCTTGTCGCCGTGCAGGGAGACGAGGCTGATCTCGGAGGCCCGGTCGGCGAACCAGCAGGTCCCCTGGCCGCGTACCTCCATCACCTCCATCTGCTCACCCGTGAGCCGGCGGGTGACCATGCCGCGCAGGCCCTCACCACCGCCACTCATCTTCTTGAACGCCATCTGGCCGTCATAGGCGACCATCGAGCCGTTCTTCGCCTTGACGGCGTCGCCGGTCATGGAGACGGCGAGCACCTTGCTGCCCTGGAGTCGGAACGTTGCCACCCGCTGAAGGTACTGGGGACCCGGATAAAGAGACAGCAAAGTCGGCGTGCACAATGGACGGGCCCTTGTGCATCCGTTCACAAGATCGAACGAAGGTGACCCCCTCCGTGGACCTCAAGACCGCTTCCTCCCTCCACCGGCTCCGGCTCGTCTCCGCGCCGGAAGCCGTCTCGTTCCTGCTCCTGCTGGTCTGCTCGGTGCTCAAGCGGACGACGGAGTTCAACGCGGTGCCGGTCATGGGCGCGATCCACGGAGTCCTCTTCGTCGTCTACGTCCTGTTCTGGCTGGACGCCTGGAACCGCACCAGGTGGAGCATCGGCACCGCCGCCCTCTACTTCCTGCTCTCCGTGCTGCCCCTGGGCGGCTTCTACGCCGAGCGGAAGCTGAAGGCCGAGGCCGAGAACGCGGTCATCGCCTCCCGCGCCCGCGCCGAGAGCGCGGTGAAGGCGTGATCGTCGCGTTCTCGGTGACCCCGCTGGGCGTGGGGGAGGAGGTCGGCGAGTACGTCGCCGACGCCGTCAGGATCGTCCGCGAGTCCGGGCTCCCGAACCGCACCGACGCCATGTTCACCTCGATCGAGGGGGACTGGGACGAGGTCATGGACGTCGTGAAGCGCGCCGTGGCCGCCGTGGAGGCGCGCGCCCCGCGCGTCTCGGTGGTCATGAAGGCCGACATCCGGCCGGGCGTCACGGACGGGCTGACCTCGAAGGTCGACACGGTCGAACGCCACCTCGGCGCCTGACGGCCCCGATCCCGGCCAGGGCCCCGGCTCCGCGTCGGAGCCGGGGCCCTCGCGTCCCCCGACCGCCGGGCCCGGCCCCGCGGTCAGCCGGCGCCGGGCTGCGACAGCGCGATCCCCAGCGGGGTCCGCTCGTAGAGCACCTGGTGGCCGTACCTGCGCGAGGTCAGCAGCCCCGCGTCCCGCAGCACCGACAGGTGCGCGGAGACGGAGGAGGGCGCCCGGCCGAGGAGGTGGGCCAGCGCCGTGGTCCCCATCGGCTCCGCCAGCGCGCACAGCACGTCCGCCCGCACCGGGCCGAGGAGCCGCCCGAGCGCCTCCGGGACGCGGTCCCGCGGCTCGGCCCACAGCCCGCCGATCCCGCGCGCCGGATACGCCACCGTCGGCTGCCACGGCGGATCGAAGCCGCTCACCACGTCCGGCCAGGTGAACACCGACGGCATCAGGACGAGCCCCTGCCCGTCCAACGGACGCACATGCTCACCGTGGTAGTCGACCCGGAGCGTCGCGGTCTCCGCGGCCCAGTCGAAGGCCGGGTGCAGCTCGGCCAGGAGGCGTTCGAGGCCGCCCTCCGCGAGCCGCCGCGAGTGGTACGCCACGTCCGCCTCCAGGAGCGCCCGCAGCCGGGGCCAGTCGGGCGCGACCAGCGCCTCCCAGGCGGCCTCCAGCAGATCCGCGAGGCGGTCCACCGCGCCCGCCGGATCGGCGAGCAGCCGCCGCCCCTCCGCCGTCGCGGCCGCCCCCGGCGTCTCGGCGAGCGCCCGCCGGAAGTCGTCGAGGGCGACGTCCGGCTGGGTCTCCCGTACGGCGGCGATCTCGTCCTCGAACGAGGCGGCCGGCCCGATCGGCGGCGGGTAGAGGCAGTCCGGGCTGTGCCCGTGCAGGGGCATCAGCAGCTGCAGCGGCCCCAGGTCGAGGCCGCGCGCGGCGTCCGCGATCCGCCGCAGCCACGGCAGGTGGTACCCCTGCTGCCGGGGCCGGGCGAGGACCCGCACGGCGGTGTGGGTCTCCCAGAGCGGCGAGATCGCGAACCGGATCCGCAGGGGGTCGGCCTCGCCGAAACGCAGGTGGTACGGCACGGCCCCGCCTCCCTCCGGAAGATTCGTCCGGACCCGAAAGTCTAGGGCGGAACCCCTCCCCGCGGGCACGCTGCGCCCCATGCCGAAGCACCACCGCCTCACGACCGCGCCGACGACGCCGGACCCGGGACCCGAGCCCGCGCCCGGGGCCCCGGCCGGCCTCGGTCCGTCGGCCGGGGCCGCGCCCGTCATCGCGCCGGCGATCACCGCGCCCGTGCCCGCACGCGGGCCCGAGCCCGAGGCCGTCCGGGCCCCCGGGCCCGAGCCCGAGGCCGTCCGCGCCCCCGGCTACCGGGCCGTCTTCCGGGTCCGTGAGTTCCGGGTGGTGTTCGTCGCGCACCTCTGCTCGCTGCTCGGGGTCGTCGTCAGCGAACTCGCGCTCACCGTGCTCGTCTACGAGCTCACCCGGTCCCCGCTGCTCTCCTCGCTCACCTTCGCCCTCGGCTTCCTGCCGTACCTCGTCGGCGGCACCCTGCTCGCCGGGGTCGCCGACCGGTATCCGCCGCGCCGGGTGCTCGTCGTGTGCGACCTGGTCTGCGCGGGGTGCGTCGCCGTCATGGTGCTGCCCGCCACCCCCGTCGCCGGGCTGCTCGTGCTGCGCTGCGCGGTCGCCGCCGTCGCGCCCGTCTTCCAGGGGACCCGGATGGCGACCCTGGCCGACGTCCTGGGCGAGGGCGACCTCTTCGTCCTCGGCCGCTCGCTCCTGCGGATCGTCTCGCAGACCGCCCTGCTCGCCGGGTTCGGCGTCGGCGGTCTGCTGCTCACCGCGGTCGCGCCGCGCGGCGCCCTCGCCCTCACCGTCGCCACCTTCCTGGTCTCGGCCGCCCTCCTCCGCCTCGGCACCCGCCGCCGGCCCGCCCGCGCGGCCGGGGGCGGCCGGCAGGGCCTCGGCGGGACCTGGGGCGTGCTGCGGAACCGCCGGATCCGGGCCCTGATGCTGCTCTTCTGGGTGCCGCCGCTGTTCGTCGTCGTGCCGGAGGCGCTGGCCGCTCCGTACGCCGACGAGATCGGGGTCTCCACGGCCGCGCTCGGGCTCCTGATGTGCGCGATGCCGGTCGGCACCATCGCGGGCGAGCTGTTCGCCGGCTCCGCGCTGAGCGCGGCCACCCGCTCGCGGATCGTCCAGCCGCTGCTGCTCGCCGGCTTCCTGCCGTTCCTCCTCTACGCGCTCCGGCCCGGCCTCGCCCTCGCGGTCCTCGCGCTCGCCCTGGCGGGCGCGGCCGGCGCGTACACGCTGGGGCTCGACGCCTGGTTCGTCGAGGCGGTTCCCGAGGAGCAGCGCGGGCGCGCGATGACCCTGATGACGGCGGGCATGATGACCGTCCAGGGCGTCGGCATGGCGGGCGCGGGGCTCGCCGCCGAGTTCCTGCCGGTCCACGTGGTGGTCGCGGGCACCGGGGTCCTCGCCACGGTCGGCGTGGTGGCACTGGTCGCGGAGGTGCGGGCGACCGAAAGGCGAGACGGGGCTGACCGGCATATGACCAGTCGGTAAGGTCGACGCGTGCCGAAGCCGCTCAGTCTCCCCTTCGACCCCATCGCCCGCGCCGACGAACTGTGGCAGAAGCGCTGGGGCCCGGTCCCCTCGATGGCCGCGATCACCTCGATCATGCGCGCCCACCAGATCCTCCTCGCGGAGGTCGACGCCGTCGTCAAGCCGTACGGACTGACCTTCGCGCGGTACGAGGCCCTGGTGCTGCTCACCTTCTCGAAGGCGGGCGAGCTGCCGATGTCCAAGATCGGCGAGCGGCTGATGGTGCACCCCACCTCGGTGACGAACACGGTGGACCGGCTGGTGAGGTCCGGTCTCGTCGACAAGCGCCCCAACCCGAACGACGGCCGCGGCACCCTCGCGTCCATCACCGAGAAGGGCCGCGAGGTGGTGGAGGCCGCGACCCGCGACCTGATGGAGATGGAGTTCGGGCTCGGCGCGTACGACGCGGAGGAGTGCGCCGAGATCTTCGCGATGCTGCGCCCGCTGCGGGTCGCGGCCGAGGATTTCGACGAGAGCTGACCCGCGCGAAGATCGCCCGGAACGTGCCGTTACGCTCGACGGCATGAAATCCAGCGTGCTGACCCGCTACCGCGTCATGGCGTACATCACCGCCGTCATGCTCCTGATCCTCTGCGCGTGCATGGTCGCCAAGTACGGTTTCGACACCGGCGAGAGCCTGACCTTCGCGGTCTCCCAGACCCACGGCGTCCTGTACATCATCTACCTGGTCTTCGCCTTCGACCTGGGCTCCAAGGCGCGGTGGCCGTTCGGCAAGCTCCTGTGGGTGCTGGTGTCGGGGACCATTCCGTTCGCCGCTTTCTTCGTCGAGCGCAAGATCGCCGCCGAGACGCTTCCGCTGGTCAGCGGCGCGCGGCCGGAGCCGGCCAAGGCCTGACCCCCCACCTCCGCACACATGTGCGGAGGTTCGCCATCGACATTTACTAGGACGTCCTAGTAAATTCGAAGCATGGACGCTGACGCCATCGAGGAAGGCCGCCGTCGCTGGCAGGCCCGTTACGACAAGGCCCGCAAGCGGGACGCGGACTTCACCACGCTCTCCGGCGACGCCGTCGAGCCCGTCTACGGGCCCCGGCCCGGCGACACCTACGAGGGATTCGAGCGCATCGGCTGGCCGGGCGAGTACCCCTACACCCGGGGACTCCACCCGACCGGCTACCGGGGCCGGACCTGGACCATCCGCCAGTTCGCCGGCTTCGGCAACGCCGAGCAGACCAACGAGCGGTACAAGATGATCCTGGCCGCCGGCGGCGGCGGGCTCTCCGTCGCCTTCGACATGCCCACGCTCATGGGCCGTGACTCCGACGACCCCCGCTCCCTCGGCGAGGTCGGCCACTGCGGTGTCGCCATCGACTCCGCCGCCGACATGGAGGTCCTCTTCAAGGACATCCCGCTCGGCGACGTCACCACCTCGATGACGATCTCCGGCCCGGCCGTGCCCGTCTTCTGCATGTACCTGGTCGCCGCCGAGCGCCAGGGCATCGACCCCGCCGTGCTCAACGGCACGCTCCAGACGGACATCTTCAAGGAGTACATCGCGCAGAAGGAGTGGCTCTTCGAGCCCGAGCCCCATCTGCGTCTCATCGGCGACCTGATGGAGCACTGCGCGCAGGGCATCCCCGCCTACAAGCCGCTCTCCGTCTCCGGCTACCACATCCGCGAGGCCGGGGCGACGGCCGCGCAGGAGCTCGCCTACACCCTCGCCGACGGCTTCGGCTACGTCGAACTCGGCCTCAGCCGCGGCATGGACGTCGACGTCTTCGCCCCCGGCCTCTCCTTCTTCTTCGACGCGCACCTCGACTTCTTCGAGGAGATCGCCAAGTTCCGCGCCGCCCGCCGGATCTGGGCGCGCTGGATGAAGGAGGTGTACGGCGCCAAGACCGACAAGGCCCAGTGGCTCCGCTTCCACACCCAGACCGCCGGTGTCTCCCTCACCGCGCAGCAGCCCTACAACAACGTCGTCCGCACCGCGGTCGAGGCCCTCTCCGCCGTCCTCGGCGGCACCAACTCCCTCCACACCAACGCCCTCGACGAGACCCTCGCGCTCCCCAGCGAGCAGGCCGCCGAGATCGCGCTCCGCACCCAGCAGGTGCTGATGGAGGAGACCGGCGTCGCCAACGTCGCCGACCCCCTCGGCGGCTCCTGGTACGTCGAGCAGCTCACCGACCGCATCGAGGCCGACGCCGAGAAGATCTTCGACCAGATCAAGGAGCGCGGCCGCCGCGCCCACCCCGACGGCAAGCACCCGATCGGCCCGATCACCTCCGGCATCCTGCGCGGGATCGAGGACGGCTGGTTCACCGGCGAGATCGCCGAGTCCGCCTTCCAGTACCAGCGCTCCCTGGAGAAGGGCGACAAGCGGGTCGTCGGCGTCAACGTCCACCACGGCTCCGTCACCGGCGACCTGGAGATCCTCCGGGTCAGCCACGAGGTCGAGTGGGAGCAGGTCCGCGTCCTCGGCGAGCGCAAGGAGCGCCGTGACGACGCCAAGGTCCGCGCCTCCATCGACGCGATGCTCGCCGCCGCCCGGGACGGCTCGAACATGATCGTCCCGATGCTGGAGGCCGTACGCGCCGAGGCCACGCTCGGCGAGATCTGCGACGCGCTGCGCGACGAGTGGGGCGTCTACACGGAGCCCCCGGGCTTCTGACCCCTCGCACGGACAGGGGTGGTCGAGCCCTCGGACGGACGGGGAGGGTCGATCGCTCGCACGGACGGGGAGGCTCGATCCCCCGCACGGACAGCGAGGGTTGATCCCTCGTGCGGGACAGGGGCGGTACGGGAGTTCCCGTACCGCCCCTGTCGTGTTCCGCGCCCGGGTCGCGCCCCTATCGCGCGACCGCCGCCGCCGCGCCCAGGCCGCCCACCAGGAGGGCCGAGAGGCGGGCCACCCACGGCTCGTCCACCGGCTCCGCGCTGACCAGGGCCCGGTGCACGACCGCGCCCGCGATCACGTCGAAGATGAGGTCGTCGGTGGCGTCCACCGCGACCGGGTCGCGGTCCGCCGGGAGCTCGCCGCGCAGCTGCGCCCGCATCCTGCCCTCCAGGACGAGCCGCTTCTGCCGGTCGACGATCGAGGCGCGTATCCGCTCCCGAAGGGGTTCGTCGCGCGTCGACTCGGCCACCACCGCCATCAGGGCCGTCTTGGTCTCGGGCCGTTCGAGGAGGGCCGCGAACTGCAGGACCACGTGTTCGATGTCGGCCTGCAGGGAACCCAGGTCGGGCAGTTCGAGTTCGTCGAAGAGAACGGCGACGGCGTCCACCACGAGCTCGCTCTTGTTGGCCCAGCGGCGGTACAGGGTCGTCTTCGCGACCCCCGCCCGGCCGGCGACGTCCCCCATCGTGAGCTTGGACCAGCCCAGCTCGACCAGGGCCGCGCGGGTCGCCTCCAGGATGGCCGTGTCGGCCTCGGTGGAGCGGGGGCGACCGGTACGGCTGCGGGGGTTGGTGCGGCTACACATGAACGTCGACCATACCCGCCGGTAGGTAGGGCGCCAGGGGCCCGGCGTGTGAGGCAGTTCACCGTACGGATCCGGCCCGCGCCCTCCCCCCGGCTCCGCCCGGACAGTTACGCTACGACCTGTAGCGAAAGGCATTGAGCGGCCTGAGCGACAACCGCAGTGCCGGGTGGGGACCCGGTGTACGACCCGCGCCGGATGGGGATCCGGTGGGGACCGAAGACGAAGAACCGTGTCGCCCCCACGTCTCGCACACCGGCGGGAGGCCTGGGGACGGCACGGTTCAGCCATGACTTACCGGTTACGCGCGCGGAAGGGGGAGGATGTACCCATGCAGCCCCGAAACATGTCCATGAGCGGCGTCGTCGACCTCGCCGCGGTGAAGGCGGCCGGAGAGGCCAAGGCGAAGGCGGAGCAGACGCGCGCCGAAGTCGCGCGGCAGGGTGGCTCCGCCGCCGTGCCCCCCTCCGCCCTGGTGATCGACGTCGACGAGGCGGGCTTCGAGCGCGATGTGCTCCAGCGCTCCGCCGAGGTCCCGGTCGTCCTCGACTTCTGGGCCGAGTGGTGTGAGCCGTGCAAGCAGCTCGGCCCCCTCCTGGAGCGGCTCGCCGTCGAGTACAACGGCCGCTTCCTGCTCGCGAAGATCGACGTCGACGCCAACCAGATGCTGATGCAGCAGTTCGGCATCCAGGGAATTCCGGCCGTTTTCGCGGTGGTCGCCGGTCAGGCGCTGCCGCTCTTCCAGGGCGCCGTGCCCGAGGCCCAGATCCGCGAGACCCTCGACCAGCTGATCCAGGTCGGCGAGGAGCGCTTCGGCCTCACCGGCATCGCCGTCGACGCTGACGCCGACGGCTCCGGTGACGGTGCCGACCGGGCCGCGCACCCCGTGGGCCCGTACGACGCGCTCCTCGAAGCGGCCATGTCCGCGCTCGACGCGGGTGACCTGGCGGGCGCCGTCCAGGCGTACAAGAACGTCCTCGCCGACGACCCGGCCCACCCGGAGGCCAAGCTCGGTCTGGCCCAGGCCGAACTCCTCGCCCGGGTGCAGGACCTGGATCCGGCCGCCGTCCGCAAGGCCGCCGCCGATGGCCCGGCCGACGTCCCGGCGCAGATCGCCGCCGCCGACCTCGATCTGGCGGGCGGTCATGTGCAGGACGCCTTCGGGCGCCTCGTGGAGACCGTGCGCCGCACGGCGGGCGAGGACCGGGACGCCGCGCGGCTGCGGCTCCTGGAGCTCTTCGAGGTGATCGGCGCCGACGACCCGCGCGTCACGGCGGCCCGCCAGGCCCTGGCCCGGGTGCTTTTCTGATCTTGCCGGCGGGTGCCGGATCGCCCGGCGATTTGGCATCGGGATGACAAAAGGCGGCCGCGCTTTACCAAAACTTGGTAATCGCGGCCGCTGTTACTTGCAGTAAATCAAACCTGCGGTTCTGTCCGCATTCTTCCGGCGATCTGCCGATATAGAACCCCGTGCGAAGGCACCCAGCGTGCCCGTTCGATCCCGCCCCGCCATGGTGCGGTTATCCACCCGTTACTAGCCAGTAACGAACCCCCTTGTGCGGGCGACCGGAATGGACCACGATCGGCGACGCCCGGTCCGAACCGCACCACCCCGGCAACCACCCGGGAAAGCGGCGAGGGTCCCCACCGGGCGGACCGGTGTTCCGGCACCGGTCGTGGACAGGGGGGTTCCCGCTCTCACCGAACGGGGCCTGTCCAAGCAGGCCGCGTTCAATGGCGCGGCCCATGGTTGTCGCTCGGGGGTGATCGCCGGTGAATCGGACGCGCATCGCGCCGCCGTATGCCTCGGCGCTCTCCTTCCCGAGGACGTAGCTCTTCTCCCATCCCAGGACGGGCCCCCGGCCCTTCCGGAGATGTACGTCCGAGAAGGAGGAATTCTCATGAAGTCCCAGGTTCGTGGCGGGACCAGATGGAAGCGTTTCGCCATCGTCATGGTCCCGAGTGTGGCCGCGACGGCCGCGATCGGTGTCGGCCTGGCCCAGGGTGCGCTCGCCGCGTCCTTCGCCATCTCCGGCCAGGAGTTCAAGGTCTCCACCGACAAGCTCGAAGGCACCGAGTTCGTCCAGTACGGCAGTGTCGCCAAGGGCAAGAAGCTGGACGGCACGCCGTTCGGCGCCCCGGTCGCGGTCTCCGGCTTCGACACGGCCAAGATCACCAACATGTGCCAGTCGGTCGTGACGCCGGTTCCGGGTCTGGGTGACATCACCCTCCGCCTGGAGGCGGGCACCTCGGGCGCCTCCGACCTCGACCGGCGGGTCGACGCGAAGGAACTGTACCTCGACGTCTCCTACCTCGAGGCCGACGCCGAGTTCAAGCAGATCGACATCGGTGTCGCCGCCGGTTCGCTCCCGAAGAAGCCCGGTGGGCAGGGCATCCAGCCCAACACCGAGGCCAACGACCACGGCTTCGCCCAGCGCGCCGACAGCGTCGTCCTGACCAACGTCAGGCAGAAGGCGTGGGCCACCACGGCCGCCACCTTCAAGCTCCCCGACCTCAACCTGTCGCTGCACCGGGGCACTTCGAAGGAGTGCTTCAAGGGCTGATCCGCCCTCAGGGTGCGGGCCGCTCACGCGGCCCGCACCCGCTCCGGGGCGCGTCCCCGCTTCTCAACCCCTCTCAGCAACACCGCTTCCAGGGAGCTGTTTCCATGAGCGCCGAGACCCCTGCCTCCCACGGAGTCCCCAAGCAGGACAACCGGTTCAAGGTCTGGCGGCAGACCCGGCCCTTCTGGGCAGGGTTGTTCACCATCATCGGTGGACTGCCGATCGCCTATCTCCCCTACGGGGACCTGCGGCTCGGCAACATCACCATGGCCATGAAGACGACCGCGGGTTCAGGCGCCCTGATCATCGGCGTCCTGCTCATCACGCTCGGTCTCACGATGTGGTTCCAGCCCATCGTCCGGGTCTTCGCCGGTGTCGCCACGATCGTGCTGGGGCTGGTCTCCATTCCCGTGTCGAACTTCGGTGGTCTCCTCGTCGGATTCCTGTTCTCCCTCGTCGGCGGCGGCATGTCCGTGGCCTGGGCGCCCGCGCCACCGGTGGAGGAGGCCGTCGACGCCGAGGACGACGGTGAGCGCGGAACGGCCGACGAGACCGAGGCCCTGTGGGCCGCCGGTGTCCCGGAGCAGCGCGAGGCGGAGCACCACGCGACCGAAACGACGATCGACGCCAACGGCGGGAGGAACAGTGCGGGGTGACGAGACTCAGTCGGCGCTCGCGAAGGGTGGCCCGCGGCACGCGGCCCCGCGCAAGTCGCTGCTGAACAGGATCCAGGGCCCCGCGGGCAAGGCGATGGCGCTGGCCGCCATGCCGACCGCGGTGTTCGTGGGCATGGGCCTCACGCCGAAGATCGCCCTCGCCGACGACAAGGACATCCCCTTCGCGCCCGGCCCGTGCGTGACCCGCTCCGACGAGCCGGTGACCGAGGAGCCGACGAAGCCGGCCGAGACCGCGAAGCCGACCCCGTCGGCGACCGCGACCCCCTCCGCGACGGCCACCCCGACCGCCACCGCCACCCCGACCGCCACCGGGACGCCGACGCCGACCGCGACGGAGACCCAGCAGGCGACCACGCAGCAGACGCAGGAGCGGGCGAAGGCCACCGCCGGCGCGCCGACCGCGACGCCGACGCCGACGGCCACACCCACGCCGACGAAGTCGAAGAACCCGCTGGACCCGCTGGGCGTGGGCGACGCCCTGAAGGACCTGTTCGACGGCCCGGATCCGAAGCCGACACCCACGACGACGGCCCCGACCACGCAGGCCCCGGCCAAGCCGGCGACCGCCGACGACCCGACCACCGCGCCGAAGCCGACGACCGCGGCGCCGAAGCCGACCGCCGACCCGACGACCGACCCGGCCGCCGAGAAGACGAAGACGGCGATAGAGAAGGCGGCCGAGGAGGCCGGCGTCAAGGTCGAGGAGCTGCCGGAGAGCGCCCAGGGCCTCGACCCCAAGAAGGACGAGTCCATACCCGAGGGCGCCAAGCCCCGCTTCCCGTGCCCCGAGCGCGACGACGCGGCGCTCGCGGCGGCCGAGGTGGAGCCCGGCCTCCCGCTGCTCCCGGACGAGCCGTGGCGCCTGGAGAGCTCGGTGCTCACGCTGAGCGGCCTGAAGTACCACGGCATCGTCGAGGTGCGGACGTACGGCGGCAAGATCAAGAAGGTCCTGAAGTTCACCGCGAGCTCGGTGGGGATCAAGGACCTGCACCAGATGACGGAGCACTCCCCGGGACTGACGGCCCACGTCCGTTCCAAGAGGGGTTCGACGTCGACCATCACCGGCGGCACGGTGACGATGTACACGGAGGAGCTGAAGGGCAACCTCCTCGGCATCATCCCGATCACCTTCGGGCCCGAGTCGCCGCCTCCGCTCAACCTCCCGGAGATCCTCTTCACCAACGTGAAGCTCAAGCAGGCCGGCCAGTTCGGCGGCACCCTCAAGGTCGAGGACCTGCGCAACACGATCGAGCCCAGCTGATCCCGTATCTCCGGGAGCCGCACCGAACCGTGGGCCGCACTCGCTTCGCCGGGTGCGGCCCACGGCGTGGGTATCGGGGGAGTATTCACCAGGCAGAACATGGAGCAGGTCGGTGAGCCACAACCTCAGAACCCCTGCACGCTGGGCATCGGATTCGACGGTTGCACGGTCAATTTCAAGCTGACGTTCAACGTCACCGTCGACTTCTACCTCTGCCAGGACCCCGACGTCGGAGACGCTCCGACGGCCGCCAATTAAGCGGCGACCACGTGGGTGGGAAGCCAGCGGTTCGACAACCAGGTTGTCCTGACGGACGACTTCGTCCAGTGCTCCAAGGGAAGCGTCTCAGGATGCCTGTGGGCTGCGAGCAACTTCATCCCGGGGAAGAAGATCGCTGACGCGATCGACGCCGCGGAACAGCTTCCCGGCAGAAACCGGCGTGCTGATGGCCTCCGGTGTCTTCCGTCACCGATCGTCGTGATCTTTCCCCGCGGACCGTCTACGACCTGACGGTCGGTGAACTGCACACCTTCTATGTCGGCACCGTGGGCGACTATTCCAGGAATATTGTGGTTCACAATTGCCTGAACATAGTCGGCGATGAAGGTATCGGGGGAGCGCATACTCTGGGTGACGGGGAATGCCGTGGTGATGTCGCTCAAGTGTGTCGGCAAGGGGCACTCGAGAAAGTATGTCGTCTACACCTCCTACCCCGAATAGAGTTGATGATGATGTCGCGTCATGAATTTGACGAAGACTTCGGACTCAGCGGGATCGCCGGCAAGTTCCAGTACCCGCATGTACCACTGGATGACGCTGCCGCTGCGGCCGCTCTCGTCACGGCGATGGCGGAAGAACGCGATGGCACTTACGGCATCTGGCTGCTGAAGGACGTCCGCCGCCTGCTTGCGTCGCCACTACCTGACGATGTCATCGTCCGTCTGTGGCTTGCTGTGACGGCCACGCACTTCGATCCGACACGGCATGGCATGAGCGGACGGGACTGGATGGAGCGCATTGCTGAACTCTGTGCCGATCGGGTCCCTCAGGGCGATCACGCTGCGGTACCGGATCTTCCGGAGCCAGTGATCGACGAGGGGTTGACGAAATCCGTTCTCGAGCAGGTTCGCGGTGTCGGCCCCATGCTGGCCGAGGCTGCTGTGACGACTTCTCACGCGGTTCCGTTGGCGGACATCGTGGCGCCGCTGGAAAAGGTGATCGCCGAGGTCGACGCGGACCTCGGGTTCAGACTGTTCCTGCGCGCGCTGAAGGCCTACTTCGTGAGGATCAGCGCAGTACGACAGGAAAGTCTGCTCGCGTTGGGCGAGCGCTTCGGTTACAACCGTGACGTCGTCGATGAAGGTTGTCTCAACGTGTGGCCTGAGCTCGACTGACCTCGGACGACAGGCACACGTGCCCGTGGGCCGCACCCCTGGAAAGGGGTGCGGCCCACCGTCGTACTGGTGTCCGGGGAGGACGTCAGCCGCGCTCGGTGCCGCCGAGGTGGTGGACGCGGACCATGTTGGTCGTGCCGGGGACGCCGGGGGGCGAGCCGGCGGTGATGATCATGGTGTCGCCCTCGTTGTGGCGCTGGAGCTTCAGGAGCTCGGCGTCGACCAGGTCGACCATCGCGTCGGTGTTGTCCACGTGCGGGACGACGAAGGACTCGACGCCCCAGCTCAGGGTGAGCTGGTTGCGGGTGTTCTCGTCCGTCGTGAAGGCGAGGATCGGCTGCTGGACGCGGTAGCGGGAGAGGCGGCGGGCCGTGTCGCCGGACTGGGTGAAGGCGACGAGCGCCTTGCCGCCCAGGAAGTCGGCGATCTCGCAGGCCGCGCGGGCGACGGCGCCGCCCTGGGTGCGCGGCTTCTTGCCCGGGACCAGCGGCTGGAGGCCCTTGGAGAGCAGCTCCTCCTCGGCCGCGGTGACGATCTTCGACATCGTCTTCACGGTCTCGATCGGGTAGGCGCCGACCGAGGACTCGGCCGACAGCATGACCGCGTCCGCGCCGTCCAGGATCGCGTTGGCGACGTCGCTCGCCTCGGCGCGGGTCGGACGGGAGTTGGTGATCATCGACTCCATCATCTGGGTCGCGACGATGACCGGCTTGGCGTTACGGCGGCACATCTCCACCAGGCGCTTCTGCACCATCGGGACCCGCTCCAGCGGGTACTCGACGGCGAGGTCGCCACGGGCCACCATGACCGCGTCGAAGGCCGCGACGACGGCCTCCATGTTCTCGACTGCCTGCGGCTTCTCCACCTTGGCGATGACGGGGACCCGGCGGCCCTCCTCGTCCATCACCTTGTGGACGTCCTTGACGTCGTCGGCGTCGCGGACGAAGGAGAGGGCGACCATGTCGCAGCCCATGCGGAGCGCGAAGCGGAGGTCGTCGACGTCCTTCTCCGACAGGGCGGGGACGTTGACGGCCGCGCCGGGCAGGTTGATGCCCTTGTGGTCGGAGATGACACCGCCCTCGACGACGATCGTCTTGACCCGGGGGCCCTCGACCTCGACGACCCGCAGTTCGACGTTGCCGTCGTTGATCAGGACCTGGTCGCCCTTGGAGACGTCTCCGGGCAGGCCCTTGTAGGTGGTGCCGCAGATGGACTTGTCGCCGGGGACGTCCTCGGTGGTGATGGTGAACTCGTCACCGCGCACCAGCTCGACGGGGCCCTCGGCGAAGGTCTCGAGGCGGATCTTGGGACCCTGGAGGTCGGCGAGGACGCCGACGGCACGCCCGGTGTCCGCGGAGACCTGCCGGACGCGGTCGTACCGCTCCTGGTGCTCTGCCTGGGATCCGTGGCTGAAGTTGAATCGGGCCACGTTCATGCCGGCCTCGATGAGAGCCTTCAGCTGCTCATACGAGTCGACGGCGGGGCCCAGCGTGCAGACGATTTTGGAACGGCGCATGAGGCGGATCCTATCGGTTTGTTTCACTGCGGAATATTCCGACTGGCGGAAAGTACAAATGGGCGCGGGGGCGCTCAAGCGTTCACTCGTTCGAGCCCTCGGTGCTCGAAACGAGCGCGTAGCTCTGGCGCGCGATCTCCAGCTCCTCGTCCGTCGGCACCACGGCGACCGCCACCCGCGCGTACTCCGGCGAGATCAGCCTGGCCTCGTCCGAACGCACGGAGTTGAGGTCCGCGTCCACCGCGAGACCCAGCTCCTCAAGGCCCGCGATCGCGGCCTCCCGGACGGGGGCCGCGTTCTCCCCGACCCCTGCCGTGAACGCCACCGCGTCCACCCGGCCGAGCACCGCGTAGTACGCGCCGATGTACTTCTTCAGGCGGTGGATGTAGATGTCGAAGGCGAGCGCCGCCCGCGCGTCGCCCTCGTCGATCCGGCGGCGGATCTCCCGCATGTCGTTGTCGCCGCAGAGCCCGACCAGGCCGGACCTCTTGTTGAGCAGCTCGTCGATCTCGTCCGCCGACATGCCCGCCACCCGCTTGAGGTGGAAGGTGACCGCCGGGTCGATGTCGCCCGAGCGGGTGCCCATGACGAGACCCTCCAGCGGCGTCAGGCCCATCGAGGTGTCCACGCAGCGGCCGCCCTTCACCGCCGAGGCGGAGGCCCCGTTGCCCAGGTGCAGCACGATCACGTTCACCTCCTCCGGCTCCCTGCCGAGCAGCTTCGCCGTCTCCCGCGAGACGTACGCGTGCGAGGTGCCGTGGAAGCCGTACCGGCGGATCCGGTGCGCGTCGGCGGTCTCCACGTCGATCGCGTACCGCGCCGCCGACTCCGGCATCGTCGTGTGGAACGCGGTGTCGAAGACCGCGACCTGCGGCAGGTCGGGGCGGAGCGCCATCGCCGTACGGATGCCCGTGAGGTTCGCCGGGTTGTGCAGCGGCGCCACCGGCACGAGGCGCTCGATCTCCGCGAGCACCTCGTCGTCGATCACCGTCGGCTCGGTGAACCGCAGCCCGCCGTGCACCACCCGGTGCCCGATGGCGGCCAGCTCGGGGGAGTCCAGGCCGAGCCCGTCCGCCGCCAGCTCCTCGGCGACCGCCTTCAGCGCGGCCGCGTGGTCGGCGATCGGGCCGCTCTTCTCGCGCTTCTCCCCGCCGCCGCCCCGGAGCGGGGTGTGGACGAGCCGCGAGGTGTCCTCGCCGATGCGCTCCACGAGGCCCTGGGCGAGCCGGCTGTCGTCACGCATGTCGAGCAGCTGGTACTTCACCGACGAGGAGCCGGAGTTCAGCACCAGGACCCGGGAGGGGGCGGCGGGGACGGTGGGGGAGGGGGTGGTCATGCGGGGAGCTCCTGACCCTGGGCGGGGACCTGGGACTGGATCGCCGTGATGGCGACCGTGTTGACGATGTCGCTGACGAGCGCGCCGCGCGAGAGGTCGTTCACGGGCTTGCGCAGACCCTGGAGCACCGGGCCGACGGCCACGGCGCCGGCCGAACGCTGCACGGCCTTGTAGGTGTTGTTGCCGGTGTTGAGGTCCGGGAAGATCAGGACGGTCGCCTGCCCCGCCACCTCCGAGTCCGGCAGCTTCGTCGCCGCGACCGAGGGCTCGACGGCCGCGTCGTACTGGATGGGCCCCTCGATCCGCAGCTCCGGGTGCGCCTCGCGGACCAGCTTGGTCGCCTCCCGCACCTTGTCCACGTCGGCGCCGGAGCCCGAGGTGCCAGTCGAGTACGACAGCATCGCGATCCGCGGGTCGACGCCGAACCGGGCGGCGGTGGCCGCCGACTGGGCGGCGATGTCCGCGAGCTGCTCGGCGTTCGGGTCCGGGTTGACCGCGCAGTCGCCGTACACGAGGACCTTGTCGGCGAGGCACATGAAGAAGACCGAGGAGACGATCGAGGCGTCCGGCTTGGTCTTGATGATCTCGAAGGCGGGGCGGATCGTCGCGGCCGTGGAGTGCACCGAGCCGGAGACCATGCCGTCGGCCAGACCCTCCTGGACCATCAGGGTGCCGAAGTAGTTGACGTCCGAGACGACGTCGTACGCGAGCTCGACCGTGACGCCCTTGTGGGCGCGGAGCGCCGCGTACTTCTCGGCGAAGGAGTCGCGCAGCTCCGAGGTCTGCGGGTCGATCAGCTGCGTGTCGCCCAGGTCCACGCTCAGGTCGGCGGCCTTCTTGCGGATGACCTCGACGTCGCCGAGCAGGGTCAGGTCGCAGACGTCGCGGCGGATCAGCACGTCGGCGGCGCGGAGCACCCGCTCCTCGGTGCCCTCGGGGAGCACCACCCGGCGCCGGTCGGCGCGCGCCTGTTCGATGAGCTCGTGCTCGAACATCATCGGGGTGACCCGGCCGCTGCGGGCCACCGAGACCCGCTTGAGCAGGTCGGTGGTGTCCACGTGCCGCTCGAAGAGGCCGAGGGCGGTCTCCGCCTTGCGCGGGGTGGCGGCGTTCAGCTTGCCTTCGAGGGAGAAGAGTTCGGTCGCGGTCGGGAAGCTGTTGCCGGGTACGGAGACGACCGGGGTGCCGGGCGCGAGCTTGGCCGCCAGGGTCAGGATCGCGTCGGTGGGCCGCTCGTCGAGGGTGAGCAGCACGCCGGCGATGGGCGGGGTGCCGGCCGAGTGCGCGGCGAGCGCGCCGACCACCAGGTCGGCCCGGTCCCCGGGGGTCACGACGAGGCAGCCCGGGGTCAGCGCGTTGAGGAAGTTCGGCAGCATGGCGCCGCCGAAGACGAAGTCCAGGGCGTCGCGCGCGAGCCCGGCGTCGTCGCCGAGGACGACGGTGGCGCCGAGCGCGTGGGTGATCTGGGCGACGGTGGGCGCGGCGAGCGCCGGCTCGTCCGGCAGGACGTAGCAGGGCACGGGCAGCCGGGCGGCGAGCCGCTCGGCGATCGCCTCCCGGTCCTCGCCCGCCACCCGGTTGACGATCATCGCGAGCACGTCGCAGCCGAGTCCGTCGTACGCCCGGAAGGCGTTGCGGGCCTCGGCCCGTACCGACTCCGCCGGCTGGCCCTTGCCGCCGACGACGGGGATGACGGAGGCGCCGAACTCGTTGGCGAGCCGGGCGTTGAGCGCCAGCTCGTCGGGGAGCTGGGTGGCGGCGAAGTCGGTGCCGAGGACGAGGACGACCTCGTAGTCGCGGGCGACGGCGTGGAAGCGGTCGACCAGGAGCGACACCAGCTCGTCGGTGCCCTGCTCGGCCTGGAGGGCCGAGGCCTCGTGGTAGTCCATGCCGTAGACCGTCGAGGCGTCCTGCGAGAGCCGGTAGCGGGCGCGCAGCAGGTCGAAGAGCCGGTCGGGACCGTCGTGCACCAGCGGCCGGAACACCCCCACCCGGTCCACCTGTCGGGTGAGGAGCTCCATGACTCCCAACTCGACGACCTGGCGGCCGTCACCGCGGTCGATCCCGGTCACGTACACGCTGCGCGTCACGCCGTGGTCTCCTGTCCAGTGCTGCGGAAGGGGGCTCGCGGAGCACCGGGGGAGCGTGGCCTCGCGGCACGCTCGCGGTCCCCGCGCGGCCGACACGCTCGTCAACCGACTGTGCTCAGAAAGCCCCGATAGGGCGGCATTACCCCCTTGACAATACCCCCGCTGATGGTTACGACGCCCGCCGGACGAAGGGCCCCGGACCCCGGGACGAAAGGCCTCCGGCGAGGCCCCGGGAGGGACGCGCGGAACGGCCACGAGCGCGCCGCTCCGGCCGAGCGTGTGAGAATTGCGGTGCTCACAACGGAACGCGACCGAGCAGGAGACACAGCACGATGCGCATCGGAGTTCTCACCGCAGGCGGCGACTGCCCCGGCCTGAACGCAGTGATCCGGTCGGTCGTGCACCGGGCGCTCACCGGCCACGACGACGAGGTCATCGGCTTCGAGGACGGCTTCAAGGGCCTCCTCGACGGCCACTACCGGCCCCTCGACCTCAACGCGGTCAGCGGCATCCTGGCCCGCGGCGGCACCATCCTCGGCTCCGCGCGGCTGGAGCGGAACCGGCTGCGCGAGGCCGCCGAGTCCGCCACCGACCTGGCCCGCGAGTACGGCATCGACGTCCTCATCCCGATCGGCGGCGAAGGCACCCTGACCGCCGCCCGGATGCTCTCCGACGCCGGCATGCCCGTCGTCGGCGTCCCGAAGACGATCGACAACGACATCTCCTCCACGGACCGCACCTTCGGCTTCGACACCGCCGTCGGCGTCGCCACCGAGGCCATGGACCGGCTGAAGACCACCGCCGAGTCCCACCAGCGGGTGATGGTCGTCGAGGTGATGGGCCGCCACGCCGGCTGGATCGCCCTGGAGTCCGGCATGGCCGGCGGAGCGCACGGCATCTGCCTCCCCGAGCGGCCCTTCCAGATCGACGACCTCGTGAAGATGGTCGAGGAGCGTTTCGCCCGCGGCAAGAAGTTCGCCGTCATCTGCGTCGCCGAGGGCGCCCACCCGGCCCACGGTTCGATGGAGTACGCGAAGGGCGAGATCGACCAGTTCGGTCACGAGCGCTTCCAGGGCATCGGCAACCAGCTCGCCGTCGAACTGGAGGAGCGCCTCGGCAAGGAGGCCCGCCCGGTCATCCTCGGCCACGTCCAGCGCGGCGGCACGCCGACCGCGTACGACCGGGTGCTCGCCACCCGCTTCGGCTGGCACGCGGTGGAGGCGGCGCACCGCGGCGACTTCGGCCGGATGACGGCGCTGCGCGGCACGGACATCGAGATGGTGCCGCTCGCCGAGGCCGTCACCCAGCTCAAGACGGTCCCCGCGGACCGCATCCGCGAGGCCGAGTCGGTCTTCTAGGACCGGCTGTCACCTTCCCGTCGTCGCCCGGGGCAGACGGGAAGGTGACGACAGGCCCTGGCGGCTGCCGCCGACGGCCCGAGGGCTTTCGGCCCCGCGGCCGGGACCTCCGTCCCGACCTGTCCCGGATTCCGTCCCGTACCCGGTCCCGTACCCCGTCCCGGATCCCGTCCGGGACCGCACGCACCCGAGTGGCCCCGATCGTCCCCCGTGGACGGTCGGGGCCACTTCGCCGTGCCCGGCGTCACCCCCGTGAATGCCGGGTTTCCACTCTTGAGCCGGAGCGCGGGATCAACAAGGCTGGGGGCTTGTCCCGGACATGTCCCAACCCTGTCCGGCGGAAGGGATGAGGCGCGGATGGCACCGGGGCGGCACACCCCTGACCCGCGGGAGGCACACACCCCCGCCGAGTTCCTCGCGCTGCTCCAGGAACTCAAGGAACGGTCGGGCCTCACCTACCGCGAGCTGTCGGCCCGGGCGGAGGCGGCCGGGGACGTCCTGCCCCGGTCCACGGTGGCGAACATGCTGGCCCGCGCGACCCTGCCCCGAGCCGAGCTCCTGACCGCCTTCGTCCGCGCGTGCGGGGTCGCCGACCCGGCCGAGCTGGAGGCGTGGCGGACGGCACGGCGGAAGCTCGCGGGCCGGATGTGGCAGACGCCGCCGGGGGACGGGGAACCGGACGACGCGGAGGGCCGGGACGACGCGGAGGGGCGGGAGGACGCCGGGGGGCGGGAGGACGCCGGGAGTGGGGGCGCGGCCGAGGGTCTGGGTGATGCCGGCGGCGGCGCGGCCGAGGGTCCGGTTCTCGCCGGGGAAGGGGACGGCGGTTCTCCCGTCTGGCCCCGGGGCGACGATGTCCCGGGCGGCCGGGACGACGCCGCGGGCGGCGCCACCGGGGCCCGGTCGGGGGCCCCGTCCCGCATACGCCGTGCCCTCGTCGCGTCCGTCGCGGTGGCCGGGCTCGTCCTCGCCGGGGTCAGCGTCGTCGCCCTCCTCCGGGACGGCCGCGCCGGACCCGCCGGGCAGCCTCCCCGTACCGCGCCCGCCGTCCTCGTCGCCCCGGCCCCCGGCGACGTCCTCATACGGGTGGCCGGCACGGACTTCTGCCTCGCGGAGCGGCGCGGCACCCGCAGCGGGCAGGTCCACCAGGTGCCGTGTGCCGAGGCCGGCGTCCCGCTCTACTCCCTGGCCGCGCTGGGGCAGGGCCGGTGGAGGATCGTCTCCGACCACCCCGACTTCGGCCCCGGCTGCTCCGGCATACCCTCCGGCGGCCGCATACCCGGCTCCGCGTACGAGGACTCCGAGTGCGGCGACCCGAGCCGCGTCGAGGCCTTCGCCCTGGAGCCGTACGGCACCCCCGTCCGGGGCCACCGGATCGTCCCGGTCGGCTCCGCGACGCCCGGCGGCTGCGTCACCGTCGTCGGCGACCGCGCCGCCGCCTGGGCACGGCTCGCCGAGGCACCCTGCGCGCCGGACGCGGCCGGTCAGCTCTTCGTCTTCGAGCGGCGCGGCCGGGGGTGACGTGCCGTGCCGGTCAGGCCGGCGGCGCTACCACCAGCCGGGCCCTGAGCGTCGCCACCACCGACGGGTCGAGCCCGACGTGGCCGGTGACGTACGCGTCCACGGAGCCGTACCGCTCACGCAGGTCCGCCAGGAAGAGCCGGATGATGTCGGCCGGTGCCCGGCCGTATCCCGGCCAGCGGAGCTCGCGGCCCGGATGGGCCGTCCGCCAGTCGGCGATCAGCCGCTCCGTGGCCAGTTCGGTGAGGGCGAAGTCCGCGAGGATCTCCTCGTCCGGGACCCCCAGGAGGGCGAGGACGACGGCCGCCAGCAGACCCGTACGGTCCTTCCCGGACGCGCAGTGGAAGACGAGCGGTCCGTCGGCGGAGGCGATGACCTCCAGGGCCGTACGGAGTTCCACCGCGCCGTCCTCGGCGACCTCGGCGAACCGGTCGGCGAGGTAGCGCCAGGGGTCGAGGTCCGGGTCGATCTCCGCCTGGTCGTAGGGGCGGTGCTCGATGGAGAGGTTGTGCCAGGAGACGCCCTCGGTCTCCGGCAGGCGGCCCTTGGCGGCGATCTCCCACGGGTAGCGCAGGTCGATCACCGTGGCCACGCCCAGGGCGCGGAAGCGCTCCCGGTCGGCCGGATCGGCGTCGGTGAGCTTGGCGAGGGAGTCGGAGCGGTAGAGGGTCCCCCACCGCACGGAGCCGCCGTCGGCGGTCCGATAGCCGCCCAGGTCACGGAAGTTGTGGAGTCGTTCGAAGGGTATGTGTCGTCTCACGGCGCCAATCTACGGCCGTCGGGACCGATGATCCAGGCCCGATGATCATGGGATCGAGGGCCTGGGGCCCGATGGGCGGGGCGGACGGCAAGGTGACGACAGGCCCTAGGAGCCCACGGACGTCCAGAAGTGCCCGGCGATGTCGTCCAGGTACGCGCGGCCCTCGTCGCCGGTCGCCGCCGAGGCGCCCCAGCTGCTCGTCGCCACCATCCGGGCGTGGTACTCCGTGTGCAGCCGCTGCAGCGCGGACTCCAGGGTCCGCTTGGGCAGCGGCACCATCTTCACCACCGGTTTCACGTACGCCTGCCAGCGGGTGGTGGCGGCGCTGCGCAGCAGTTCGGCGAGGCGCTCGTCGCCGCCGGTCGCGGTGATCAGGGCGCGCGGGCCGAGACCGAGGACCTCCGCGAGCGCGGCGGTCTGACGCTCGGTGCCGCGCCAGCTGCTCTCGTCCTCCATCCGCTGGTACGCGGAGGCCGACACGCCCACCCGCCGGGCCAGCTCCTCGGCGGCGAGCCCGCGCGCCACCCGGTGCTCGCGCAGCGTGGTCGCGGCGGCGATCAGGTCGACGGGGGAGCACCAGAGGACACCCGCGAGGGCGGTGAGTTCCTGTTCGCCGGGGACGGCCCGGCCACGTTCCCAGGCGACGACGGTGTCGGGCTCGACGAAGAGGCCGTACTGGGCGCGGAGGCCGTACGCGACGTGGCCGGGGGCCATGCCGAGGGCCTCGCGCAGGCGGCGCGCGGCCAGGGCGTTGAAAGGCGGGGAGGGTTGGTGCACGCGGCCACGGTAGGTGCGGAGGGTGACGGCTGGATACGGTGTGTTCGCCCAAGGCCAGGAGTTCGTAGGAACATGGGAACCGGGCGGTAATGGACGGCGGGCCCTCCGGAGGAGGTCAGCGGTCCCGGGCCGGTCGTCAGCGGTCCCGGGCCGGTCCGCAGCGACCCCGCGTCGGTCCGCAGTGACCCGCGCCGGTCCCCAGTGACCCGGGCCGGTCGTCAGCGGTCCCGGGCCGGTCCGTCGAGCCAGCGGTACTGGAGCTCGGGCCGCCCGATCTGTCCGTACTGCGGGGCGCGCACCGCCCGGCCCTCGGTCACCAGGTGCTCCAGGTAGCGGCGCGCGGTGATCCGGGAGATCCCGACCGCCGTCCCGGCCTCGGCGGCGGTGAGTCCGGCCGGGGTGGACCGGAGGGTACGGGTGACGGCTTCCAGGGTCGGCGCGCTCAGGCCCTTGGGGAGGGTGGCGGGGTGCGGGGCCCGGAGGGTGGCGAGCGCCCGGTCGACCTCGTCCTGCCCGGAGGCCTCGCCGGCGGCGGCCCGGAACTCGGCGTACCGGGCGAGCCGGTCCCGCAGGGTCGCGAAGGCGAAGGGCTTCAGGACGTACTGGACGACGCCGAGGGAGACGCCCTCGCGGACGATCGCCAGGTCGCGGGCCGACGTCACGGCGATGACGTCGGCGGAGTGTCCGGCGGCGCGCAGGGCCCGCAGCAGCTGGAGGCCGTGGCCGTCGGGCAGGTACAGGTCGAGCAGGATCAGGTCGACCGGCGTCCGGTCGAGGACCCGGACGGCGGCGGCGCGGGAGTGAGCGACGCCGACGACGGTGAAGCCCTCGACCCGGCCCGCGTAGAGGGCGTGGGCGTCGGCGGCGACGGGGTCGTCCTCGACGACGAGGACGCGGAGCGGGGACACGGTCACGACGACACCTCGGCGCCGGGAGTGCCGGGAGCGGGGGAGGGGGCGGGACCGGCACCGCTGCCGTTTCCGCCTTCGCGTGGCAGCGGCAGCGGCCCCGCCACCGGGAGGGGCAGTCGTACGGTGAACTCCGCCCCGCCCTCCTGCGCTTCCGCGACGGCGAGCGTGCCCGCGGCGCGCGAGACCGCCTGGCCGACCAGCGCCAGGCCGAGGCCGCGCCCCGGACCCCGGGTGGTCCAGCCCCGGCCGAGGACCGCGTCCCGGTCGGCCGGGCGGACGCCGGGGCCGCTGTCGCCGACGCGGAGCAGCAGCTCGCCGTCGCCCGACCGGGCGGCGACGGTGACCGTCACCCGTGCGTGCGGGGTCCCGCCCACCGCCTCCACCGCGTTGTCGATGAGGTTGCCCAGGATCGTCACCAGGTCCCGGGACGGCAGGGTCGCGGGCACGAGCCCGTCGTCGATCCGGCTGTCCTCGGTGAGGACGAGCTCCACCCCCCGCTCGTTGGCCTGCGCCGCCTTGCCGAGCAGCAGGGCGGCGAGCACCGGCTCCCCGACGGCGTCGACGACGCGGTCGGTGAGCGCCTGGGCGAGTTCCAGCTCCGCCGTCGCGAACTCCACCGCCTCGGTCACCCGCCCCAGTTCGATGAGCGAGACGACCGTGTGCAGCCGGTTCGCCGCCTCGTGGGCCTGGGAGCGGAGCGCCTCCGTGAAGCCCCGCTCGGAGTCCAACTCGCCCGAGAGCGCCTGAAGTTCGGTCCGGTCCCGGAGGGTGGCGACCGTGCCGCGACGCTCTCCGCCCACCACCGGGCGGGTGTTGACGACGAGCACCCGGTCGGCCGTCAGGTGCGTCTCGTCGACGCGCGGCTCCGAGGACAGCAGTGCGCCGGTCAGCGTCGCCGGCAGGCCGAGCTCGGACGCCGGCCGGCCGACGACCCCGTCGTCCAGGCCGAGCAGCTCCCGCGCCCCGTCGTTGATGAGGGCGATCCGGCGTCGCCCGTCGAGCATCACGAGCCCTTCGCGGACCGCGTGCAGCGCGGCCTCGTGGTAGTCGTGCATCCGGCTGAGCTCCGTCGCGTTCATGCCGTGCGTATGGCGGCGCAGCCGCGCGTTGACGACGTACGTCCCCGCTCCGCCGAGCGCGAGCGCCGCGCCCGCCATGCCGAGCAGGGCGGTGACCTGCTCCCGTACCTGCTCGCTGATTTTGTCGATCGTGATGCCCGCGCTGACCAGGGCGACGATCCTGTCGCCGTCGAAGACGGGCGTCACCGTCCGCACGGAGGGGCCGAGGACCCCCAGGTGGGTCTCGGAGTGCGTCCGGCCCGCCGCGGCCTGCTCGATGTGCCCGAGGTAGGTCCGGCCGATCTGCGCGGGCTCGGGGTGGGTCCAGCGGGTGCCGTCCGGGGCCATGATCACCACGAAGGCGACGCCCGCGTGGCGGCGCAGGGACTCGGCGTACGGCTGGAGGAGCGCCGACGGGTCGGCGGAGCGGGCGGCCGCGACCACGGACGGGGAGTCGGCGACGGCCGCGGCGGTCGCGGTGGCCTGGCGCCGCGCGGTCTCCTCGGCCTGCGCCCGGTCCGTGACGTACGCGAAGACCGCGCACCCCGCCACGACGACGGCCACGAGCACGACCTGCATCGCGAAGAGCTGGCCGGCCAGGCTGCGGGGGCGGGGGAGGGGGAGACGCATGCGGGTAAGTGTGCACGGCGGAGGGTGGACCGGCGCTTTGCGTTCCCGAATCGTGCCCTGCCCACCGGACCGGTGACCCTCGGCCGCGCGCCCCCGACCCTTCGGCCGTGAACGAAACGTACGTAAGCGTGACCCCGGTCACAGGCTGATGGATAGTCGCGGAGTCCACCGGGACGTGGACACCCATCAGCACGAGGAGGACCCCGTGGCCGCACGACGGGACCGCACGCACTATCTCTATCTGGCCGTCATCGGAGCCGTACTGCTCGGCATCGTCGTCGGGTTCCTGGCGCCGGGCGTCGCCGTCGAGCTGAAGCCGCTGGGCACCGGCTTCGTCAACCTGATCAAGATGATGATCTCGCCGATCATCTTCTGCACGATCGTGCTCGGCGTCGGCTCGGTCCGGAAGGCCGCGAAGGTCGGCGCCGTCGGCGGTCTCGCCCTCGGTTACTTCATGGTCATGTCGACCGTCGCACTCGCGATCGGTCTCGTCGTCGGCAACCTCCTGGAGCCCGGCTCCGGGCTGCACCTCACCAAGGAGCTGGCCGAGGCCGGCGCCAAGCAGGCCGAGGGGGCGAGCGAGTCCACGCCGGACTTCCTGCTCGGGATCATCCCCACGACCCTCGTCTCCGCCTTCACCGAGGGCGAGGTCCTCCAGACCCTCCTCGTCGCCCTGCTCGCGGGCTTCGCGCTCCAGGCCATGGGCGCGGCCGGAGAACCGGTTCTGCGCGGGATCGGGCACATCCAGCGGCTCGTCTTCCGCATCCTCGGCATGATCATGTGGGCCGCGCCCGTCGGCGCGTTCGGCGCGATCGCGGCCGTCGTCGGCGCGACCGGCGTCGACGCGCTCAAGTCCCTCGCTGTCATCATGATCGGCTTCTACCTCACCTGCGGACTCTTCGTCTTCGTCGTGCTCGGCGCGCTGCTGCGGCTGGTCGCCGGGATCCACATCTGGGCCCTCCTGAAGTACCTCGGCCGCGAGTTCCTGCTGATCCTGTCCACCTCCTCCTCCGAGTCCGCGCTGCCGCGGCTCATCGCGAAGATGGAGCACCTGGGCGTCAGCAAGCCCGTCGTCGGCATCACCGTCCCGACCGGCTACTCCTTCAACCTCGACGGCACCGCGATCTACCTCACGATGGCCTCGCTCTTCGTCGCCGAGGCGATGGGCGACCCGCTCTCGGTCGGCGAGCAGATCTCGCTCCTCGTCTTCATGATCATCGCGTCGAAGGGGGCGGCGGGCGTCACCGGCGCGGGTCTCGCGACCCTCGCGGGCGGACTCCAGTCGCACCGCCCGGAGCTGGTCGACGGGGTGGGCCTGATCGTCGGCATCGACCGCTTCATGAGCGAGGCGCGCGCCCTCACCAACTTCGCGGGCAACGCCGTCGCGACGGTGCTGGTCGGCACCTGGACGAAGGAGATCGACAAGGCGCGGGTCTCCGAGGTCCTCGCCGGCCGCGTCCCGTTCGACGAGAAGACCCTCGTCGACGACCACGCCCCCACGGAGCTCCCGGACCAGCGCGCCGAGGGCGACGAGGAGAAGGCCCGCGCCGGCGTGTGACGCAGCCGGGGCGGACTCCGACCCCGAGTCCCGGGCCTTGAGCCGGATCCGGGCCTCGGGAGAGGGACGGTCCCGACCGCACCGCGGCCGGGACCGTCCCTCTCGCACTCCCCGTACGGGACCGCCCCTCGCGCTTCCTCCGTCCGGGGGCCGTGCCTCCGGTGCTCCGGTGCCGGGACCGTGCCTCCCGCGCTTCCCGCCCCGGTGCCGGCCCTCTCCGGTGCCGGCCGTGGCTAGGGGGCTCCGGACAGCTGCTCCAACTCCCCCTCGGAGAGGGGGAGTCCGGTCGCCGCCGCCGAGTCCCGCGCCGACTCCGGCCGGCTCGCGCCCGGGATCGGCAGCACCGCCTCCGACCGGGCGAGCAGCCAGGCGAGCGCCACCCGCTGCGGGCTCACCCCGCGCTCCCGTGCCACCCGGTGGAAGGCGCCGAACCGGGGGTCCTCCTCCCGGGCGGACGTCCCGTCCAGCGAGCTGCGCGAGATCCCGCCCAGCGGGCTCCACGGGAGGAAGGCGAGGCCGAGCTCCGCGCAGAGCCGCAGTTCCGGCTCGCCGGTGCGCACCGCGGGCGAGTAGCGGTTCTGCACGGAGACCAGCCGGTCGCCCAGGATCTCGCGGGCCAGCAGGATCTGCGCCGTGTCCACGTTGGAGACGCCGGCGAGCCTGACCGTCCCCGCGTCCAGCAACTCCCGTATCGCGCCCAGGGATTCGGCGTACGGGACGGCCGGATCCGGCTTGTGCAGCTGGTACAGGCCGATCGGGGCGGCCCCGAGGCGCCGCGCCGACGCCTCCGCCGCCCGGCGCAGATGCGCGGGGCGCCCGTCCACGCTCCAGCCGCCGTCCGCCGTACGGCCACGGCCGCCCTTCGTCGCCACGAGGACGTCGTCCACCCCGCCGCCGTACGAGGCGAGGGCCCGGGCCACGAGCAGTTCGCCCTCACCGGGCGCACCGCCGGGCGGGTGGTAGGAGTCGGCGGTGTCGAGCAGGGTCACCCCGGCGTCGAGGGCCGCGTGCACGGTGGCCACGGCCCGTGCCCCGTCCGGCCGGCCCTCGACGGAGAGCGGCATCGTGCCGAGCCCGACGGCCCCGACCCGTACGTCCCCCAGCATGCGGAACCGCGTCATTCCCCGGACCCCCCGACCGCCCCGTCCACCACGCCGGACGCGCCGGCCGCCCCCACGGGCGCGCCGCCGGACCCCCCGACCGTCTCGGCCACCGCCCGCGCGAGCCACTCGCCGGAGTGGGTGAAGGAGTAGCCGAGGCCGGTCGCGCGGGAGTTGTCCATCGCGTACGAGCGGGCGAAGGAGAACGGCGACACCTCGCCGACCTCCACCTCCTGGAAGACCGTCCGGCCACCCACCTGCCGCTCCATCTCGGCACAGATCTCCGCCGTGGTCAGCGGCCCGTGGGAATGAGCGTTGACCGGCCCGGTGAATTCCGCCTCGACCGTCCACGCGAGGAACGCCGCGATCTCCTCCACGTACACATAGGTGGCGGGACGGTTCACCGCGGGCACGGCGATCGGCTCGCCCGCCCGGACGCGCCGCGCGTAGTGGTCGAGCCGGCCGGTGAAGTCGTCGGCGCCGCCGAGCACATGGGCCACCCGCACCGACGTCCACGCGAACGGCGTGCCGGCCGCGAACACCGCCTCGGCCTGCCGCTTCCCCTCCCCGTAGTGGGCCTCGCGGAACTCCGGGTCGTCCCAGGCCGGGCCCGTGTCGACGACGACCGCGTCCAGGTCGAGGGCGGATTCGGCGACCGGTTCGGCCGAGTCCTCGTACTCGTACACCTCCACCGTCGACGTCATCACGTACCGGCGGGCGCGCGTCCCGAAGACGCGCCGGGCGATCTCCGCCTGGCGGGGGGTGTAGCAGACCTGGTCCACGACGACGTCGAAGGAGCGGCCCGCGAGAGCGGATTCCAGCGCGGCCTCGTCGTCGCGGTCGGCGACGAGATGCTCGATTCCCTCCGGGACCCCGGAGGAACCCCGGTTGAGAACCGTGATCCGATGCCCGGATTCCCGCAGCAGCGCGATGAGCCGCTTTCCGAAATAGCGATTTCCGCCGATGACGAGTACGTCCATGAATTCCAACTCCCTTGTTCCCGCGGACAAGTGTTACGTTGATCCGCCGCCGTCTGAAGGGGAGAACATGGGAGTCCCGGCCGCCGCACCGAAGGAACCACGGCATTCGCGCGCCGCCGCCGACGAAACCTCGGCGGTCGCGTACGACCCCATCGACCGGCAGATCCTGGACCTCCTGCAGAGCGACGGCCGCATCAAGCTCAGCGAGCTGGGCCGCCGCGTCCGGCTGAGTCCCGCGGCCGTCACCGAGCGGGTCCGCCGCCTGGAGGCGAGCGGCGCGGTCACCGGGTACGGCGCCCATGTCTCCCCGGCCCGGCTCGGCTACGGAATCCAGGCCTTCATCCGGGTCGACCCGCACGGCGGCTACACGCTCAAGCACCCGCGCACCCTGGAACTGACCGCCCGCCCCGAGGTCCTGGAGGCGCACCACGTGGTGGGGGAGGACTGCTGGATCCTCAAGGTCGCCGTCACCGACACCATCCACCTCGAAGAGGTCCTGGAGCAGACCTCGGCGCTCGGCCGGACCACCACCTCGATCGTCCTGTCGTCCCCGGTGGTCCGCAAACCCCTCCTGCCGCCCGGCGCGGACCGTCCCCGACAGCCGTGAGGGCGCCCGGACGCGGTGGGGGAGACCCAGGGGCCTGTCGTCACCTTCCCGTCCGCCCCGCTCTTGCCCTGACGTCGGCGTCAGGGCCTACGGTCGGGTACATGCGCATCGGAGAGCTGGCCGAGCGGGCCGGAACCACCCCGCGGACTCTGCGGTACTACGAGTCCCGGGGCCTCCTGACCGCCCGGCGCACGGAGCAGGGGCACCGCACCTACGACGAGGACGACCTGCGGCTCCTCCAGCAGATCAGGACCCTTCAGGACTTCGGGTTCGAGCTGGAGGAGACGCGGCCGTTCGTCGACTGTCTGCGCGCGGGGCACCCGGCCGGGGACTCCTGCCCCGCGTCGATCGCCGTCTACCGGCGGAAGGTCGCCGAGCTGGACGGTCTGATCGGGCAGCTCCGGGCGGTACGCGCCGAGGTGGGCGCCCAGCTGCTGCGGGCCGAGGCGGAGCTGCCGCTCGGTCCGGAGCCCCGGTGCGAACTCGGTACGGAGCGGGACACGGACAGGGAGGGGTGACGGGGATGACGACGCACGCGGAGGGCGTGGCCGAGGTCACGGACGCGGACTTCGGCGCGGAGGTGCTCGGCGCCGGGACGCCGGTCCTGGTGAAGTTCACCGCGGAGTGGTGCGGGCCGTGCCGGCAGCTGAGGCCGGTGCTCGCCGCGATCGCCAAGGAGGAGGCGGAGCGGCTCCGGGTCGTCGAGATCGACGTGGACCGGAACCCGGAGACGACCCTGCGGTACGGGGTGCTCGCGACGCCCACCCTGATGGTGTTCCGGGCGGGCGAGCCGGTGAAGTCGCTCGTCGGGGCCCGCCCCCGCCGCCGCCTCCTGGAGGAACTGGCGGACGTGCTCGACTGAGCCGGGACAGGGCGGGACTTCCCCAGGGCATACAGAAATACCCCGACTACAATGGACAGTCGGGGTATTTCTTCGCGTATATTGAGGGATTCCGTGTCCGGAAACGCCACGGACACGGAGAAGTTCACTAAACGCACTGTATCGCGCCGGGAGTCGAATTGTCAACCGAGGAATTTCGGAACGAGCAGCAATTCATCACCGATCTCTACGCACGGCTCGACGACCTGAGGGACGAGGCCGAGGCCGCCGTCGAGCGCGCCCTGCGCACCCCGGGGGTCGGCGGCAACCAGGGACGGCTCGAACGGGACGTGATGGTCGCCGAACAGTCCGGGCTGCTCGCCGCGTTCAACGCGGGGGAGAGCGGGCTCTGTTTCGGGCGCCTCGTCTTCAAGGACGGGCGCGACCACCACATCGGCCGGATCGGCATCCGCCGGGACGACCCGAACCGCACCCCGCTCGTCGTCGACTGGCGGGCCGAGCTCGCCCGCCCCTTCTACCTCGCCACCGGGTACGAGCCGATGGGGCTCTCCCGCCGCCGGCACATCAGCACCCTCGGCCGGACCGTCACCGCACTCCACGACGAGGTCCTCGACCTCGCCGACGCCACCCGCACCGGACACGAGAACCGCGACGCCGACGAGGTGCTGCTCGCCGCGCTCGACGCCGCCCGCACCGGGCGGATGCACGACATCGTGCAGACCATCCAGGCCGAGCAGGACGGCATCATCCGCTCCCCGCACCGCGGGGTCCTCGTCGTCGAGGGCGGCCCCGGCACCGGCAAGACGGCGGTCGCCCTGCACCGGGCCGCGTACCTCCTCTACGCGCACCGCGAGCAGCTGGCCAAGCGGGCCGTCCTCATCGTCGGACCCAACCCGGCCTTCCTCGGATACATCGCCGACGTGCTGCCCTCCCTCGGCGAGACCGGCGTCCTCCTCGCCACCCCCGCCGAGCTCTTCCCGGGCGTCCGCGCCACCGGCGCCGACACCCCGCGCGCCGCCGCCGTCAAGGGCTCCGCCGCCATGGCCGGGGCGCTCGCCGCGGCCGTACGCGACCGCCAGCAGGTCCCCGAGCGCGGCGCGCCGCTGATCGTCCCGCACGACGACGGCGACCTGGTCATCGACTGGGACATGGCCCTGGAGGCCCGCCACAAGGCGCGCGAGACCGCCCTCCCGCACAATCTCGCCCGCCCCTACTTCGTCTTCCGGATCCTGGACGCGCTCGCCGAACAGCTCGCCGACCGGATCGGCGCCGACCCCTACGGCGGCCCCAACTTCCTCGGCCCCGACGACATCGCGCTGCTCGCCAAGGGCATCGCGGGCAACCCCGAGGTGTACGCGGCCATCGACACGCTCTGGCCCGCCCTCACCCCGCGGGAGTTCCTCGCCGACTACCTGACCGAGCCCACCCACCTCGACGACGCGGACGCCCGGGAGATCCGGCGCGCCGCCGGCCCCTGGACCTCCGCCGACGTGCCGCTGCTCGACGAGGCCGCGGAACTCCTCGGCGAGGACGACTCCGCGGCCCGCGCCGCCGAGGAGGCCGAGCGGCAGAAGCAGATCCAGTACGCGCAGGGCGTCCTCGACGTCTCCTACGCCTCCCGCACCTACGAGTTCGAGGACAAGGAGGAGCAGGACAAGGACGCCTCCGAGGTCCTCTCGGCGCACGACATCATCGACGCCGAGCGCTTCGCCGAGCGCCACGAGGAGGCCGACCACCGCACCGCCGCCGAGCGCGCCGCCGCCGACCGCACCTGGGCCTTCGGCCACATCATCGTCGACGAGGCGCAGGAGCTCTCCGCGATGGCCTGGCGGCTCCTCATGCGCCGCAGCCCCACCCGCTCGATGACCCTGGTCGGCGACCCCGCCCAGACCGGCGACCCGGCCGGCGTCGGCGCCTGGGACCGGATCCTCGCCCCGTACGTGGAGGAGCGCTGGGAGCTGGTCCGGCTCGGCGTCAACTACCGCACGCCCGCCGAGATCATGGCGGTCGCGGCGGAGGTGCGACGGGCCGACGATCCGGGGTTCGAGCCGCCGAGCTCGGTGCGCTCCACCGGCGTGGAACCCTGGGACCGGACGGTCGACGACCCGGTGAAGGAGGCCGCCGACGCGGTGGCGGCCGAGCTGCGCGCCGAGGGCCGGATCGCCGTCATCGCCCCGCCGGAACTGCACCCGGGCCTGGTCGCGGCCCTGCCGGACGCCGGGTACGGGCCGGCTCCCGACCTCGCCCGGCCGGTGGTCCTGCTCGACCCCCGGCAGGCGAAGGGGCTGGAGTTCGACACGGTCCTGGTGGTCGACCCGGAGGGCATCGTGGCGGGCGCCGCGCACGGCACGAACGACCTGTACGTGGCGCTGACCCGGGCCACCCAGCGGCTCGGGATCATCCGCTCCGCAGCCCGCAGCTGAAGAGCCGCAGGCCGTCCTGGTACCCGGTGACCTCGAAGGTCCCCGCCGCGCTCCCGGGCTCCGCCCGGAGCAGGCAGGGGCCGCCGTGGAACTCCGCGTACCGGTCGAAGGCGATCCGCAGGGCGGCCGGAACGTAGGGGTGGGGCCAGACGGCCGCGGCGGCGGCCTGCCGGGACGCTTCGAGGAAGATCATCCCCGGTATGTGGTCGGTGGGCCGCTGGAAGAGGGTGGGATGGCCGGTGTCGACGACCAGTTCCCACACGCCCTCCCGCCCGGTGGGGGCCAGCAGGACGTCCTCGGGCCCGGACCGGCCGGTGAGCGGCGCCGGCGCCCTGCGAGTCCCGGCGCCGGGGCGCACGGCCCCCGCCTCGACGTGCCCGCCGCGCAGCCTGCGGTAGGCGGCGGGACCGGCCAGCCGGGCGTGGCCGGCGCCCGTCGCGACCACACGGGCAGCGCGCCGTACGGTCCACTCCACCCGGATCTCGATCAACTGGTCTCCCCGTGAGAGGAGTTCGGCGAACCGGACCTCTATGTCCGCCTCGTCGTCGGTGACCGCGAGCCCGTCCGGGTCACAGGTGAGGGAGATCTCGCCCAGCAGGATGTGCCGGGTCAGCGGGACCCCGTGGGCCGCGTGCAGCAGGGCCATCGTGGCCTGCCGCAGCGTCTCGGCCACGAGCAACGGGTCGTGGCACCGCTCGGCGCCCCGGCGGAGCGGGGCGAAGAACGGGTGGTCGGTGGGCCAGGCGGCCCGCACCGCGAAGCGGTCCCTCCCGTCGAGCGGTCGCCACTCGACGGGAAAGGTGTCCTCGCCGCGCACCCGATGGCAGAGCTGCGGCGACAGGCGCCGCTCCATGGTGTCCCGCATGACATCCCCGCTCGTCTGGATCTGTCGGCTCGATCCGGAGAGTGAAGATAGCCGAACAATCCGTAGGTTGTCCGAACGGGTGAACGATCAACTGGGTGAGTGTCACGTATCGGCCACGGAGCGGGCTCCGCCGCTCCGTGGCCCCGGGCTCACGCGGGCCGCAGCCAGACCGTCGCCAGCGGCGGCAGCGTCATCCGGATGCTGGCCGCGCGTCCGTGGTGCGGCACCGACTCCGTCTTCACCGGGTCGCGCCCCACCACGTCCCCGCCGCCGTAGCGGCCGGCGTCCGTGTTCAGCACCTCCGACCAGGCGACCACCGCCTCCGGAACCCCCAGCCGGTAGTCGTGCCGCACGACCGGCGAGAAGTTGCAGACGGCGAGCAGCGGGGAGCCGAACGCGTCGAAACGCAGGAAGGCGAAGACGTTGTCCTCGGCCGCGTCCCCGACCACCCACTGGAAGCCCTCCGGCGCGGTGTCCCGCTCCCAGAGCGAGGGCGTCGCCGCGTACACCGTGTTCAGGTCACGGACGAGGTCCCGCACCCCCCGGTGGTCGGGCTCCGCCCCGTACGCCGGATCGAGCAGCCACCAGTCGGGCCCGTGGTCCGCCGACCACTCCGCCCCCTGGGCGAACTCCTGCCCCATGTAGAGCAGTTGCTTGCCCGGGTGGGCCCACATGAAGCCCAGATAGGCGCGGTGGTTGGCGCGCTGCTGCCACCAGTCGCCCGGCATCTTCGACACCAGGGACCGCTTGCCGTGCACCACCTCGTCGTGCGAGATCGGCAGGATGTAGTTCTCGCTGTACGCGTACACCATCGAGAAGGTCATCTCGTGGTGGTGGTACTTGCGGTGCACCGGCTCCTTCTGCACGTACTCCAGCGAGTCGTGCATCCAGCCCATGTTCCACTTCATGCCGAAGCCCAGACCGCCGAAGCCCCCGGGGCCCACCTGGTCCGTCGCCCGCGTCACCCCGTCCCAGGCCGTGGACTCCTCCGCGAAGGTCACGATCCCCGGGCAGCGCCGGTACACCGTGGCGTTCATCTCCTGGAGGAAGGCCACCGCGTCCAGGTTCTCCCGGCCGCCGAACTCGTTCGGCAGCCACTCGCCGTGCTCCCGCGAGTAGTCCAGGTAGAGCATCGACGCCACCGCGTCCACCCGCAGACCGTCGATGTGGAACTCCTGGCACCAGTACACGGCGTTCGCCACCAGGAAGTTCCGCACCTCCTTGCGCCCGTAGTCGAACTCCAGGGTGCCCCAGTCCGGATGGTGCGAACGGCGCGGGTCCTCGTGCTCGTACAGCGGACGCCCGTCGAACTCGGCCAGCGCCCAGTCGTCCTTCGGGAAGTGCGCCGGGACCCAGTCCATCAGGACCCCGATCCCCGCGCGGTGCAGCGCGTCCACCAGGAACCTGAAGTCGTCGGGGGTGCCCATGCGGGCCGTCGGCGCGTAGAAGCCGGTGACCTGGTAGCCCCACGAGCCGCCGAAGGGGTGCTCCGTGACCGGCATCAGCTCCACGTGCGTGAACCCGAGGTCACGGACGTACGCGGGAAGCTGCTCGGCGAGCTGGCGGTAGGTGAGTCCGGGCCGCCAGGACGGCAGGTGCACCTCGTACACCGAGAGCGGCGCCTCGTGGTGCGGCCGCGCCCCCCGTCGCTCCATCCACTCCGCGTCGTCCCACGTGTAGTGCGACTCGGTGACGATCGACGCGGTGTTCGGCGGGCACTCGGTGCGGCGCGCCATCGGGTCCGCGCGGACCGTGTGCGTGCCGTCGGGGCGCGTGATGTCGTACTTGTAGAGCGCGCCCTCGCCGATGCCCGGCACGAACAGCTCCCACACGCCGGTCGAACCCAGCGAGCGCATCGGCAGCCCGGTGCCGTCCCAGTGGGTGAAGTCACCGGTGACGCGGACCCCGCGCGCGTTGGGCGCCCAGACCGCGAAGCGGGTGCCGGTCACGCCCCCGTGGGTCATGGGGTGCGAGCCGAGGGCCGTCCACAGCTCCTCGTGCCGGCCCTCCCCGATCAGGTGCAGGTCGAGCTCGCCGAGGGAGGGCAGGAAGCGGTACGGGTCGTCCACGGCCAGCTCGTCGGGCCCGTCGTAGCGGACCCGCAGCTCGTACGCGGGGACCTTGCGGAGCAGGGGCAGCAGCCCCGAGAAGAGGCCGTCGCCGTCGTCGTGCAGCGCCACGCGCTTGCCCTTGGTGACGACGGTGACCTCCTTCGCCCAGGGGCGCAGCACCCGGACCACCACCCCGCCGCGCACCGGGTGCGCGCCGAGCACGCCGTGCGGGTCGTGATGCTCCCCGGCGAGCAGCCGGGCCCGGTCGCCCGGATCGAGCGGAGGTGGCGCCTTCCGGGGCGCGGGGGGCTTGGTGGTGCTGCGGGCCGTCTTGCCTGCGGGGCGGGCGGTCACCGGGATGCCTCCTAAGGGGTACGGGGGTACTGATGCGCAACGGTGGGGTGAGGGGGCGGGACACTCGGCCGAACGGGTCCCACCCCCGTTGAGGGCAATCGTTCCTCCGGGGGGACCCCCACCCCCCGGAGGACGACGGCCCGCGCGGGGCGTGGGGGTCGGGTCATGGGGAGGCCGCCAGTCGTTCGATCGCCGACATCGGGACGGGGAGCCAGTCCGGGCGGTGACGGGCCTCGTAGACGACCTCGTAGACCGCCTTGTCCGTCTCGTAGGCGTGGAGCAGCGCCGGGTCCGCCCGGGGATCCGCCCCCGACGCCTCCGCGTACCCCGCGCAGTACGCGGCCCGGCACCGCGCCGCCCACTCCGCGTTCCAGGGCCGGTGCGTGCGGGCCGCGTAGTCGAAGGAGCGGAGCATTCCGGCGACGTCACGGACGGTGGGCTGCGGGCTGCGCCGCTCGTCGAGCGGTTTCGCCGGTTCGCCCTCGAAGTCGATGACGGCCCAGCCGCCGTCGGAGCCCCGCAGGGTCTGCCCGAGGTGCAGGTCGCCGTGGATGCGCTGGACCGCGCCGCCGCCGACCGCCCCGCTCGCCGCCGCGAAGACGGCCCGGAGCCCGGGCACGTGCGGCAGCAGCGCGGGGACGGCCTGCGCCGCCGCGTGCAGCCGCCGGTCCATCGCGGCGGCCAGCTGTTCGGTCTCGGCCCGCCCGAGCCGTTTGGTCGGCAGGGCGGAGGCGAGCGCGAGGTGGACCTCGGCCGTGGCGCGGCCGAGGGCCCGCGCCTCGGTGGTGAACTCCCGTCCGTCGGCGAGCGCGTCGAGGGCGAGCCGCCAGCCGTCGCGGGAGTCGCGCAGATAGGGCTGGAGCACGCCGAGCGTGGAGGCTCCGGACTCGAACCAGGCGACCGGGGCCGGGACCCTCGCGCAGCCGGCGCCGGCGAGCGCGAGCGGCAGTTCCAGGTCGGGGTTGGCCCCCGGGCTGACCCGGCGGAAGATCTTGAGGATGTAGGAATCCCCGTACACCAGGGACGAGTTGGACTGCTCGGCGTCCAGGACGCGCGGCGCGAGCGCGGGCGGCAGCGCCGTCGTGGCGTGGAAGCGCAGGGGGCCGGTCCGGCCCGGGGTGCGCAGCCGTTCGTAGAGGAGGCCGGCGAGCCGCGGGTCGCGCAGCCCCTCGTACACGGCACGTCCGGCGAACGGCCCCTGCCGGATCCGCCCGATCAGGGCGGGGGCGAGGCGGGGCGGGAGCTGGGTCCGTACGCCCAGGAGGATCTGGTAGCAGTCGGCGGGTGTTCCGGCCGGGCGTCCCGGCTGTTCCACCCGTACGAGCAGATGGAGGAGACCGGGTCCCGCGCCGTCCAGGGGCAGCAGCTCGGTGGCCGCGTCCAGCGTGAATCCCGTGACCCGGCGACCCTTGCCCGCGAACCAGCGCTGCCGTGGCAGCCATTCGTGGAGCAGGGGGGCGAGTGACGGAAGGAGGGCGTCCGGGGCCCGGGTGGTGGATGCGGTCTCCGGCATGGCATCGCGTCCTTTCCCCGGGGCGCGCAGATGGCTGTCGTATGCGTTCAAATGCGCAGAGTGTCCCGGATGGCGGCTGGGGCTGTCCGGATGTGCGGGACGTGTCGGAGGGGGAAGATCCGTATGGGTCCGGCAAGAAGGCCCATATGGACCTGAATCGTGTGTGGTTCACAGTGCCCAGAGTGGGACGGGAGGAAACCGTCCCACCCCGGACGAATCCGAACTGACCGTCGGTCAGCCCTTCTTGAGACGGAACCAGTAGAAGCCGTGTCCCGCAAGGGTCAGGAGGTAGGGGAGCTGGCCGATGGCCGGGAACGTCACCCCGCCGATCAGCTCGACCGGCTGGATGCCGTCGAAGCGGCGCAGGTCGAGTTCGGTCGGCTGCGCGAACCGCGAGAAGTTGTTCACGCAGAGGACCAGATCGCCGTCCATGCCCTCTTCGGGGGCGGTCTCCCGCAGAAAGGCGAGTACCGCCGGGTTGGAGGCCGGGAGTTCGGTGTACGTCCCCGTGCCGAAGGCCCGGTTCTGCTTGCGGATCTCGATCATCCGCTTCGTCCAGTGCAGCAGGGAGGACGGCGAGGCCATCCCCGCCTCGACGTTGGTCACCTGGTAGCCGTGGACCGGGTCCATGATGGCCGGAAGGTAGAGCCGCCCCGGGTCGCAGGAGGAGAAGCCCGCGTTCCGGTCGGGCGTCCACTGCATCGGGGTCCGCACCCCGTCCCGGTCGCCGAGCCAGATGTTGTCGCCCATGCCGATCTCGTCGCCGTAGTACAGCACCGGCGAGCCGGGCAGCGAGAAGAGCAGCGCGGTGAACAGCTCCATCTGCTTGCGGTCGTTGTCCAGGAGCGGGGCGAGCCGGCGCCGGATGCCGATGTTGGCCCGCATCCGCGGGTCCTTGGCGTATTCGGCGTACATGTAGTCGCGCTCTTCGTCCGTGACCATCTCGAGGGTGAGCTCGTCGTGGTTGCGCAGGAAGATGCCCCACTGGCAGCCGGAGGGGATCTCCGGGGTCTTCGCCAGGATCTCGGACACCGGGTAGCGGGACTCGCGCCGGACGGCCATGAAGATCCGCGGCATGACCGGGAAGTGGAAGGCCATGTGGCACTCGTCGCCGCCGGAGCCGAAGTCGCCGAAGTAGTCGACGACGTCCTCCGGCCACTGGTTGGCCTCGGCGAGCAGCACCGTGTCCGGGTAGTGGTCGTCGATCTCCTTGCGGACCCGCTTGAGGAAGGAGTGGGTCCGGGGGAGGTTCTCGCAGTTGGTGCCCTCCTGCTGGTACAGGTACGGCACCGCGTCGAGCCGGAACCCGTCGATCCCCAGGTCCAGCCAGAACTTCAGCGAGGAGAGGATCTCCTCCTGCACGGCCGGGTTCTCGTAGTTGAGGTCGGGCTGGTGCGAGAAGAACCGGTGCCAGTAGTACTGCTTGCGGACCGGGTCGAAGGTCCAGTTCGAGGACTCGGTGTCGACGAAGATGATCCGGGCGTCCGCGTACTGCTTGTCGTCGTCGGCCCAGACGTAGTAGTCGCCGTACGGCCCCTCCGGGTCGCTCCGCGACTCCTGGAACCACGGGTGCTGGTCGCTCGTGTGGTTCATCACGAAGTCGATGACCACGCGCATCCCGCGCTGGTGGGCCGAGTCGACGAACTCGACGAAGTCGGCGAGGTCGCCGAACTCGGGCAGCACCGACGTGTAGTCGGCGACGTCGTAGCCGCCGTCCCGCAGCGGGGACTTGAAGAACGGCGGCAGCCAGAGGCAGTCGACGCCCAGCCACTGGAGGTAGTCCAGTTTGGACGTGATGCCCTTCAGGTCGCCGACGCCGTCCCCGTTGCTGTCCTGGAAGGAACGGACGAGGACCTCGTAGAAGACGGCCCGCTTGAACCAGTCGGGATCGCGGTCCTTGGCGGGGGTGTCCTCGAAGGTGTCGGGGACGGGCTCGTTGACGGTCATGATGTGGGTGACCCTCCGGTCTGCGGGGACGGTCGCAGGACGAGGACGTGCGCGGGTGTGACACCCGGCTCTAGGCGCACGTAGCTGGCCCTGCCCCAGTGATAGGTCTCGCCGGTGAGCTCGTCGCGCACCGGCACGGTCTCGTGCCAGTCGAGGCCGAGTTCCGGCATGTCCAACGAGAGCGTCGCCTCCTGGGTGTGGTGCGGGTCGAGGTTGACGACCACCAGAACGGTGTTCGAACCCGATCGCTTGCTGTACGCGATCACCTGCGGGTTGTCGGTCCGGTGGAAGGAGAGGTTCCGAAGCCGGCGGAGCGCCGGGTGACGGCGCCTGATCCGGTTCAGGGTGGTGATCAGCGGGGTGATCGTGGTCCCGGCCCGCTCGGCCGACTCCCAGTCGCGCGGCCTCAGTTCGTACTTCTCCGAGTCGAGGTACTCCTCGCCGCCGTCCCGCAGCGCGGCGTTCTCGCACAGCTCGTACCCGGCGTACATCCCCCAGGAGGGCGAGAGCGTGGCCGCGAGCACCGCCCGCACCTCGAACGCCGGCCGGCCGCCCTCCTGGAGGTAGCCGGGCAGGATGTCCGGGGTGTTCACGAAGAAGTTCGGCCGCATCTGCGCCGCCGTCTCCCCGGAGAGCTCCGTCAGGTACTCCGTGAGCTCCTCCTTGGTGTTGCGCCAGGTGAAGTACGTGTACGACTGCTGGAAGCCGACCGCGCCGAGCGTCCGCATCATCGCCGGCCGCGTGAAGGCCTCCGCCAGGAAGATCACGTCCGGGTCGGCCCGGTTGATCTCGCCGATCACCCGCTCCCAGAACACCACCGGCTTGGTGTGCGGGTTGTCGACGCGGAAGATCCGGATGCCGTGGTCCATCCAGTGCCGCAGCACCCGCACGGTCTCCGCGACGATCCCGTCCATGTCGGTGTCGAACGCGATCGGGTAGATGTCCTGGTACTTCTTCGGCGGGTTCTCCGCGTACGCGATCGAACCGTCCGGGCGGTGGTGGAACCACTCCGGGTGCTTCTCCACCCACGGGTGGTCCGGGGAGCACTGGAGCGCGAAGTCCAGCGCGATCTCCAGACGCAGCTCCCGGGCCCGCGCCACGAAGGCGTCGAAGTCCTCGAAGCTCCCCAGGTCCGGGTGGAGCGCGTCGTGCCCGCCCTCCGGCGAGCCGATCGCCCACGGCACGCCCACGTCGTTCGGCGCGGCCGAGAGCGAGTTGTTGGGTCCCTTGCGGTGGGTCTCGCCGATCGGGTGCACCGGCGGCAGGTACACCACGTCGAAGCCCATGGCCGCGATCGCCGGGAGCCGCTCGGCCGCGGTACGGAAGTTCCCCGGGACCGTACGGCCCTTCACCTTCCGCACGCCCTCCGAGCGCGGGAAGAACTCGTACCAGGAGCCGAACAGGGCGCGCTCCCGCTCCACCTGGAGCGGCAACGCGGGCGAGGAGGAGAGGAGTTCGCGCAGCGGGTGGCGGTCGAGCGCCTCGACGACCCGGGGGTTCAGGGCCGCCGCGAGCCGGACGGCCGCCGGGCGGGAGACGTCGCGCAGCGCGTCCGACGCGGCGAGCACGGCCTCCCGGCCGCCGCCCTTCTTCGGGACGCCCTTCGCGGCCCGCTCGTGCAGCTCGGCGCCCTCGGCGAGCACCAGCTCGGAGTCGATCCCGGCCGGGATCTTGATCTTCGCGGTGTGGCGCCAGGTGGCCACCGGATCGCTCCACGCCTCGACGGTGTACGTCCACAGGCCTTCGGCGTCGGGGGTGACCTCGGCACCCCAGCGATCGGTGCCCGGAGCCAGTTCGCGCATCGGGGTCCAGGGACCCGGGCGGCCCGTGGGGCCGTGCAGCACGACATTGGCGGCGACCGCGTCGTGGCCCTCGCGGAAGACGGTCGCCGTCACCTCGAAGGACTCTCCGGCCACCGCCTTCGCGGGGCGCCGACCGCAGTCGACCAGTGGGCGTACGTCCAGTACGGGAATGCGTCCCATGAGCGGATTCACAGCATCACCTGATGGTTTACGGGGGTGCGGGTGGTGGTTCGCTCTTTCTAGCTCCGTCGACGGCCGGCGGGTTGCGGGCATGGCCGCTCCTGTCCGCGTTCACTCGGATGGCGGGTCCACAGGGATGAACAGGGGTCACGGGGAGACGGGTTCGGGGGGTTACCGGTGAAGCCTTCCCACCGTCCTCGGGTGGGCAATCCCGGCGCTTTGTTAACTACTAGGGCGTAGCCGTCCTAGCAAGCACACAAACAGGCCCCGCCCGAAGTCGGGCGGGGCCGGATTCACACGGGTGCCGTCAGTGGCGGCGCGGCGACGCGTCCGGTTCGTCCGCGTCCGTCGACCAGACCTGCCAGGGCTGACGGGCCACCCACTCCTCCACCGGGGCCGGTTCGAGGGCGAGGACCTCCGTCGACACCCCGTCGTCGTCCGCCATCAGCAGCGGATCGGCGCCGGTCGCCATGTAGTGGTAGATCCCGGCCACCCCCGCCGCCGTCTCCGGGCCGAGGAGCCCCGCGAGCCCGCGCTCGAAGGCGGCCGGATCCAGCTCCTCGTACCGCACCGCCCGCCCGAGGCCCCGGCCGAAGGCCGCCGCGAGCTCGCCGCCCGTCAGCGAGCGCTCACCGCCGATGTCGAAGGTCCGCCCCTCCAGGCCGTCCCGGGTCAGCGCGGCGAGCGCCGCCTCCGCCAGGCCCCGGTGCGAGAGCCACGCCGTCCGCGCCGACGCCGGCAGCGGATAGGCGAGCACACCGGCGCCGACCAGCGCCGGACCGTTCCACGGCGAGAACAGGTTGTCCAGGTACACCGGCGGCCGGATCACCACCAGCGGCACCCCGCTGTCCCGCAGCACCCGCTCCGCGAGCCGCCGCGTCTCGAACGCGGCGACGTCCGTCGGACCCAGCGGAAGCCGGGTGTTGGCGTTGAAGACCAGCCGCCGGACCCCCGCCTCCAGGGCCGCGTCCGCGACGTTCCGCGCGTACGCCTCCACCCGTTCGGTGTCGTACACCAGCGGCATCGTGACGAACCCGTGCGTCGTCCCCGCGAAGAGCCGCCGCACGTCCTCCGGGCGCCCCAGGTCGCCGGCGAGGAAGAAGGCGCCCGGCAGCGGCGGCCGGTCGGCCGAGGGGCGCCGGGTCAGGGCCCGCACCCCGTGGTGCCGCTCGGCCAGCAGACGGGCCACCGCGCCCCCCTGGAAGCCGGTCGCGCCCACGACCGCCACCCGCATCGGAATCTCACTGGACATGTCTGTCTGAGGCCCTTCGATAGACTTTCGCTGCTGTCGTGTCGGCGTCGTCCAAGGCTCGCCGCGACGGCTTCGGCCGTTCAATTAACAAACCGGGGCGGAAGTTGAAGGATCGTCCATGGCAACCGTGGGAACCGACCGTCACGACCACCGCGACCGGCGGGGCACGCGCGAGACGCGCGACACGCACGACGAGCACGAGGAACACGACGACCTCCTGAGCGAACTGCTCAAACCCCTCCGGCTCACCGGAGTCTTCGACAGCCGCTGGCACGTCCGCGCCCCCTGGGCCATCGAGGGCGACGCCGAACGCAGCTGCGCCGTCCTCCACTACGTCGTCGAGGGAGACTGCTGGATCACCACCGACGACGAACCCCCGCTCGAACTGCACGCCGGTGACCTCGTCGTCTTCCCCACCGGCACCGCGCACCGCCTCGCCGACCGGCCCGACCGGCAGGGCGTCCCGCTCAAGGCCGTCCTGCCCGAGCGGCAGCCCGGCACCTCCGGCGAGATCGTCATCGAGGGCAGCGGCCCCGAGAGCCGGCTCCTGTGCGCCGGGCTCCACTACGACGCCAGCGCCGCCACCGGCCTCTACACCTCGCTGCCCTGGGCGCTCGTCCTCGACGGCGCCCAGGTCGACCGCGAGCCGCTGCTCCGCGACACCCTGCGGCTGCTCGCCGCCCCCGACCGGCCCGTCGGACCCGGCGACCGGCTCATCACCCTGCGCGCCTTCGAGATGGCGCTCGTCCTCGCGCTCCGCCCGCTCCTGCGCGAACTCGCCGGGAACCCGGCCTCGCTGCCGCTGCTCCGGCACCCCGGGATCAGCCGGGCCGTCGTCATGATGGCCACCCGGTTCGCCGAACCCTGGACGATCGACGCCCTCGCCCGCGAGGTCGGCATGTCCCGCTCCGCGTTCACCGCCGCCTTCCGCGAGCTGGTCGGCGACTCCCCGGCCCGGTACCTCGCCGCACGCCGGATGCAGGAGGCCGGCCGGCTGCTCACCGAGACCTCGCTCCCGCAGTCCGCCGTGCCCGACCGCGTCGGCTACCGGAGCGCCGTCGGCTTCCACCTCGCCTTCCGGAAGTGGTTCGGCGTCACCCCCGGGGAGTACCGGGCGGGAGCCGTCCGGGCCGCCTGAGCGGCTCCGGGCCGGCCCCGCCCGGCCGGCCCGGAGGGCTCCGTACCTCTTCCAGGTCGGCCGACCTGACATCTTCGGAGCCCTCTGGACGGTTCTTAAGGACCCCTGGACGGACGTTCATTGTCCCGAGGGGGTGCGCCGGACAGTCTCGGGACCGGCACAGCCGTGACACCCGAGGAGAGGCGACACACCGGTGACGAGGTCCGGGCAGGAGTATCTGGAGGGACTGCGCGACGGGCGCGAGATCTGGCTCGACGGGGAGCGCGTCAAGGACGTCACCGCGCACCCCGCCTTCCGGGCCACCGCGGCCTCCCTCGCCGGGCTCTACGACCTCGCCGACGACCCCGCGCACCGCCCCGTCCTCGTCCGGGACGGGGTGCGCCGGGCCTACGCCGTCCCCCGTTCGTACGAGGACCTCGTCGCCCGCCGCCGCGCCTTCCGTACGACGGCCGAGGCCGGCTACGGCTTCCTCGGCCGCACCCCCGACTACATGGCCGCGGGCGCGGCCGGGTTCGCCGCCGCGCCCGCCGTCTTCACCGGCGCGACCTTCGACGGCTCCGGGCACGCCCTCGCCTTCCACCGCCGGCTCGCCGAGGGCGACCTGCACACCGCGTTCACCCTGACCAACCCGGCCGGCGGCACCGGCGAGGACGACCGCACCCTGCGGGTCGTCGCGGAACGGGACGGCGGGATCGTCGTCCGCGGCGCCAAGACCGTCGGCACCGGCGCGGTCTTCGCCGACGAACTCCTCGTCGGCACCATCGAACCGCTCGCCGCCGACGACACCGAGCACGCCGTCACCTTCTCCGTACGGCTCGACACCCCCGGCCTCAAGCTGATCTCCCGCACCTCCTACGAGGAACGCTCCCGGTCCGTCTTCGACCACCCGCTCTCCTCCCGGTACGACGAGAACGACGCGATGCTGGTCTGCGAGGACGTCTTCGTGCCCTGGGAACGGGTCCTCACCCACCGCGACCCGGTCACCACCGGCGCCGTCTGGTGGCAGACCCCCGCCTACCTGAACCTCGTCCACCAGTCCGCCACCCGCTTCTGGACCAAGCTGGAGTTCCTCACCGGACTCGCCATCCTGATCACCCGCTCCCACGGCACCGAGAAGCTGCCGCCCGTCACCCAGGCCCTCGGCCGGCTCCTCGGCGCGGTCGCCCAGGCCAAGGCCTTCGTCCTCGCCGCCGAGGCCTCGTACGAGCAGGTCGACGGAGGGCGCGGCGGCGTCCGCACCGGGCAGGAGATCTCCTTCGCCCAGCGGATCATGGCCGGCGAGCTCTACCCGCGCGCGATCCAGGACATCAAGCTCCTCGCGGGCGGCGCCCTCGTCCAGCTCCCGGCGAGCGGACAGGACCTCCTCCACCCCGAACTGGGGCCGCTGGTCCGCCGCTACTTCGGCACCCCCGGCCAACCCGCCGAGGACCGGATCAAGCTCCTCAAGCTCGCCTGGGACGCCCTCGGTTCCGAGTTCGCGGGCCGCCACGAACAGTACGAGCGCTTCTACCACGGCGCCCCGCACGTCTACCTGACCATGCAGACCTGGGCCGGCTCCGCGGGCGACTGCGAGAGCCTCGCGCAGGCCTGCCTCGACGGCTACGACCTCGGGACGACCCGGTGACGGCGCCACCACCGGGGCCCCGGCGCGGGGCGCTCGCCCTCCTCGCCTCCACCCAGCTGCTGCTGATCACGGACACCGCGATCGTCAACGTCGCACTGCCCTCGGTCGGCCAGGACCTCGGCTCCGGCTCCGCCGGACTCTCCTGGGTCGCCAACGCCTACCTCATCGCCTTCGGCGGGCTCCTCCTCCTCGGCGGCCGCGTCGCCGACCTCCTCGGCCACCGGCGGGTCTTCCTCGGCGGCCTCGGCCTGCTGGCCGTCGCCTCCGCCGCCGGTGGTCTCGCCCCCGGCGCCGACGCCCTCGTCGCCGCCCGCGCCGTCCAGGGCGTCGGCGCCGCCCTCGCCGCGGCCGCCGCCTTCGCCCTGCTGCTCCTGCTCTTCCCCGACGGCCCCGCCCGGCACCGGGCCCTCGGCGCGTTCGCCGCGATGGGCGGCCTCGGCGGAGTCCTCGGCACGGTCCTCGGCGGCGTCCTCACCGACCTCCTCGGCTGGCGCTCCACGTTCTGGCTGAACGTCCTCCTCGCGGCGGTGCTCGCCGTCCTCGCCCTCCGCGTCCTCGACCACCGCACCGGCCGCCCCCGCCCGGGCGGCTTCGACCTCGCCGGAGCGCTCACCGCGACCGCCGGACTCGGGCTCCTCGCCTACGCGCTGGTCGGCGCGGCGGAGGCCGGATGGCTGTCCGCCCGCACCCTCGGGGCCGCGGGAGCGGGGCTCGCGCTGCTCCTCGCCTTCGCCGCCGTCGAGAACCGCGCCGCCGCGCCGCTCGTCCCGCCCGAGGTCCTGACCCGGCCCGCACCGCGCCTCGCCAACCTCCTGGCCGCCCTCGCCCAGACGACGCTGTTCCCGATGTTCTTCCTGGTCAGCCTCTACCTACAGAGCGTCCTCGGGTACCCGCCCCTCGGCGGCGGCCTCGGCCTGCTGCCGCTGTCGCTCGTCGTCGTCGCCCTCGCCCCGCAGACCGGGCGGATCATCCACCGGCTCGGTCTGCGCCGGACGACGACCCTCGGCTTCGTCCTGCTGTGCGCCGGGACCCTCTGGCTGGCCCTGGCACTCACCCCGGACGGCACCTTCGCGAGCACCGTCCTCGCCCCGAGCCTCCTCCTCGGCGCCGCCCTGCCGCTCGTCATGGTCACCACCAACGTGGCGGCCACCGCGGACGCCGCGCCCGAGGAGACCGGACTCGCCTCCGGACTCGTCAACACCAGCCAGCAGTTCGGCTCGGTCCTCGGACTCGCCGTCCTGGTGGCCGTCGCCGCCGGCCGAACCGAGGGCGTCGACGCGGCCCGGACGGTCGCGGAGACCGCCGGCCACCGCGCGGCCCTGCTCACGGGCGCCGGGTTCGCCGCGGTGGCCGCCCTCCTCTCGCTCCGTCTCCACCGGGCGAGACCCGCCGGGGCCGATGACCCCGACCGCCGGCGAGCGACCCGAAGGGGCGCGCGGCTGTCGTGAGGGAGAGCGTGCGGAGGCCCCGGGGAACGGGGCGAGCACGGCCGGCCGTCGGCAGCCGCACCAGCGCCCCGGAGGCGCACGAGCCCACGAAGAGAAGGAGCCCCGTCTTGCTCGGCGACCCGCGTCACCGCACCGAGGACATACGCGCCGCCGACCCGCTCGGCGCCGACGCCCTGCTCGCCGCCGTGCCCGCCATGAACGCGGACGCCGACGTCGCCGCGCTGACCGTCGCCCTGCGCACCCTCGTGCCCGATCCCGACCGGGCCGCGCAGTGGAGCGTCGGCCACGCGCTGGCCGCGATGCGCGACCTCGGCATCCTGCTGGGCTCCCTGAAGCGGCACGGCGTGCAGCCCCTCGCCGCCGTCCCCGAGGCGCTGCCCGTCCTCGAACTCCTCGGGCTCCGCACCGACATGGTGCCCCGGGACACGGTCCACCACTACACCACCTGGAACCCGCCGGGCCCGCGCCGCCGCTCGTACACCGGTCATCCGGCGGAGGCCCGCCTCCAGGAAGCCGTACGGATGGTCTTCCCCGGTCTGGTCGGCGCCCTCGACGACTGCGGCCTGGTCGCCCGCCTCGAACCGTACGACCCGCGCTTCGCGGCCGCCCTCGACCGGGTGGCCCACCGCGTCCGGGCGATGGTCGACTCCATCGACCTCACCGTGGCGCAGGTGTCGCCCGAGTACTTCGCCCACACCCTGCGGCCGTACTTCGAGGAGGTCGAGGTGGCCGGCCGCGACTACCTGGGCCCGGCCGCCGCCCAGGTCCCGCTCTGGCTGGTCGATCTGACGCTGTGGCAGTGCGACCGCTCGGACCCCGCCTACGACGCCTTCCTCGCCGAGTCCGTGCCGTACGCGCTGCCCGCCTGGCGCGCGTTCCACGCCCGGCACCGGGGCGGGGTGTCGGCGGTGAGCAGACTGTCGGCCGCGGTGAGCTGGGAGGGCGCCGGCCGGCTGCCGCCCTCGCTCACCGCGTCCGCGGAGGCGCTGGGCCGGGTCCTTCGCCTCCTGAAGACCTTCCGCGCCCGGCACCTCGGCCTCGCCCGCAAGGCGTACAGCGAGGACGTGCGTCTGTACGAGGAGGGCAGCGGCGGGGCCCCGGTCGCGCTGCTGCGCTCGATCCTGGATCTGACCAGGGAGAACGAGACCATGGTGCGCCGCGCGAGCGTGCGGCGCCGTCCCGCAGGGGCCCCAGTCGGGCCGTCGGCCGCGTAGCGGCGCCGAAGGAGCAGTCGAGATGTCCCCCCACACCCCCTCCCGTGCGTACGGACGCGGCTTCGCCGCCCCCTCCTACGGACAGAGCCCGCACATCGTGATCGCCGGCGGCGGCGTCGCCGGGCTCACCGCCGCCCTCGCCCTGCACGCCGCCGGATTCGAACGGGTGACGGTCGTCGAGGCGGCGCCCGCGATCCGCCCGGTGGGCGCCGGGCTCAACCTGATGCCGAACGCGGTCCGCGAACTGGACGCGCTCGGCCTGCTCGACGCCCTGGAGGCGGGCGCCCTGCGCACCCGCGAGCTGCGCTACTACCACCGGTCGGGCGCGCTGATATCCCGGGAACCGCGCGGACTGGGCGCCGGCTACCGCTGGCCCCAGCTCTCGGTCCACCGCGGCCACCTCCAGCAGGTCCTCGCGGGGGCGGTACGGGCCAGGCTCGGGCCCGCCGCCCTGGTCACCGGCGTCCGCGTGACCGGGCTCGAAACGTCACCGGACGGGCGGCCGCGGCTGCGGCTCGAACACCGGGACGGCGCCGTCCGGGGCCGCGCCTCGCTGGAACCGGACGTCCTCGTCGGCGCGGACGGCATCCGCTCGGCCGTACGGGCGGCGCTGCACCCGGGGGAGGGCGGCCCGCCCTGGAACGGGACGCTGGTGTGGCGGGGCGTCTCCCGGATGCCGGCGCGGGCCGTGGGCTCGTTCATGTTCATCGCGGGCGACGACCGGCAGAAGGCCGTCGTGTACCCGATGAGCCGGCCCACCGGACCCGGCCGCGAGGTCCTGGTGAACTGGGCGCTCGCCCGCCCCGCGGAAGGCACCTGCGGGACCCGCGCGTTCACCGGCTCCGGCGAGGAGCGGTTCCACGGCGACTGGAACCGTCCCGTCCCCGTCGAGACCTTCCTCCCGTACTACGAGGGCTGGGAGTTCGACGGCGTCAGCGTCCCCGACCTCCTGCGCGCCGCCGACTCCGCGCACGAGTACCCCATGGTCGACCGCGAACCCCTGGACCGCTGGACGCACGGCCGCACCACCCTCATCGGCGACGCCGCCCACGCCATGTACCCGATCGGCTCCAACGGGGCGACCCAGTCCATCGTCGACGCGCGCGCCCTCGCCCACGCCCTCGCCCGGCACCGCGACCCCGCCGAGGGCCTCGCCGCCTACGAACGCGAACGCCGCCCCGTCACCACCGCGCTCCAGCGGGCCAACCGCGAACTCGGCCCCGAGGTCGTCATCAACCTCGCCCACGCGCGCGCCCCGCAGGGCTTCACCGACATCCACGACGTCATCCCCGCCGAGGAACTCGCCGCCATCGCCGGCCGGTACGCCGCCACCGGCGCCTTCGACCCGACGGCCGTGAACCAGGGCTCCCCGTACGAGGTCCCGCTCCCGGCCATCGGCTGACCCCTTCTCCCCGCCGGCCGACACGCGCCCCGCCACTCCCACGCGCCGTGGCCCGGCGGGGCGTCGTGCCCTAACGTCGGAGCGGAACGACGGACGCACAGCGTGGTGCGTCCACTCCGCTCCGTACTCGCCTGCGAAGGTGGAACGCGTGAAGGCAATCCGTCGATTCACCGTGCGTCCCGTCCTCCCCGACACCCTTCGACCCCTCGCCGACCTCGCGCACAACCTGCGCTGGTCCTGGCACGAGCCCACCCGGGCCCTCTTCGACTCCCTCGCGCCCGAGGGACCCTCCGGAGCCGACCCCGTCCGGATCCTCGGCACCCTCGAAGCCCCCCGGCTCGCCGCGCTCGCCGCCGACCCGGAGTTCCTGGCCCGGCTGCGGTCCGCCGCCGAGGACCTCGACACCTATCTCCACGCCCCCCGCTGGTACCAGCGCCAGCCGGGTGAACCCCCCGCCGCCCTCGCCTACTTCTCGCCCGAGTTCGGCGTCGCCGCCGCCCTGCCCCAGTACTCCGGCGGTCTCGGCATCCTCGCCGGCGACCACCTCAAGTCCGCCAGCGACCTCGGCGTCCCCCTCATCGGCGTCGGCCTGCTCTACCGGCACGGCTACTTCCGCCAGTCCCTCGGCCGCGACGGCTGGCAGCAGGAGCAGTACCCCGTCCTCGACCCCGGCGAGCTGCCCGTCTCCCTGCTCCGCGAGGCCGACGGCACCCCCGCCCGGATCACCCTCGCCCTGCCCGGCGGGCGCAGCCTGCACGCCCACCTCTGGGTCGCCCGCGTCGGCCGGGTCCCGCTCCTCATGCTCGACTCCGACGTCGAGGAGAACGCCCCCGGCGAACGGAGCGTCACCGACCGGCTGTACGGCGGCGGCAGCGAGCACCGGCTCCTCCAGGAGATGCTGCTCGGCATCGGCGGGGTCCGCGCCGTCCGGACGTACACCCGGCTCACCGGCACCCCCGCCCCCGAGGTCTTCCACACCAACGAGGGCCACGCCGGCTTCCTCGGCCTCGAACGCATCCGCGAACTCCAGGGGGAGGGGCTCGACTTCGACAGCGCCCTGGAGACCGTCCGCGCCGGGACCGTCTTCACCACCCACACCCCCGTCCCGGCCGGCATCGACCGCTTCGAACGGAGCCTGGTCGCCCGCCACCTCGGCCAGGACGGCGCGCTGCCCGGCGTCGACACCGGACGGGTCCTCGCCCTCGGCGACGAGACCGCGCTCGGCGGCGAACCCGGCGTCTTCAACATGGCCGCCATGGGCCTGCGCCTCGCCCAGCGCGCCAACGGCGTCTCCACCCTCCACGGGGCCGTCAGCCGGGCCATGTTCGCCGGGCTCTGGCCGGGCTTCGACGCCGACGAGGTGCCGATCGGCTCCATCACCAACGGCGTCCACGCCCCCACCTGGGTCGCCCCCGAGGTCGGCCGGCTCGGCCCCGACCCCGCCGACCGGGAGCTGTGGCAGCTCCGCCGCACCCTGCGCGAACGGCTCGTGACCGACGTACGGGAGAGGCTGCGGGCCTCCTGGCTCCAGCGCGGGGCCGCAGCCGCCGAACTCGGCTGGACCGACTCCGTCCTCGACCCCGACGTCCTCACCATCGGCTTCGCCCGCCGGGTCCCCTCGTACAAGCGGCTCACCCTCATGCTCCGGGACAAGGACCGGCTGCGGGCCCTGCTGCTCCACCCCGAGCGGCCCGTGCAGCTCGTCGTCGCCGGCAAGGCGCACCCGGCCGACGACGGCGGGAAGCGGCTCGTGCAGGAACTCGTCCGGTTCGCCGACGACCCCCGGGTCCGGCACCGGATCGTCTTCCTGCCCGACTACGGCATGGAGATGGCGCGGGGGCTCTACCCGGGCTGCGACGTCTGGCTCAACAATCCGCTGCGCCCCCTGGAGGCCTGCGGCACCAGCGGGATGAAGGCGGCCCTCAACGGCTGCCTCAACCTCTCCGTCCTCGACGGCTGGTGGGACGAGTGGTTCGAGCCCGACTTCGGCTGGGCCATCCCGACCGCCGACGGGGCGGCCGCCGCCGACGAGGACCGCCGCGACGACCTGGAGGCCTCCGCCCTCTACGAGCTGATCGAACGCCGGGTCGCGCCCCGCTTCTACGACCGCGGCCCCGACGGCGTACCGGCCGACTGGACGGCGATGGTCCGGCGCACCCTCACCGACCTCGGCCCGAAGGTGCTCGCCGACCGGATGGTCCGCGAGTACGTCGAGCGGCTCTACGTCCCCGCGGCCGCCGCCCGCCGGGCGCTCACCCCGGAGCGGGCGCGGGACCTCGCGGCCTGGAAGGCGCGGGTGCGGGAGGCCTGGCCCCGGGTGACCGTCGACCACGTCGAGGTCGGTGACGGGCTCGTGGACGACCTCGCGGACGCGGAGCTCGGCGCGACCCCGGTCGTCCGGGTCCGGGTCGCGCTCGGCGCGCTCGGCGCCGACGACGTCGAGGTGCAGGCCGTCACCGGCCGGGTCGACGCCGACGACACCCTCGCCGAGCCCCGTGCCGTCCCGCTGAAGCCGGCGGGCGGCCCGGACCTGGACGGCCGGCAGCCGTACGCGGGCACCCTGGAACTCGACCGCACGGGTTCCTTCGGCTGCACGGTCCGGGTCCGGCCCACCCATCCGCTCCTCGCCCACCCCTCCGAACTGGGTCTGGTGGCCCTGCCGGAGGAGTCGACGGGGGAGGGGGCGGGGGTCCTGCTGAGGTAGCCCCGGGCCGACGGGCCCCTAGGGCACCTCGGCCTTGTCGGCGAGGTGCCCGTCGACGAAGCAGAGCCGGTACACCGGGATCGCGGCGAGCATCGCCGACCGGTAGTACCGGCATTCGTCCATGCCGGGCGGTTCGGCCGGGGCCACCTGCGGCGCGGCGTCCAGCGGGTGCTCGGGCCAGTCGTCGGTCTGCTCGGCGATCTGCGCGAGCGACTGCCCGACCGTGATCCGGGCGTAGTCGTCCGGCTCCAGGTACGACTGGGACTGCGTCCACAGGGCGACCCCGGCCATCAGCAGGCCCAGCGCGGCGAGGAGCGCGAGCGGGATCCAGATCGCCCGCGCGAGGCCCTTGCGCACCTCGCGCCGGGCCCGGTCCAGCTCGCGGGCCGAGGTGGGCGCGGCGGGCAGCGGCGTGGGGGCCCCGCGCGGCAGGACGGCGGCGAGGGCGAACCCGCCGTCGCCGGTGGCTCCGTGGGCGAGGGTGCCGCCCGCGAGACGGACCCGTTCGTCGAGGCCGACGAGCCCCGTTCCGCCGGAGCCGGGGGAGCGCGTCCCGCCGGGGGCGCCGGGGCCGCTGACCACCTCGGCCCGGACGTTCCCCGCCTCCTGGGTGACGGAGACCGTGACGGCCGCGCCGGGCGCGTGCTTGGCCGCGTTGGTGAGGCCCTCCTGCACGACCCGGTGCAGGGCGAGCCCCGACATGCCCGGCAGCTCGGGCACCGGGGCCGGGGTCAGCGTGACCGCGAGCCCCGACGCCCGGGCGCGGGCCGTCAGCTCCTCGACGGTCTCGCCGGGCGGGCTCGTCGACGCCGGGTCGCCGTCCTCGCGCAGCACGCCGATGATGTCCCGGAGCCGGGCCGTCGCGTCCGCCGCCGCACGGCGCAGTTCGCCCGCCGCCCGCTGCTGGTCGGCGCCCAGCTCGGGGGAGACCTCCAGGGCGCCCGCGCGGATCGCGATCAGGGCCAGGTCGTGGCCGAGCGAGTCGTGCATGTCGCCCGCGATCCGGGAGCGTTCGCGCAGCCGCTCCCGGTCGGCGACGGCCGCGTGCTCGCGCTCCATCCGGTCGGCCAGCTCCCAGCCGCTGCGGACGAGGCGGTCGTACTGGCGTACGTACCGGCCGATCAGCCAGGGGGCGACGACGGCGAGGGCGAGCGCGAGCAGCAGGGTGAACCACTGGCCGAGCGAGGTGTGGGTGACCGAGGTGAGGACGAGGCCGGTCGCCGCGATGGCGCCGAACAGCCAGAGCGCCGCCCGGGTGTGCTCCTGGCGCCGTCCCGCGAGATAGCCGAAGGCGACCAGGGCCAGGCTGTAGGAGGGGGTGAACAGTTCCAGGGTGGCCGGCAGGCTCGCCGCGACCGTGACCGCGAGCGGCACCAGCGGCCACCGGCGGCTGACCGCGACACAGCCGCCGAGGACCACCACCCCGACGGCGACCTGGAGCCAGCTGCCTCCGTCGTTCGGGTCCGACTTCAGCAGGACGGGGACGCAGAGCAGCAGCCACAGGAGCAGGTCGAAGACGCGGTCACGCATCGGGGACCAGGCCCGCCTCGTACGCGAGGACCGCGAGCTGGACCCGGTTGCGCAGGCCCAGCCGGCCGAGGACGGCGCTGACGTGTGCCTTCACGGTGCCCTCGACGACGTACATGCGGTCGGCGATCTCCTGGTTGGAGAGCCCGGCGCCGAGGAGCGCGACGACCTCCCGCTCCCGGCCGGTGAGCGGTTCGAGCCGGGTCCGGGCCCGCGCCGCGCGGGTGAAGCGCTCGCCGCCGAGGGTGTCGATGACCCGGCGGGCGACGGTGGGGGAGAGGGCGGCGCCGCCCCCGGCCACGGCCCGTACCCCGGCGATGAGTTCGCGCGGGTCCCCGGACTTGAGCAGGAAGCCGCTGACGCCGCTGCCGAGCGCGCGGGCGATGAACGCGTCCTCGGAGAAGGTGGTGAGCATGACGACGGCCGCCTCCGGTACGGCCGCGCGCAGTTCCTCGGCCGCGCCGAGTCCGTCGAGCCGGGGCATCCGGATGTCCAGGAGGACGACGTCGGGCCGGTGCTCCCGGGCGAGTTCGACGGCCTCGTGGCCGTCGCCGGCCTCGGCGACCACCTCGATCCCGGGGTCGGTGGCGAGGATCGCCCGTACCCCGGCCCTGATCATCGTCTCGTCGTCGGCAAGCAGCACCCTGATCATGGCGCCAACCCTACGCAGACGGGCGGAAGCCCCGGGGGCGTGGCCCCCGGGGCTTCCTCACACCTCAGCGCACCGCCGTGCGCCGTCGTTCCCGGGTTACGGGAACGTCAGCTTGAAGTTGTTGATGTAGCCGGTGTCGGCCGCGGCCTTGTCCTGGACGCGGAGCTTCCAGGCGCCGTTCGCGACCTCGGAGGAGGCGTTCACGGTGTAGGCCTGGACGATGTTGTCGGCGCTGCCGCCGGTCCGGTTGTGCAGGTTGTAGACCGAACCGTCGGGGGCGACGAGGTCGACGACGAGGTCACCCTTGTAGGTGTGGACGATGTCCACGTCCACCTTGAGGGCGGCGGGCGCGTTGCCCGTGACGCCGGTGACGTTGACGGTGGAGGTCACCGCGGCGCCGTTGTCCGGGACGGAGACGTCGGCACCGTTCTCGAAGACCTTGCCGCCGGGGTTGCCGCCGCCGGGGCGGGCACCCACGTTGATGCCGGCCCAGGCGTTCTCGACGGCCAGGACCTCGGGGCTGCCGGCGCCGTACAGCTCGGTGGCCACCGCGACGGTGCCCGTGCGGGCGCCGGCGTAGTTGGTCGAGGAGCCGAACTTGGTGGTGAGCGCCTTGAACCAGATCAGCGAGGCCTTGTCACGGCCGATGCCGGTGACGGGGAGGCCGTCGGAGGTCGGGGAGTCGTAGGAGACGCCGTTGACCGTCTTGACGCCGCTGCCCTCGGAGAGCAGGTAGTACCAGTGGTTCGCCGGGCCCGAGGAGTAGTGGACGTCGATCGAGCCGATGCCCGAGTACCACGCGTCCTTGGACGAGCCGTCCTTGCTCGGCTTGTCCATGTAGCGGAGCGGGGTGCCGTTGCCGCGGATGTCGATCTTCTCGCCGACGAGGTAGTCGCCCGGGTCGTTGGCGTTGTTGGCGTAGAACTCGACGGCCGCCGCGAAGATGTCCGAGGTGGCCTCGTTGAGGCCGCCGGACTCGCCGCTGTAGACCAGGCCGGCGGTGTTGGAGGTGACGCCGTGCGTCATCTCGTGCGCGGCCACGTCGATCGAGGTCAGCGGCTTGTTGTTGCCCGCGCCGTCGCCGTACGTCATGCAGAAGCAGGAGTCGGACCAGAAGGCGTTGACGTACGCGTTGCCGTAGTGGACCCGGGAGTACGCGCCGACGCCGTCACCCTTGATGCCGGTGCGGCCGTGCACGTTCTTGTAGTAGTCCCAGGTGAGCGCGGCGCCGTAGTGCGCGTCGGCGCCCGCGGTCTCCAGGTTCGCCGCGGTGCCGTTGCCCCAGACGTCGTCGGGCCCGGAGAAGAGCGTTCCGGTGCCGGACGTACCCCGGTTGAGGTTGTACGTCTTGTGGTTGCCGCGGCCGGTGTCGGTCAGCGTGTACGAGGGCGCGGTGCCGAGGGTGACCGTGCCGCTGTACTGCGTGTTGCCGGTGCCGGTCTCGATGGCCTGCCACTCGAAGAGCTTCGCGCCGGTCTTGGCGTCCGTCACGACGTGCAGCTCGTTCGGGGTGCCGTCGTGCTGGAGGCCGCCGACGACGGTCTCGTACGCGAGGACGGGCACGCCCTGGGCCGCCCAGACGACCTTGCGCGGGGCGCGGTCGGCCTTGGCCTTGTCGGAGCCGTCCGCCTGGGCGAGGCCGACGGCCTGCTTCTCGGCGGCGGCCGGGGCCAGCGTGGCGGTGGTGGAGATGTTCCTGAGCTCCGCGCGGGAGGACTTGGTGACACCGGTGGTGGTGCCGGCCTGGGTCTCGGCGACGATCAGGTCACCGCCCAGGACGGGCAGCCCGGCGTAGGTCCGCTCGTAGCGCGTGTGGGTCGTGCCGTCGCGGTCCTGCACGACGTCGCGGACGACCAGCTTCTCCTCGGCGCCGAGGCCGAGGGTCTTGGCCGTGGCCGCCTTGTCGGCGTCCGCCGCCTTGATGAGCGCGGTGCGCTCGGCGGGGGTGAGGTCGGCCGGGAGCTTGCCGGGGTTCGCCGAGGTGCCCTGCTGGGCCTTGGGGGCGATGCTCCAGGGGGCGTCTGCCGCGGTGGCGGCACCCGTCTGGACGCTCACGGTGAGCATGGCGGCGGCGGCTATCAGGGCGCCGGTCGCGGTGGCGCGACGGCTGGGCGTGGATCTCACGCAGACTCCTTCTTGCGAGGGGGGTACCGGCGGACTGGGTGAGGTCCGTCCGGGCGGAGCAAGCAGAGCTGTGGAGCACGTTCAGGTGACGCGGACTCGTTCTGGTGGCGCGGACTCGTTCGGGTGAAGACGTGAACTGTGGTGCGAAGAGCCGGGGAGAGAGTGACAGGAATGACGGGGACCTGTCATGAGCGCGTCGGCAAGTTGGCCGGAAATCGTTCGCTGCCCGTAAGGCCGTGTTCGTTAACCGGACGTTTCGTCGATCATGGACGCGATGCCGTCCAGTGTTCGCCCGAGCCCGAATTCGAAGAGCGTCCGCAGATCGAGACCGTACCCGCCGCCGCTCGCCACCGAGGCCAACTCCGGGTACGAGCCAGCCGATTGGATCGCGTCGAATCGTGGCTCGTTCTGTTCCATCCACTCGCTGTCGGAGATGCCCGAATCCTGGCGTGCCTGCTCCTCCATGTCGTCCGCCATCGACAGGCCCTGGATGTACGCCAGGATCGCCAGATGGGTGTGGAGCTTCTGGGTGGGGGTCAGCGGCGTGCCGCGCAGCGCCCGGAGCACCCACTCCGTGTACGCCATCGCGTTCGGCGTCGCGACCGGCCTGGTGAACGAGGCCATCGTGTGGGTCAGCCACGGGTGGCGCGCGTACACGTCGCGCAGCCAGCGAGCGCCCCGCTCCAGGCCCGTCCGCCAGTGCGGCGGGACGGGGCCGAGGGGGACCTCCCCGCACGCCACGTCCGTCATCAGCCGGACCAGCTCCGCCTTGCCCGAGACGTGACGGTAGAGCGTCATCGTCGAGACGCCCAGGATCGTCGCCACCCGACGCATCGTCAGGGCGTGCAGGCCTTCGGTGTCCGCGAGGCCGAGGGCCGCCGTGACCACCTGGCCCCGGGTGAGGGCGGGCGCCGGCCTGGGGCCGGCCGGGGGCGCGGACGGGGCCGGACGGGCCGGCGGTCGCCCGCCCGCCGTCACCACCGTGCCGACCCCCGGCACCGGGCGCGCCAGGCCCTCCTGGCGCAGCACCGCCAGCGCCTTCGTCGCCGTCGCCATGGCCACCCCCCACTCGCGCGTGATCGCCCGCGTGGACGGCAGCCGGTCCCCGGGCGCCAGCTCGCCCAGCCGGATCCGGCGGCGGAGCTCGGCGGCGACGGCGAGGTAGGGCGGCAGGGTCGTCATGGCCGGAGTGTACTAGTGCGCCCGGGAAGGGGTTCGAGGCTCTGAGCTTGCCTGTTCCAGGGATGGTTGCCGGTGCACTAGGGCGGGGGTGGCGGCGTACACGTACCGCTGTTTCCCTCCCCTCATGACACTCACCTCAGGCACCGGACCGACGACCGGCCCCGGACCCGGCCCCGTCCGCGCCGGACGGCGGGAGTGGGGCGCGCTCGGCGTCCTCATGCTGCCGCTGCTCCTCGTCTCCATGGACATCTCCGTCCTCTACTTCGCCGTCCCCGCCATCAGCGCCGACCTGAAGCCCGGAGCCACCGAACAGCTCTGGATCCTCGACACCTACGGCTTCGTCCTCGCCGGGCTCCTCGTCACCATGGGAGCCCTCGGAGACCGGATCGGGCGCCGGCGGGTCCTGCTCGGCGGGGCCGCGCTGTTCGGGGTCGCCTCCGTCGCCGCCGCGTACGCCGGGAGTCCGGGTGCCCTCATCGGCGCCCGTGCGCTGCTCGGCGTCGCCGGGGCCTGCCTGATGCCGGCCACCCTCGCCCTGATCCGGGTCCTCTTCGTGGATCCGGGCCAGCGCGCCAAGGCCGTGACGCTGTGGACGTCGGTGATGGCGAGCGGCATCGCCCTCGGGCCGGTCGTCAGCGGCGCCCTCGTCGAGCACTTCTGGTGGGGGTCGGTGTTCCTCGTCAACCTGCCCGCCATGGCGCTGCTCCTGGTGCTGGGGCCGTTGCTGCTTCCCGAGTCCAGGGGCGGGGGCGGCGGCGGGCGGTTCGACGTGGTCAGCGCCCTGCTCTCGTTCGGGGCCGTGCTGCCGGTGATCCACGGGATCAAGGAGATCGCCAAGGACGGGTGGGCGCCGCTTCCGGTGGCGGTCGTGGTGGCCGGGCTGCTGCTCGCCGTCGTCTTCGCGCGTCGACAGGGGCGGATCGCCCACCCCATGGTCGACCTGGGGCTCTTCCGGAACCGGGCCTACGGCGGGGCCGTTCTCGTCAACCTGCTCGCCATGGTGGCGACCGTGGGGTACGCCGTCTTCCTCACCCAGTACCTGCAGTCCGTCCTGGGGCGCAGCCCGTTCGAGGCGGCGCTGTGGAGCCTCGTGCCGACCGGCGGTGTCCTTCTCGCCGCTCCCGTGGCGGCGGGCATCGCCCGGCGGGTGGAGCGGGCGTACGTGATGGGGGCGGGGTTCCTCGTCGCCGCCGGAGGGTTCTCGTGGCTCGTCGGGATCGATCGCGGCACACCGCTCTGGGGAGTCCTCGTGGCCGGAGCCGTGTACGCCGGTGGGCTCGTCTCCGCCATGACCCTCGCCAACGAGCTGGCGCTCGGCGCGGCTCCGCCCGAGCGGGCGGGATCCGCCGCCGCCGTGCTCGAATCGGGGCAGGAGTTCGGCGGGGCGCTCGGCATGGCCGTACTCGGATCGGTGGGCGCGGCCGTCTACACCGCCGCGATGCCCGCCTCCGCTCCGGCCGCGGCGCGCGAGACGCTCGGCGGCGCGCTGGCCTTCGGGCCCTCGGTGGTGGACGCCGCGCGCTCCGCCTTCGTCGAGGCCATGGGCGGGGTGGCCCTGGGGGCCGCGGTGGTGATGGTGGGGGCCGCGGTGCTGGCCGTCGCGCTGCTGCGCCCCCGGCGTTGACACCTCATGGGTGGCGCGGCGGGGTGGTGAAGCCGATCGCGCCCGCGCGTGGTGCGGGGCGGGTGGTACGCGGGACCGAAGCCGGGCCCGCCCGCAGGCGGCGCGGCGGAATGCCGACGCCGGGCCCGCCCGCGCGTGGTGCGGTGGGAGCCGCCCCGGCCCCCACCGCCGTCGTGCGTCAGCCCACCAGGCTCTCGCGCCAGGCCCGGTGCAGCCCCGCGTAGTGGCCCTCGCCGGAGACGAGCGCCGAGGGCGGGCCGTCCTCGACGATCCGGCCCGCCTCCATGACGAGGACCCGGTCCGCCACCTCGACCGTGGAGAGGCGGTGGGCGATCACCACCGCCGTACGGCCGGCCAGGACCGTGTCCATCGCCTGCTGCACCGCCCGCTCTCCCGGTACGTCCAGGGAGCTGGTCGCCTCGTCGAGGATCAGGACCGCCGGGTCCGCCAGGAGCGCGCGGGCGAACGCCACCAGTTGGCGCTGGCCGGCGGAGATGCGGCCGCCGCGCTTGCGGACGTCCGTGTCGTAGCCGTCCGGGAGGCCGGTGATGAAGGCGTGCGCGCCGATGGCGCGGGCCGCCGCCTCGATCTCCTCCCGGGTCGCGTCCGGGCGGCCGATCGCGATGTTGTCGGCGATCGTTCCCGAGAAGAGGAACGCCTCCTGCGTGACCATGACGACGCCCCGGCGGAGTTCCGGGGTGGACAGGTCACGGAGGTCCACGCCGTCGAGCCGGACCTCGCCGTCCGTGGGGTCGTAGAAGCGGGCGAGGAGCTTGGCGAGGGTCGACTTGCCCGCGCCCGTCGCGCCCACCACGGCGACCGTCTGGCCCGGCGGGATCGTCAGGTCGAAGGCGGGGAGGATCTCGCCGCCCGTGCGGTAGGCGAAGCGGACCCCGTCGAAGACGACCTCGCGGCCCGGGGTCCCGGTGCGGCCGGGGAGCTCCCTGGGCGCCGTCGTCTCCGGTACGCCCGGTTCCTGGGCCAGCAGACCCGCGATCTTGGTGAGGGACGCCGCCGCCGACTCGTACGAGTTGAGGAACATGCCCAGGCGGTCGATCGGGTCGTACAGGCGCCGCATGTACAGCACCGCCGCCGCCAGGACGCCCAGTTCCAGGGAGCCCGAGGCCACCCGGTAGGCGCCCCACAGGCACATGCCGGCGACCGCCGTGTTCGCGACGAGCCGTGAGCCGACGACGTAGCGGGCCATCTCCAGGAGCGCGTCGCCGTTGCTGCGCTCGTGGCGGTGGTTGAGCGCCGCGAACTCGGTCTCGTTCACCCGCTCCCGGCGGAACGCCCGGACGGGGCGGATGCCGTTCATCGTCTCCGCGAACTTCACGATCACGCCCGCGATGGCCGTGGAACGCTCGGCGTAGACCGCTCCCGCCCGCTTCCGGTAGAGGCGCACCAGGAGGTACAGGGGGAGGAAGGAGGCGACCGCCACCGCGCCGATGCCCAGGTCCAGCCAGAGGAGGATGACGGAGATCGACGCGAAGGAGAGCACCACGCCGATCAGTTCCTGGAGGCCCTCGGAGAGGAGTTCCCGCAGCGACTCGACGTCCGTCGTCGAGCGGGAGATCAGCCGGCCCGAGGTGTAGCGCTCGTGGAAGTCGACGCTGAGGATCTGGGCGTGGCGGAAGATCCGGCCGCGCAGGTCGAGGAGGACGTCCTGGTTGATCCGGGCCGCCCCGCGGACGAAGGCGTACTGGAGGACGCCCGAGAGCGCCGCGCAGAGGAGATAGCCGAGCCCCACCGCGACGACCGGTCCGTGGTCGCCGGCGCGGAACGCAGGGACGCCCCGGTCGATCGCGTAGGCGACGAGGAGCGGGCCCGCCTGGACCGCTCCCTCCTTGACGAGCAGGACCAGGGCGGCGACGGTGACGCGGGCCCGGTGCGTGGCCAGGAGCGAACGCAGCAGGGCGCCCGTCGCCCCGCGGGGTGCGGGCAGGTCGTCGCGGTCGAAGGGGTCGCCGTCCGTGGCCCGCTGCCCGGGGAGCGTGGTGGTGTCCGTCATCGGTTCCCGTCCTCGGCCTTGCCTTCGCCGGACATCAGCCAGGCGTACTCCTCGCTGCTCCGCAGCAGCTCCTGATGGGTGCCGACGGCCGCGATCCGGCCCTCGGACAGCAGCGCCACCCGGTCGGCCAGCATCACGGTCGACGGGCGGTGCGCCACGACCAGTGCCGTCGTCTCCCGCAGGACCTCCCGCAGGGCCGCCTCGACGCGTGCCTCCGTGTGGACGTCGAGGGCGGAGAGCGGGTCGTCCAGGACCAGGAAGCGGGGGCGGCCGACGACCGCCCGTGCCAGGGCGAGCCGCTGGCGCTGGCCGCCGGAGAGGCTCAGGCCCTGCTCGCCGACCTGGGTCGCGGCGCCCTCGGGCAGCCGGTCGACGAAGCCGTCGGCCTGGGCCACGCCCAGGGCGCGCCGCAGCTCCGGGTCGCCCGCCGTCCCGTCGGTGCCCATGAGGACGTTCTCCCCGACGCTGGCGGAGAAGAGGGTGGGCTCCTCGAAGGCCATCGACACCAGGGACCGCAGCCGCTCGCGCTCCATCCGGGCGATGTCCTCGCCGTCGAGCAGGATGCGGCCGCCGGACGCCTCGTGCAGTCGCGGTACGAGGGCGGTGAGCGTGGTCTTGCCGGAGCCGGTGCCGCCGACCAGGGCCAGCGTCTCGCCGGGGCGGATGTGCAGGTCGATGCCGTCCAGGACGGGCGGGGAGCCCTCCGGGGCGTCCGGGTAGCGGAACGTCACGCCTTCGAAGCGCACACCGGCGGGGCCGTCCGCGGCGTCCGTCCCCGCGGGGGTGTCCGGTTCCTCCTCGGCGTCCATCACCTCGAAGTACCGTTCCGTCGCGGTCGCCGCCTCCTGGCTCATCGCGAGCAGGAAGCCGATCGACTCCACCGGCCAGCGCAGCGCCAGCGCCGTCGACAGGAACGCGACGAGCGTGCCCGCCGACAGGTCCCCGTCCGCGACCTGTACGGTGCCGAGCACCAGGGCCGCGCCGATGGCCAGTTCGGGGACGACGGTGATGACCGCCCAGATCATGGCGAGCAGGCGGGCCTTGACCAGCTCCGTGCCGCGCAGCCCGTCGGCCAGCTCGCGGAAGGCCTTCGCCTGGCTGCGGTGGCGGCCGAAGCCCTTGACGATGCGGATGCCGAGGACGCTCTCCTCGACGACCGTCGTCAGATCGCCCACCTGGTCCTGCGCGCGGCGCGCCACCGTGCCGTACTTGCCCTCGAAGATCGAGCAGACGATCACCAGGGGGATGACGGGCGTGAGGAGGACGAGCCCGAGGGACCAGTCCTGGGCGAGCAGCAGGACGTAACCCGCGAGGATCGTCACCCCGTTGACCAGGAGGAACGTCAGCGGGAAGGCCAGGAACATCCGGACCAGCATCAGGTCGGTCGTGCCGCGCGAGAGCAGCTGCCCGGACGCCCACCGGTCGTGGAAGGCGATCGGCAGCCGCTGCAGCCTGCCGTACAGGTCGGCCCGCATCCGTGCCTCGACGCCGGAGAGCGGCCGGGCCACCAGCCAGCGCCGGTACCCGAAGAGCAGCGCCTCGGCGATGCCGAGCAGCAGCAGGTAGAGGGCGCCCAGCCACACCCCGCCCGGGTCCCGGTCCGCGACGGGGCCGTCGACCAGCCACTTCAGGACGAGCGGGATCACGAGCGACAGACAGGAGGCGACGATCGCGACGACCGCGGCGGTGAACAGACGCCCCCGCACGGGCCGCACGTACGGCCACAGACGGAGCAGCACCCGCACCGCGGAGCGGTCGGGGGCGTCGGGGGCGGGGGGCTCTGGGGCGACAGGTTTCTCGGGCATCAGGCCCGACCATACGGTTCACCACTGACACGTCTCATCCGGTTTTCCGGCCGGCCGCCGCCGAGCTCTTCATCAGCGAGGCCACCGTCGAGACCCGCCTCACCCACATCTATGGCAAGTTGGGGGTCAAGGACCGGGCGGCCGCCGTCGCCGCCGGTTACGACCGGGGGATCCTGGGCCGCTGCTGAGCGCGGGCCGGGGGACGGAGGGCATTCCCGTGCGCGTCCACCGCATCAGCACCGAGGACCTGCCGGCCCGCGAACGCTTCGGGTACTGGCACGACATGACGGCCGCCGCCCTCATCCCCACCGTCATGGGCAGCGAGCACGCCGGGGACTTCCGGGCCGAGGCGCACACCCTCGACCTCGGCGCCGCCCAGGTCACCGCCCTGCGCTACCCGCCGCTGACCACCCGCCGCACACCCCGGCTGATCAGCCGCGCCGACCCCGGCTACCACCAGCTCTCGCTCACGCTGAGCGGGGAGATGGCGATCTCCCAGGCCGGACGGGACAACGTCTTCCGCGCGGGGGACCTCACCGTCTACGACTCCTCGCTGCCCTTCGACGGCGCCACCCGGCACCCCGGCGGCCGGCTCGACCACATCGTCGTCCAGTTCCCCAAGGCGCTCCTGCCGCTGCCCGCCCGCGAGGCCGAGCGGCTCGTCGCGCTCCGGATCCCCGGCGACACCGGGTTCGGCGCCCTGCTCGCCCCGTTCCTCGTGCGGCTCGCCGCCGACCCGGGGGCCTTCGGGCCCGGGGACGGGCCGCGCCTGACGACCGTGCTCCTCGACCTGCTCGCGGGCGCCGCCGCCGCACGGCTGGACGCCGACACCGCGCCCGAACCGGAGAGCCGCCGCCGGGCCCTCTTCCTGCGCACCCAGGACTTCGTACGCCGCCGCCTCTCCGACCCCGACCTCGCCCCGGGCACCGTCGCCGCCGCCCACCACATCTCGGTGCGCTACCTCCACCGGCTCTACCAGGACCACGGCCTCACCGTCGCCGGCTGGATCCGCGACGAGCGGCTCGCCCGCGCGGCCCGCGACCTCGCCGACCCCGCGCAGCACGGCACCCCCGTCCGGGCCGTCGCCGCCCGCTGGGGCTTCCGCCACCACGCCGCCTTCAGCCGGGCCTTCCGCACGGCCCACGGGCACAGCCCCAGCGAGCACCGGGAGTGCGCGCAGGGTCAATGAGCCGTGCGCCGGAGGCCAACGACACCGCCCGGCGCCCGGCCGAGACTGATCGCACACGCGGTCCGTCGCACGGGGGAGGTCACGGCGGGCCGCGGCACGGGTGCCCGTGCGGGCCGCGCCCCGGCCCGCGGGGGAAGCACACCCTCGGCCCCGCCCGGCCACCGCCGTCGCGCCGCGGTGGCCGGGCCGGGGCTCACCCCGCGACCCGCAGCAGGACCATCGACCGCGCCCCCACCGTGAGCGTCCCGCCGCCCCGGTGGAGCGTCCCCGGGGGGTGCGACTGGTCCTCGCGGGCCGTGTCGACGACCAGTTCGTACGTCTGCGCCCACGGCGCTCCCGGGAGGCGGAAGTCGAGCGGCCGGTGGCCCGCGTGGAGGACGGCGAGGAAGCTGTCGTCGGTGATCTGCTCGCCCCGCTCGTCCCGGCCCGGTATGTCACGGCCCGACAGGTAGAGGCCGAGCGTGGCCGTGGGCGCGTACCAGTCGGGCTCCGTCATCTCGGCGCCCTCCGAGGTGAACCAGGCCAGGTCGCGCAGGCCGTCCGTGCCCTGGGGACGGCCGGAGAAGAAGGCGCGGCGGCGCAGGACCGGGTGGTGGTGGCGGAGGGCGAGCAGCCGGCGGGTGAGGGCGAGGAGCTGGGCCCGCCCGGGGTCGTCCGGGAGGGTCCAGTCGATCCAGCCGGTCTCGTTGTCCTGGCAGTAGGCGTTGTTGTTGCCGCCCTGGGTGCGGCCCATCTCGTCGCCGGCGACGAGCATCGGGACCCCGGTGGAGAGGAGGAGGGTGGTGAGGAGGTTGCGCTGCTGGCGCAGGCGCAGCGCGTTCACCCCGGGGTCGTCGGTCTCGCCCTCCACCCCGCAGTTCCAGGAGCGGTTGTCGTGGGTGCCGTCGCGGTTGCCCTCGCCGTTGGCCTCGTTGTGCTTGCGCTCGTACGTGACGAGGTCCCGCAGGGTGAAGCCGTCGTGCGCGGTGACGAAGTTGACGGAGGCGTAGGGCCGGCGCCCGCCCCAGGCGTACAGGTCGCTGGAGCCGGAGAGCCGGTAGCCGAGGTCCCGTACGTCGGGGAGCGCGCCGCGCCAGAAGTCCCGTACGGCGTCCCGGTATCGGTCGTTCCACTCGGTCCACAGCGGGGGGAAGGCGCCGACCTGGTAGCCGCCGTTGCCCACGTCCCACGGTTCGGCGATGAGCTTGACCCGGCGGAGCACCGGGTCCTGGGCGATCACGGCGAGGAACGGGGAGAGCATGTCGACGTCGTGCATGGAGCGGGCCAGCGCCGCCGCCAGGTCGAAGCGGAAGCCGTCCACGCCCATCTCCGTCACCCAGTACCGCAGGCTGTCGGTGATCAGCCGCAGCACCTGCGGCTGTACGACGTGCAGGGTGTTGCCGCAGCCCGTGTAGTCGGTGTAGCGGCGGGCGTCCGACGGGAGCCGGTAGTAGCCCCGGTTGTCGATGCCCTTCAGGGAGAGGGTGGGGCCACGCTCGCCCGCCTCCGCCGTGTGGTTGTAGACGACGTCGAGGATGACCTCGATCCCGGCCGCGTGCAGCGCCCGCACCATCCGTTTGAACTCGCCGACCTGCTGCCCGGCGGTCCCCGAGGACGAGTAGCCGGCGTGCGGGGCGAAGTAGCCGATCGAGTTGTAGCCCCAGTGGTTGCGCAGCCCGCGTCGCAGGAGGTGGTCCTCGTGCGCGAACTGGTGCACCGGCAGCAGCTCCACCGCCGTCACCCCGAGCTGTACGAGGTGCTCGATCGCCGCCGGGTGCGCGAGGCCCGCGTAGGTGCCCCGGAGGTGCTCGGGGATGCCCGGGTGGAGCCGGGTGAAGCCCTTCACGTGCAGCTCGTAGATGACCGAGTCCTGCCAGGGCGTCTTGGGTCTGCGGTCGTCGGACCAGTCGTCGTCGTCCTGGACGACGACCCCCTTCGGGACGTGCGGGGCGGAGTCCCGCTCGTCGCGGACGGTGTCGGCCACGTGCTGCTGCGGCCAGTCCCGCACGTGCCCGTACACCTCGGGCGGCAGGGTGAAGTCGCCGTCCACGGCCCGCGCGTACGGATCGAGGAGCAGCTTCGCCGGGTTCCAGCGGGCGCCCGTCCAGGGGTCCCAGCGGCCGTGCACCCGGTAGCCGTACCGCTGTCCGGCCCCGATCCCGGGCACGAAGCCGTGCCAGATCTCGTGCGTCAGCTCGGTCAGCGGCAGCCGTACCTCCGTCCCGTCAGGGTCGAAGAGGCACAGCTCCACGGCCTCCGCCCCGCCCGCCCACAGGGCGAAGTTGGTGCCCGCGACCCCGTCGGGCCCCACCCGGCAGCGCGCGCCGAGCGGCGTCGGCGCCCCCGGCCACACCGGTGGCCCGGCCCGCTCCGGGGCATGCTTCGGTACCGCCTCCTGCTCGGCTGCGCTCGTCACCGTCCCGGCCTCCCGCGGCTCGTCGGGCCCGAACGCGGGGGAGCGGCGGCGTCCCTGCCGCCGCGCCCGCGCGTGGTCCTCCCCCTGTTCTGCCCGCAGGGCCGTCCTCCCAACATGACCCGCACGCACGTTTCCCCTGGAGGGTGGCCGTCGTTGGGCCGAGCGTGACACTTGTATGGAAGCGGGCGAGGCACGCCCTCGCGGTGGCGGGACTGATGGCGGGCCTCGTGGGCTGCACGGCGTCGGGCGGCGGTGGCGGCATCGGAGTCGCCCTGCCGGGCAAGGCACGGGCTCCCGGTGACGTCATTCTGGTCAGCCCGGAGGACGGCAGCCGCGGGGTGCCGGCCGAGGGCCCGGTCGAGGTGAAGGTGGACAGCGGCCGGCTCGAACGGGTGACCGTGGTCCAGGTGGAGGACGCCCAGCGGACCGAGGTCGCGGGGGAGATCTCCGCGGACGGGCTGCGCTGGCGCCCCCGGGCGGAGTCCCGGCTCGCGCTCGCCGCGAAGTACAGCGTGGACGCGGTCGCGCTCGACGCCCACGGGCGCCGCTCGGCCCGGCACACCACCTTCACCACCGTGGTGCCCGAGAGCCGCTTCATCGGCTACTTCAAACCGGAGAACCGTTCCACGGTCGGCGTCGGCATGATCGTCTCCTTCGGCTTCAACCTGCCGATCGAGAACCGGGCCGAGGTCGAGCGCGCCATCCGGATCACCTCGGTGCCGCCGGTGGAGGTCGTCGGCCACTGGTTCGGCAAGGAGCGGCTCGACTTCCGCCCCGCCACCTACTGGCGACCGGGCACCCGGGTCACCGTCGAACTCGGTCTGCGCGACGTCGAGGGGGCGCCCGGCGTCTACGGCATCCAGCGCAAGACGGTCGGCTTCACCGTCGGCCGCTCCCAGGTCTCCCTGGTGGACGCCGCCGCCCACACCATGGAGGTCAGGCGGAACGGCGAACTCCTCACCACGATCCCGATCACCGCGGGAGCGCCGAAGACCACCACGTACAACGGCAGGATGGTCGTCACCGAGCTGTACGACGTGACGCGGATGGACGGCCGGACGGTCGGCTTCGGCGGCGAGTACGACATCAAGGACGTGCCGCACGCCATGCGGCTCACCGAGTCGGGGACCTTCCTCCACGGCAACTACTGGGCCTCGCCGGAGACGTTCGGCTCCGCCAACGTCAGCCACGGCTGCGTCGGGCTCCGCGACGACAAGGGCGGCAGCACCGAGTCGCCGGCGGGCTGGTTCTTCGAGCGGACCCTCGTCGGCGACGTGGTGGAGGTGGTCAACTCCCAGGACCGCAAGGTCGCTCCCGACAACGGCCTCGGAGGCTGGAACATGGAGTGGAACCTCTGGAAGGCCGGCTCGGCGCTGCGCTGACCCCTCCGTCTCCCCCGCACCACCCGCCGCTTCCGCCCTCTTACCAGGTCGATCGGGACGGAACGGTGACATTCACGAGGATCTTTCGTGTCCTGCGGTGTGATTATCTAGCGCCGTGTGCGCGAGTGAATGCGCACGGGGGTGGGGCCGTGGCGGTTGCCAGGCCGTGCGAGGGGAGACGACCACAGTGAACGGGCAGCCGATATCGGGGGCATCGGTAGGGGCGACGGGGCGGCGCGGCCGGCGACGCGGGGGCGTCCGGCTGACGGCCCTGGCGACGGGGGCGATGCTCCTGGCGCTCACCGCCTGCGGCGGCGGCGGGACGCCGGCCGGTACGGGGGGCAAGGGACCGGCCGCCGAGGGCGGCGGCCAGGGGAACGCGGCCTCCCAGGCGGTCGTGACGATCCTTCCGAAGGACGGCGCCGACTCGGTCGCCACCAGCGGGGCCCTCAAGGTCACCGCGGCGCAGGGCAAGCTGAGCACGGTCACGGTCGCCGACTCCAAGGGCACCGCGGTCGAGGGGAAGATCGCCGCGGACGGCGCCAGCTGGACGCCCACCGCCCACCTCGCCGGTGGCACCCAGTACAAGGTCCACGCCGTCGCGAAGGACGCCGAGGGCCGCGAGTCGGCGAAGGACACCACCTTCACGACCCTCGTCCCGAAGAACACCTTCATCGGCCACTACACGCCGGAGGACGGTTCGACCGTCGGCGTCGGCATGCCGGTGTCCATCAACTTCACCCGGGGCATCACCGACCCCGAGGCCGTCGAGAAGGCCATCAAGGTGACGGCCGTGCCGTCCGTGCCGATCGAGGGCCACTGGTTCGGCAACGACCGCCTGGACTTCCGCCCGGAGAACTACTGGGCCGCCGGCACCAAGGTGACCGTGCACCTCAACCTGGACGGCGTCGAGGGCCGCCCGGGCGTCTACGGCAAGCAGAAGAAGACGGTCACCTTCACCATCGGCCGCCGTCAGGTCTCCACCGTCGACGCGAGCGCCAAGACGATGAAGATCGAGCGCGACGGGAAGATCATCAAGACGATCCCGATCACCGCGGGCGCGCCGTCCACGACCACGTACAACGGTCAGATGGTCATCAGCGAGAAGTACAAGGTGACCCGCATGAACGGGGCCACGGTCGGCTTCGGCGGCGAGTACGACATCAAGGACGTGCCGCACGCGATGCGCCTGTCCACCTCCGGCACCTTCGTGCACGGCAACTACTGGGCCTCGGCCGGCACCTTCGGCTCCTCCAACGTCAGCCACGGCTGCGTCGGCCTCCAGGACGCGCGGGGCGCGGGCGACAGCTCGATGCCGGCCGCCTGGTTCTACGACCGCTCGATCATCGGTGACGTGGTCGTCGTGAAGAACTCGAAGGACAAGCAGATCAAGCCGGACAACGGCCTCAACGGCTGGAACATGGACTGGTCGGAGTGGATCGCCTAGGTCCCGCCCGACCGCCCGCGTGACGGGGGCCCGGTGCTGTGAGCAACAGCACCGGGCCCCCGCGCGTGCGTGTCCTCCGGGGGGAAGCCCCCCGGACCCCCCGCCACTAACCTTCCCCCATGACTGTGAACCTCGAAGTCGCCGAAGGCGTCGGCACGATCCGCCTCGACCGCCCCCCGATGAACGCCCTGGACGTCGCCACCCAGGACCGGCTGCGCGAGCTGGCCCAGGAGGCCACCGACCGGGACGACGTACGGGCCGTGATCCTCTACGGCGGGGAGAAGGTGTTCGCGGCCGGCGCGGACATCAAGGAGATGCAGGCCATGGACCACGTGGCCATGGTCAAGCGCTCCCGCGCCCTCCAGGACTCCTTCACCGCCGTCGCCCGCATCCCCAAGCCGGTCGTCGCCGCCGTCACCGGGTACGCGCTCGGCGGCGGCTGCGAGCTCGCGCTCTGCGCCGACTACCGGATCGCCGCCGACAACGCGAAGCTGGGCCAGCCGGAGATCCTGCTCGGCCTGATCCCCGGCGCCGGCGGCACCCAGCGCCTCTCCCGGCTCGTCGGCCCCTCCAAGGCCAAGGACCTCATCTTCACCGGCCGGATGGTCAAGGCGGACGAGGCCCTGGCCCTGGGCCTGGTCGACCGGGTCGTCCCGGCCGCCGAGGTGTACGAGCAGGCGCACGCCTGGGCCGCCAGGCTGGCGCAGGGCCCGGCGGTCGCCCTGCGGGCCGCGAAGGAGGCGATCGACCAGGGGCTGGAGGCCGACATCGACACCGGTCTCGCCATCGAGCGCACCTGGTTCGCGGGTCTGTTCGCGACCGAGGACCGCGAGCGCGGGATGCGCAGCTTCGTCGAGGAGGGGCCGGGCAAGGCGAAGTTCGTCTGAGCCCCCGGCGCGCCGGGGGCGCGCGGGCCCGCGCCGTGACAGACGTCCCTTGTGGGGGCCGATTCCACCGGAACGGCCCCCGCGGACACGTCCGTGCGGCCATGATGGGGGCATGGCGGGCCTGGAGGGTAGGGAACAACCGTGGCAGCGCGCAAGCGCCGCCGCCTCGCGGTGGTCACCGGCCGCGGACGACGAACAGGCCGCCGAAGCAGTGGAGTTGTACGGCAACCCGGCCGAGGAGGATGTCCGGCTGCCGTCCCGGCCCGAATCCGCGTGGGTGGCCCGCAGGCTCACCCAGCACGTCGTGATGCGGCAGTGGGCGCTGGGCCCGCAGATCGCCGAGCACGCGGTCCTGCTCGTCTCGGAGCTCGTCGGGAACGCGGTCCGGCACACCGGCGCCCGGGTCTTCGCGCTGAGGCTGCAGCGGCGGCGCGGCTGGATCAGGGTCGAGGTGCGCGACCCCTCGCGCGGGCTGCCCTGTCTGATGCCGGTCCACGAGCTCGACATCAGCGGCCGGGGCCTCTTCCTCGTCGACAAGCTCTCGGACCGCTGGGGCGTGGACCTCGCGCCGCGCGGCAAGACGACCTGGTTCGAGATGCGGGTCACCGACCGTCCCTGAGCGCGGCGGCCGGGTCCGTACCCCCGTCGCCCGTGTGGGCGGGGTCCTCCGCATACACGGAAGCCCCCGTGTGCCGTGGTGAGGCACGTGGGGGCTTCCGTGTGATGCGCCGTGGACGGGGGGGGTGTATCCACGGCCGCTATGTCGACCTTGCCCGGGTCAATGGGGGTCGTGTCCTCGACTATGACAGACGGGGGGCCCTACCGCCAAAAGTCCCTAGTGGGGCAAAGTGGTGCCAATGTGGACACTTTAATAGTGAATCGTTGGTGACGTGTGGCACCCACCTTGCAAACAGTGAATGGCTATGCGGTTCGTCGGGTGTTTCTCGGGCCCGTCCGCATGGTGGACATCGGAAGCGAGTCCGTAAACGTCCTGAATTGGCGTAATCGTGATGAAACGGGCATCTCCGCCCTTAAATGGTCGCGTGAAGCCGATCGACCGCCGCGGAGCCCTCCGGGCCGGAGCGGCCGCCGCCCTCGCGGGAACCCTCGCCACCGCCTGCGGCACCGACCCCCGCCCCGCCGCGCCCGCCCCCCGGCGACCCGCCCCCGCGCCCCGCGCGGCCCCCGCCCCGCGGCGCCTCCCCGGACAGCCCGCCGAGATCGACCACGGCCCCCGCGACCGGCCCCGCGTCGCCCTCACCTTCCACGGCCAGGGCGACCCCGCCCTCGCCCGGACCCTCCTCGGCCAGGCGGAGAAGGCCGGCGCCCGCGTCACCGTCCTCGCCGTCGGCAGCTGGCTCGACGCCCACCCCGACCTCGCCCGCCGCGTCCTCGACGGCGGACACGACCTCGGCAACCACACCCAGCGCCACATCGACGTCAACGCCATGACCGAGGCCGAGGCCCTCGCCGAGATCGAGGCCTGCGCCACCCGGCTGCGCCGGCTCACCGGCTCCATCGGCACCTGGTTCCGGCCCTCCCGGACCCAGCACGCCACCCCCGCCGTCCTGCGCGCCGCCCACCGCGCCGGATACCCGCACGTCCTCTCGTACGACGTCGACTCCCTCGACTTCACCTCACCCGGCGCCGACGCCGTCGTGCGCAACGTCACCGGGGCCGTCCGCCCCGGCTCCGTCGTCAGCCTGCACTTCGGCTACCCGGACACCGCCGCCGCGCTGCCCCTCCTCCTCGCCGACCTCGACCGCCGCGGACTGCGCGCGGTCACCACCACGGAGCTGCTGACCTGATGGCCCACCGCACGCAGAGACACGCCACGAGCCCCCTCATGAGCGACCCCCGCCCGGTCAGGAGGCTCACGGCGAGGACCGGGGCCCTCCTCGCCGCCGCCCTCCTCACCACGCTCGCCGGCTGCGGCGGGGACCCGGAGGACGGCGCCGCCCCGGTGAAGAAGGCCGCCGCCCCCGCCGTACCCAAGCCGGCGGCGGCCCCCGCCGGGCTCCCCGGCATGCCGCCGCCGCTCGACCCCGAGGACGTCTACGCCGCCGACCGGCCCGACAAGCTCTCCCCGGTCGTCAAGAACTTCCCGTCCCGGGTCTACGTCCCGAACACCAACTCCAACACCGTCTCCGTCATCGACCCGGCCACCTACCAGGTCGTCGAGACCATCCCCGTCGGCATCCAGCCCCAGCACGTCGTGCCCTCCTGGGACCTGAAGACCCTCTGGGTCAACAACAACCGGGGCCACACCCTCACCCCCATCGACCCCGCCACCGGCGTCGCGGGCAAGCCCGTCGAGGTCCACGACCCGTACAACCTCTACTTCACGCCCAACGGCAAGTACGCGATCGTGATGGCCTCGCTCGACCGCGAACTCGTCTTCCGCGACCCGCACACCATGGAGCGGCGCAAGACCGTCCCGGTCAGCTGCTACGGCGTCAACCACGCCGACTTCTCCGCCGACGGACGCTACTTCGTCGTCTCCTGCGAGTTCTCCGGCGAGCTGCTCAAGGTCGACACCGAGAAGATGGAGGTGATCGGCCAGCAGAAACTGCCCTTCGAGGGCGCCATGCCGCAGGACGTGAAGATCTCCCCGGACGGCAAGACCTTCTACATCGCCGACATGATGGCCCACGGCGTGTGGGTGCTGGACGGCGAGAAGTTCACCACCCCGACGCTGCTGCCCACCGGCAAGGGCGCCCACGGCCTGTACATCAGCCGGGACTCGCGCGAGATGTACATCCCCAACCGCGGCGAGGGCTCGATCTCCGTCTTCGACTTCGGGAAGGACAAGCTCACCAAGAAGTGGTGGCTGCCGGACGGCGGCTCCCCCGACATGGGAGGCGTCTCCGCCGACGGCAAGGTGCTGTGGCTGTCCGGCCGCTACGACTCCGAGGTCTACGCGATCGACACCACGAACGGGAAGCAGCTGGCCCGCATCCCGGTCGGCGGCGGCCCCCACGGCCTCGCCGTCTACCCCCAGCCGGGCCGCTACTCCCTCGGTCACACGGGCGTCTTCCGGTAGCCCCGACCGGGCCAGCTAATCTGACCCCGTCAGAGAAGCACCATGAAGGGGCGGAAGCAGTGGCGGACATCGAGTCGGCACGCACGGCATTCAACCGGTACGACGTGGACGGGGACGGCTTCATCACCGCCGCCGAGTACAAGAGCGTCATGGCGCAGCTGGGCGACTTCCACGTCACCGAGACGGTCGCCGAGGCCCTCATCAAGCAGCGCGACGACAACGGCGACGGCAGGCTGTCCTGGGACGAGTTCTGGTCCCACCTCAGCAAGGCCTGACCCACCCGCCCGGGACGGGTGCCGCAACGCAGAGTTGCCGCCCGTCCGGGGCTCCGGTGCCTTCCGTCCGGTGACGCCCCCGGACCCCCTGCCCCGCTGCCGCCGGTCCGGTGACGCCCCCCGGACCCCTCGCGCCGGTGCCGCCCGTCCGGTGACGCCCCCGGACCCCCGCCGCCCCCTCACCCCGCGATGAGCCGCCGATGGGCCACCGATGAGCGGGTGATGAGCGGGCGATGAGCCCCGGACGAGTCACCGGTGACCCGTCGACGACCGGTCGGTGACCCTCCTCCGGCTCCCCGCCGGACTCCTCCGCCCCGGGGCGGTCGGCAGCTTCCCACCACCCGGTCGCCGCCCCGTCCGCCTGGTGCGGGCGGCAACTCGTTCCGGCATGTGCCCGTGGCCGGATTACGGCCGGAGCGCGACCGGTCGGGTGCGCGCCCCCCACCTGGCCTTTTGGCCGGAAGAGAAGGGTCCGCTCGGAGCGGACCTCCGCATTTCCCGCAGGTCCCGAGGCAGCTCTTTGCCAGGCAGCTTCCTGGCCTGTCCGGAAGCGGACAGCCGGGTCCCGGCAGTGATTTCCTCTGGGTGTGCGGGCGGGACGGCCGAAAAGCCACCGGCCGCCAAGGACCTCCTGACACGCACGTACGCCGCACCCGTACCGCATCCGCACCTCGGAATGGAGACCCACATGTCCTGTCGCTCCCGCCGCGCAAGCAGTGTCCTCGCCGCCGTCGCCGCCGCCGTCCTCGGCGGTCTGCTGATGGCCTCCCCGGCCGAGGCCGCGCCCGTGGCCCCGCCGGTCGTCACCGACAGCGCCGACGACTTCGTCTGGGACCTGCCGCCCCGCCCCGGCATGCCGGGCGACCTCCCGGGCGTCTGCCTCCCCGGCCTGCCCTGCTTCCCCGACATCCCGGGCGACTTCGTCTGGGACACCACTCCGAGGGACTGACCACCATGCGTGTCACCATCGCCGCCGGACGCCGTCAGATCCACTCCCTGCGCGTCGCCTGCACCCCCGCCTCGAACCGGCTGGACGCACCGAGCCGCTCCATCAGGTCGGCCACGATCCGCCGCTCCGTCCGCACCCCGATGCCGAGCGCACGCGCCACCGCCTCGTCGGTGAGACCGCTCGCCAGGAGTTGCAGGAGCTTGCGCTCCTGTGGCGTGAGCCCACCGGGCAGCAGGGCGTCACCGGGCCCGTCGAGCGGGGTGGAGTGCTCCCAGTACGCCTCGAAGAGGGCCCGCATGGCCAGGACCACCGGCTGGCTGCTGAAGAGCAGCGCGGACGGCTGTGCCTGGCCGGGCAGTCCGGCCACGACCGCCGCCGTCGTGTCCACGATGAGGAGACGCATCGGGAGGGTCGGCGAGGTACGTATCTCGCTGCCGCGCTCCGCCATCCACTGGGCGTGACCCCGGGTCACCCGGTCGCCCGCGACGCTGTCCAGGTAGATCGTCCGGAAGCGCACACCGCGCTCCATCGCCCGCTCGTTCAGGGGCCGGCCGGCCTCCACGGACTCCGCCCTGAGCGCCTTGACCGGATGGAAGGCGAGCGACTCGTGCGTACAGGACTCGGCGAGGGCTTCGAGCCGGATGCGGATGTCGTCGACGTTGTCGAGGTGCTCCGCCCCGTCGAGACCGCCCGACGGGCCCGAGGCCGTGTACTCGGCCGCGAGGGCGGCGAGGGCGGCACGGTTCTGCTCGATCCGCTGCTGCCGCGAGGCGAGCTCGCGCTCCTCCCGCTGGAGCAGCACCTTCAGGCCGAGCGAGGGGTTCACCGCGCGCATCCGGCCCGGGGTGTCCCGGGACGGCGCGAGCAGCGAGAGGCGGGTGAGCAGGTCGAGCGCCTCCTCCACCCGCTCCGTCGTGCAGCTCAGCAACTTCGCCAGACGCTCCGGATCGTGCTCCTTGTGGAACAGGATCGCGCGGTACACGCCCAGGGTGTGCTGATCGAGTGACGAGACCTCGTCCACGTGGTGTCCCCCTTCGGACCACGGTCGTACACCGTCCCCGGCCCGGTCACAGGCGGAGACCTCAGAACCGGTGGCCCTGCTTTTTTCGTGAGCCGCCCGATTCACCCCGTTCACACGATCATCACGCTACCCGTTCGACGATCTCCTCGTAAGGGAGTTCACGTGCTCCAGACCGGATCCTCCCCGCCGCGGCTCGACGGTCTCGTCGTCCTCGTCGTCGACGCCACCACGGGTGTCGGCCGGGAGCTCACGACCCGCCTGTGCGCCGCCGGGGCGGTCGTCGCCGTCGTCGGCGCCGGCCACCCGGACCGCGGCGACGACGCCGCCACCAACGCGGCCTTCCTCTGCAAGGCGCTCACCGACGCCGGCCTGGTGGCCCTGCCGTACCGGATCGACATCGGCGATCCGGCCGAGGCCGGCCGGCTGCCCGGCCAGATCGCCGCCGACGCCGGACCGGTGGACGCCGGCGTCGTCGTCCTGCCGCCGCCGGACGCCACCGGAGAACTGACACGCGCCTTCCGCGCCGTCTCGGCCGCACTCGCGGCCGCGCTGCCGCCCGGCGCCCGGCACATCGAGCGCACGCCGGCCGCCCAGGCCGGACCGGGCACGACGACGGCGGAGGACCGCGACTGGGTCCGCTCCGTCGTCGACGGCCTGGCCGCCGACGCGGCGCGGGCGACCAGTCGCTGACCGGCGGCCCGCGAGGGCCGCCGCCACAGAAGTCACCACGGGGAGAGAGATGTCCATTCGCGTCGTCGTGGCCGGTGACCACCAACTGGTCCTGGAGGCCTTCGCCGAGACCCTGAACGGCACCAACGGCCTGGACGTCGTGGGGCTCGCCACGACGTTCGAGGCGGTGCTGCCCGCCGTCCAACGGCACCGGCCGACCGTCCTGCTGCTCGGCGAGAGCACCATGGGAGGCAAGGCGCTGCACGCGGCGACCGAGGTGCGCTCGCACCATCCGAGCTGCGGCGTGGCGCTGATGGTCGGCTCGGCCACGCCGTCCGTGGTGGACCGGGCGGTGGCCGCCGGGGCGCTCGGCGTCGTCCCCAAGACGGCCCGGCTGCCGCAGCTGATCACAACCCTGGTGGGGGTGGCGGGGGGCTGCCTCACCGTCGACCCGGGGCTGCTGCGGACCCCGGCGGCGGGGGAGACGGTGCTCAGCGTCCGCGAGACGGACGTGCTGCGGCTGACCGCCGGCGGGGCGACGGTCAAGGAGATCGCGGGCGAGCTCTACCTCGCGGCGGGGACGGTACGGAACCTCACCTCGGCGGCGATCAAGAAGCTCGGCGGCCGCAACCGGTTCGACGCGGCGCGCATCGCCGCGGAGTGCGGGCTGCTGTGAGCGCCGTACCGGGGGCGCCGGGGACGGCCGGGACCGGACGCGCGCCGGCCCCGGCACGGGGTGTGCCGGGGCGGGGCTTCACGACGTGGTGGAGCGGGGCGCTCCGTACGCTCCTACTTCTCCAGGCAGAACTCGTTGATCGGGTAGCCCACGTGACGGTCGGCCGTCGGCAGGTGCCCCAGGATGCGGTCGCCCGGCTTGAGTTCGGTGCTGTTGAGCACCGAGGCGCCGGGACCGAGGACCCGCACGTGCCAGTCGTCCTGGAGGATCAGGTTGACCGTCTGACCGCTGGGCGCGACCGCGTCGATGGAGATGAGCGGACGGGTCTCGATCTTCACCCGGCCGACGCTGACCGGCCGGGTGCGGCCGTCGACGTCGACCGCCAGGACGGAGCTGCCGGCGTGCAGCTCGCTCAGGTAGTGGGTGCGGCCGTTCTGCCCCACGGTGTACGAGTGGAGGGCGCCGGCGTTCACCCGGAACGGGCGGGTCGGCATGTACGGCAGCGGGTGGGTCTCGCTGACGCACAGGACCATGCCCTTGGAGTGGGAGCCCACCAGGATGCCCTCGTCCTTGCGGAAGTGGGTCGTGGTGTCGACGCAGGCGCGCTCGCCCATCCCGATGTGCGTGGTGGCCGTGACCTCCAGCTCGACCAGGGAGATCTCACCGCCGTGCGCGGTCGCCGCGGTCCGCAGGGCCGTCGCGTCGCCGACCTTGCGGCCCCGCATCAGGACCCCGTCCGAGCCGTGCTCCAGGACGCCGTAGAGGATCTCGGCCTCCTCGGTGTCGGCGGCCGTCGTCACGATCGAACCGGGCGCGCCCGAGGCGGCCGCGATGACGATCTCCAGCGGGATCTTCGTCGGGTCGCGGAAGTCGAGGACGCTCCACGCCTCCAGACGCGCCGCCAGGCACGCGTCCTCCAGGGTGTCGGCGTCGACGATCTCCACGTACCGCCCGAACCGGACCTCCGGGTGGGCCGCTTCGAGCTCGGCCCGCCCGTCGCGCGGACCGGGAACGATCACCACGTCGGCCTCGCCCAGGTCGGCGGGGACGGTCGGGGCGCCGTTCTCGAAGAGCAGGACCTTGCGCACGGTGGGCGGCAGACCGGCGAAGACCGCCGGGTCGGCGGCGACGATGCCGTCGATCTTCTGGTGCACGGCCTCCTCCAGGACGGCGGCGGTGGCGTCGCCGGCCTCGCGGATGTCAAGCCAGCACAGTTTGGCGTCCGTCATGATGCGGACCTCCTGTCAGGTTGTCGAGAGATGAGTCGTCGAGGTGCGGGGTGTGCGGGTCGTCGAGCGGTGTGCCGTCGAGGTGGTCGGGGGTGAGGCGTTCGCTGTGCAGCCGCTCCCGTCCGCCCGCCTCGCTGAACGGGCCGGTGGTGAAGTGCTGTTCGGGGAAGTGGTGCACGATCCGGGCCACCTTGGCCGCCAGCGCGCGCGGGTCCTTGGCCTGGAAGATGTTGCGGCCCATGGCCACCCCGCCCGCCCCTCCGGCGATGGCGTCCCTGACGTACGCGAGGACCTCCTCCTCCTTCTCCAGGGCGGGTCCGCCGGCGACGAGCACCGGCACGGGGCAGGCCGCGGTCAGGTCGAGCATCTCCGCGGTGGATCCGAGGAAGACGGTCTTGACCAGGTCCGCGCCCAGGTCGGCGGCGATCGTCACGGCGTGCGCGACGACGGCCGGGTCCCGGGGGTCGCTGATCCGCGGCCCGCGCGGGTACACCATCGCGAGCAGCGGCAGGTTCCAGCGGTCGCAGGCGTCGGCGATCCGGCCGAGGTCGCCGATCTGCTGCCGCTCGTCGTCGGAGCCGAGGTTGACGTGGACGCTGACCGCGTCCGCGCCGAGGCGCAGGGCCTCCTCGACGCCGGCGACGACGTACTTGGCATCGGGGTCGAGCGCCTGGCTGGTGCTCGCGTTGAGGTGGATGATCAGCGACATCGCGGCGAACCGCTCCGGGCTGATGTGCCGCACGCTGCCCTTGTGCACGACGACGGCGTCCGCACCGCCGGCGGCGATCCGGGCGGCGAGCTGGTCGAGCGTGGTGCCCTTCGGCACCACGGGACCGTCGTGGATCGAATGGTCGAGAGGGGTGATCATCAGGCCGGCCGTGCTGTGGCGGTAGAGCCGCCGTAGCCGCAGCGACCGGGCGAAGTGGCCGAAACCGGTCATGGAACGCCCTTTCTGGTTCGCGAGGAGGCGTGATCGGGCTGGTGACCCGGGCCGCTCGCGCGGACGGGGTCGGCCCGCGCGGTGGCTCCGCGCGGGGAGCTGAGGGCCGGTCCGCCGACGCGCGGGGCACCGGGGGTGCCCGTGGCGAGGGAGCCCGGCGGTGCGGAGGCCTCGGCGGCGAGGGAGCCCGGCGGCGCGGGGGCCCTGGTGGCGAAGGTGCCCGGCGGCCCGGAGGCCGTGGTGGCGAAGGGACCCGGCGGTGCGGTGGCCTTCGTGGTGGCGGGGTCCGGTGGCGAGACGGAGCGCAGATAGGCGCGGTCCGGTTTGCCCGAGGGGGTGAGGGGGAGCTTCGGCCAGACCGATACGCGTACCGGGGTGTGTTCCGGAGTCAGCGCCGCGGCCACGTACCCCCGCAGGTCGCAGGAGGTGTGCCCGGCCCCCGAGTACAGCTCGACGGCCGCGTGCACCTGCTCCACCCAGTCGCGGTCGCGCACCCCGAACACCGTGGCCTGACGCACCTGCGGATGGCGCATCAGCGCCTCCTCGATGGCCGCCGGGTCCAGCTTGAGCCCGCCGTGTTTGATCACGTCGCCCACCCGGCCGTCGAGCCGGAGGTAGCCGTACCGGTCCCAGTGCCCCAGGTCCCCGGTGCACAGCCAGCCGTCGCGGAAGACCGTGCCGGTGCGCTCCTCGTCGCCCAGGTAGCCGGCCGTGACGGTGGGCGAGCTGATCCAGATCTCGCCCGACACCCCCCGCTCCACCTGTGGGCCGCCGCCGGCGCCGCGGATCTCCACCCGCACCCAGGGGAAGGGGCGGCCCGCCGAGCCGAGCAGCTCGGGTTCCCGGTGGTCCAGCGGGTTCAGGCTGCTGATGCCGCCCGCCTCCGTCGTCCCGTACACCTGGATGAGCACGTCGCCGAAGAGCTCGACGGCCCGTGCCACCCGCGCCGGGGCCGCCGGGGTGCCGCTGTAGGTGATGCGGCGCAGCGACGACAACTCCGTGAGCGGGGCCGCCGGGTGGTCCAGGAGCCGGTAGAGGTGCGGGACGGCGAGGTAGACGTCGGTCACCCCGTGCCGCTCGAAGGCGTCGAGCACGTCGCCCGGTTCGAACGCGTCGTGCAGGACGACCCGCCCGCCGCTCGCGAGGACCGCGTCGGCCATCGGCGCGGTCGTGTGGCTGATCGGCGTGACGGACAGCAGCGTCGCGGGTCCCCGGGGATCGAGGCCATGGGCGAGGCGGGAGACGAGCTCCTCACGCGTGTCGTACCGCTGGGCGACCATCTTCGGCCGGCCCGTGCTCCCGCTGGTGAACTCGACGGTCGCGAGGTCGTCCGGGCGCGGTTCGGGGAGCCGGGCCGGCAGCGGTGGTGCCGCGGGTCCGGCCGCCGTCCCCCACGGGAGGGTCAGCGCGGTCACGGCCGGTACGCGGCGGGTGAGCCATGCGCCGCGCTCGGCGCTCTCGTCGTCGACGAGCAGGACCGACACCCCGAGGTCCTCCAGGAGCTGGGCCTGGGTGGCGACCGAGAAGGTCTCCGTGTCGGTCCGCGGGTTCATCGACCGTACGTACACGGAGGTGGCGCCCAGGAGATGGACGGCGTAACGGGCCCCGAGCATCGACGGCCGGTTGGGGCCGGTGAGCACGGCGACGGTGTCGCCGGGGCGGACGCCGCGGGAGTGCAGCAGGGCAGCGGTGGCCCGCACCGAGCCGGCGAGCCGGCCGGCGGTGACGGCCTCGCCGGCGCGGTGGATCACCACGCGCCCCGGGTCCTCTCCGAGAGCGTCGAGAATGCGGCGTACGTACATGGTTCCTCCTTTCCGAAAGAGAGAGGGGAGAGAGGGGGCGAGGGAATTCCTCAGGAGACGCGCATCTGCGCCATCATTCCCATGGCGCTGTGGTCGATCATGTGGCAGTGGTAGGGAAAGACCCCGCGGTGCGTGTCGAAGGTCAGCTGGAGTTTCGCGGTCTGCCCCGGGAAGAGCAGGACGGTGTCCTTGAGTCCGGCCTCCGCCGGATAGACCGGCATTCCGTCCCGTTCGAGAATCCGGAACTGCACCAGATGGGTGTGGAAGTTGTGCGGGACGGTGGTGCTGGTGTTCTTGACCGTCCACACCTCGGTGGTGCCCCAGGCGATCTCGGTGTCGATCCGGTCGTGGTCGAAGGTCTTCTCGTTGATGTACGCGAGGTGGCCCGTGCCCGGCTCGTCCATCCGCAGCTCGAAGCTCCGCTCGACGGTCGGTGCGGGCAGCGGCGGCAGGGTGGTCAGGACGTCCGGCACCCGGCTGGTGTCGGCGACCTTCTCCTCGACGTCGAAGCGCATGATCTGCCCGACGAGCTCGGTCGGCCCGGGGCCCAGCATGTTCGCCAGGGTGACCTGGGTGCCCGGGGCGTACCGCGAGAAGTCGACGACGAAGTCGGCGCGCTCGCCGGGGGAGAGGACGATCACCGGCGAGGGCGCGGGCGCCGGCAGCAGGCCGCCGTCCGAGCCGACGTGGATGATCGGGCTGCCGTCGGAGAGCGCGAGGACGAAGATGCGCAGGTTGCAGGAGTTGACCATGCGGAAGCGGTACTTGCGGGCCTTGACCTTCAGGTACGGCCAGGGGGCCCCGTTGACCAGCATCGTCGTGCGGTTGAGGGCGTCGTCCATCGTGTAGAGCATCTGCCCCGCCGCGTCGAAGTGCGCGTCCCGCAGGATCAGCGGCACCTCGTACGGCCCGGAGGGGAGTCCGAGCCCGTCCTCGGCCTCGTCGCCGAGGAGGTAGAGCCCGGAGAGGCCCCGGTAGACGTGCTCGGACTCCATGTGGTGGGCGTGGTCGTGGGTCCACAGCGTGGCGCCCACCTGGCGGTTGGCGTACACGTACGTCTTCGACCGCCCCGGCTGGATCAGGTCCATCATCCCGCCGTCCTGGTCCTGCGGGTTGTTCCCGCCGTGGAGGTGGACCGAGGTCGGCGCGGAGAGCCTGTTGACCTGCTTCACGACCGTCGTGCGGCCGCTGCGGGCCCGGATGGTGGGGCCGGGGAAGGTGCCGTTGTACGTCAGGACCTCGGTCCTCGGGCCGGGCAGGATCTGGACCCTCGCCCGGCGCATGACGACCTCGTAGTAGTCGGCCGACCGGGTCCTGCGGTACGGCGCGAGGACCCGCGGCCGCGGCAGCGGCACGGTGAACGGGGTGACCGCGGGCGGGCCGGGGGTCGGCTCGGCGGCCACCGCCGGGGTCCCGGAGGTGAGGCTCTGGAACACCCCGCCGGCCGCGCCGACAGCGCCGACGGCACCGGCGGTGAGTCCGAGTCGTATCGCATGGCGGCGAGAGAACACAGCGGATTCCTAACGTGACGGTTTTCCGGGAACGGTGGTGAATTCGCTCTCCGAGCATGAGCGCGACCGGGCGGAACTCCGAGCGGGTTCGCGCCGGTACTTGCATGTGTCACGCGATCGATGACCTCGGTCATTCACCCCGGTGGGGAAGGGAATCGGGCGCTCCGGGATGACGGGAGTCACGGCGCGGAATGCCGCCCGTCACGCGCTTCCCGGGAAATGTCACCGATTTCGGCGGCCGTGGATCGGGGCCGGGTACCGGGCGCGAGAGTGGGGCCCGGCGTCTGCCCTGCGTACGGCGCCTTCCCGTCCGCCGGCCCCCGGGCCGCACGGCCCCGGCGCCGGACCGTCATCCTCGCGCACCCGGAGGCACCGTGCAGACCACGCAGACCGCGCAGACCACGCAGAGCGCCCAGACAGCTCCAGACAGGAGGCGACCCGCTCGGCGGGAACCCGAAGCCGCGCCCCCGCCGCCGTCCGGCGCGCCGGCCCCCGTGTCGCCCGTCCTCGAACCCGCCCTCGCCGTACCGGCGTTCACCGGTGGCGTCCGCCTCCTCTTCTCGGGGGGAGGCGCGGAGGGAGGGCCCGGCGGGGACGACGGCGGCGATGCCGTCACCCTCGCCGGGCCCGCGACCTCACTCGCCGTCCGGCCCGTCCGGGGCGGTGTCCGGACCGCCCTGGAGCGGCTCGCCGAAGGGCCCCTGCCCGCCGAGGAGTTGTACGCGGGCCTCCGTCCCGCCGAGCGCGTCCAGTTCGAGCGGGTCCTCGACCGCGCCCGGCACCTGGTGGCCCACGCCGTCCTCGCCAGGGACGGGGGCCGGGAGCTCCTCCGGCTCGAACCGGTGGCCCGCGACGCCGCCCACCGCCCCGTCGCCGTCCCCGCGGGCGCGACCGTCCGCCTCTCCCGCTTCGCCTTCTGCCGTACCCGCGAGGGCGCCCTCGTCCTGGAGTCGCCGCTCGTGAAGTTCCGGGCCGTGCTCACCGACCCCGCCGCCCGGAGCCTGGCCGCGGCGCTCGGCGAGCCCGGCGACCCCGGCCGCCTCGGCGCGGACGCCGGGCTCGACGCGGCCGGCACCGCCGACGTCCTCGGGCATCTCGTCGGTGCGGGATTCGCCGAACTCGCCGACGAGAACGGCGTCTTCGCCTCGGACGGCGAACCCGTCCTGCGCCAGTGGGACTTCCACGACCTCCTCTTCCACTCGCGCGTCCGCTCCGGCCGGTACGACGACGTGTTCGGCGCCGTCTACCCCCACCGGGGCGTCGTGGAGCCCCGGCCGGCGGTGCGCCCCGTCCCCGAGGGGCCCTCCGTCCCGCTGTACCGGCCGACCCGGGAGGAGATCGCGGCGCACGACCCCTCCCTCACCACGGCGATCGAGACCCGGCGCTCCATCCGGGGCTACGGCGACCAGGAGATGACCGCGCGCCAGCTCGGCGAGCTGCTCTACCGCGTCGCCCGTGTCCGCGCGCACTACACGCCGGAGCCCGGCAGCGAGCGCGACGAGGTCGTCTCCCGGCCGTACCCGAGCGGCGGCCAGGGGTACGAGCTGGAGCTGTACGTCACCGTACGGCGCTGCGAGGGCCTGGCCCCCGGCATCTACTACTACGACCCCGTCGGCCACCGGCTGGTCCTGCGCAACGAGGAGGAGGCCGACCGCGAGTCCCTCTTCCACGTCGCCTCCCGCGCCACCGGGATGGAGGCGCGCCCCGACGTCCTGATCACCGTCACCGCCCGCTTCCAGCGCATGGCGTGGAAGTACCGGGCCATCGCCTACGCGACCACCCTCCGGCACACGGGCGTGCTCTACCAGACGATGTACCTGGTCGCGACGGCCCTGGGCCTGGCCCCGTGCGCCCTCGGCAACGGCGACGCCGACATGTCGGCGAGGGTCCTGGGCCTGGACTACCTCCAGGAGTCCTCCGTGGGCGACTTCCTGCTCGGCAGCCGGCGCCCGGACGACTCCGTCGCAGGTGAGCCGGGGGAGGGCTGGCGCATGCTCAACAGCCCCGAGTGGTCCCTGCCTGGTCATCCATGAGCCTGCCGGCGTGACGCCGGTTATTCCGGGCGTGATAAACGTCAGGCGGCGCTCGGAAAGGCTGGTGCGGGAGAGGGCCGGTCAGCATTATTGGTGTTGCAGCCGAACGGTTGCCGAGAAGAATTCGGAAAGGAATTCAGAATGAGCATCGACGACATCAAGCAGGGCGACGACGCGGGCAAGGCGTTCGAGAACTTCGACGTCGACGAGCTGGAGACCCTCGAGGTCGCCCAGGGCGTGGCCCTCCCGGAGATGGGTGCCTCCAGCGGCTCGATCGGCACCTCGTCCTCCAGCTCCTCCACCTGCTCCGCCTGCTGAACGTCCCCCACCCGAAACGCTGAAAGGAAACACACCATGAGCATCGACGACATCAAGAACGGCGACGACGCGGCCTTCGACAACTTCGACGTCGCGGAGCTGGAGACCCTCGAGGTCGCCCAGGGCGTGGCCCTCCCGGAGATGGGTGCCTCCAGCGGCTCGATCGGCACCTCGTCGTCGTCCTCCTCCACCTGCTCGGCCTGCTGACCGGGTAACCGGGGCTGAACGCACGCACGAAGGATGCGACCGCCCGGCCCAGGCCGGGTGGCGCATCCTCGCGTGCGGGGGAGAGGGCTTCGGCCCGGGGCGTCAGCCCCGCAGGGCGACGTGGAAGGACGAGGCCCACAGCACGATCGCCGCGCCCAGGCCCACCACCGTACGGATCGTCTCCGCCGTGGTGCCGGCCGCCAGGACGGCGAGCCCCACCAGCGCGACCGCCGTCAGGAGGATGGCGGTCCACTTGTACTGCCCCTGGTCGAAGAGGCGGGCGAGCGGGAAGAAGTGCAGCCCGACGACCAGGCAGATCCCGACCGGGATGAACTCCGGGTGGCCCGAGGCGTTCGACGCGGCGATCACCGCGAAGATCGCCACCAGTTCGGCCATGTTGACCAGGCCGACCCCCCGGTTCCACTTCTCCGGCAGCCGTACGGGACGGGTCACCGGACCCGCCGTGCCCCGGAACGCCAGCACCACCGCGCCGGCCGTCACGGCGGCCGCGACGACCCCGACCGCGACGGACACGGGCACCGCCGCTATCCCCGAACCGCCCGCGAAGGCCCAGACGAGGGCGAAGACGGCGAGGACGATCGCGCCGCGACGGCGCAGATTACGCGTGAGCGCCAGGCACTCGGCGTCGGTGGTTTCCGTAGTCATGGCGCGGACCCTACAACGGCGGTCCGCGATGATCCGACCGCGTTGTCTATTTTCAGCCAGTCCGACTCGGCCGTGCTCGAACGGAGCCGTGGCCCGAGCGTCACGTAAAGCGTGACACATGTCAGCGCGGACCTCTTTTCCCTTTCGCGCCGCAATTCCGCCGGAACATGATGAAGGCCGGAAGTGAAAGCAAATCCCAGGACGTTGTTCTCGAATTCTCGGAAGGTGCGAAAGCATGGGGGTTGATGCGCTGGAGCGCACTGCCGTGAAGCCGGATTCCGACGGCCTGACGGGAGTGCGGCTGCACACACGGATGCCGGTCACACCGGCCTGGCTCGCCCGGTACGTCGTACCGGTCGCCCGCGCGCTGAACGAGGCGGGCGCTCCCGCCGTCCAGCTGCGCCGCGGATGGCTCCACGGGCCGCACGTCGACATCCTCGCCCGCGACGCCACCGGCGTCCCGGGCGGCGGCCCCGACTGGGAGGCGGTCCTGCGGGCCCTGGACGCCGGCCCCCTCGACCCGCCCCGGGCCCTCACCGAGGAGACCTACCTCGACCAGGCCCGCGAGTTCGGCCGCCTGGAGGCCGTGCAGCCGCCGTACCTGCCGCTGCGCGACCACGGCGCCGTCGAGCGGATCGCGTCCGGCGGCCCGGCAGGCGCCGCCGCCCGCGACCCGCGCCTCGACCGCTTCCGCACCGTCGTGCACGGGGCGCTGACGCCCGCGCTGCTCCGGACGGTCGACGGTCTCGCCGGCGAACCCGGCTCCGGCACCGTGCGCCTCGCCGAGGCCTTCGTCGCGCTCGCCGACACCCACACCCTCGGTCTCGGCTACGGCGTCTTCTCGCCCCGCTCCCACGTGGAGGCCTTCCTCGCCTGGGCCGCGCCCACCAAGGACGTGCGCCCCGTCTTCCGGCAGCGCCTCGACCGGGACGCGCCCGCGCTCCGCCGGGTCGTCGAGCAGCGGCTGAGCGGCGAGGTCTCCGCGACCGCCGCCGCCTGGCGCACCGGACTCGCCTACGGCGCCGGGGCCCTGGAGAGCGCGGTCGCCGCCGGGACCCTCACCCTCGACCTGCTCGACGGCGCCACCGCCGGGCTCGACCGCTCCGCGATGGGCCCGCCCGGGGCCACCGCGGTCGTGCCCCAGGGCGACCAGCCCGACAGCGACTTCCACCGGACCGTCGGCGAGGCCGGGGTGACCTCGGCCCCGTCCCCGTGGTTCGCCTCCTTCCGTCTCCTCACCAACCTCTTCTACGAGCAGCTGCCGCTGCTCACCGTCTCCCCGATGCAGCGCTACTACACCTGCTTCGCCGTCGCCGAGACGGTCGACGAGGTCCTCGGCGTCTCCTGGCGCGAGCGCGTCGCCGCGAACGCCCCTGCCGGGAAGACGAGTTCCGCCGCCCCCGCCCCGAGCCCCGCTCCGGGCGCCACCCCCGAGGGAGCCCTCCGATGACCGCCCCCGTGATCGGCATCCCGACGGAGCCGCGGCGCCCGCCCGGCCCGGCCCGCGGGGCGACGCCGCCCGCACCGACGCCCGAGCCCGTGACCGCCTCGACGCCCGGGCCCGTGACCGTACCGACGCAGGCGCCGGCCACCGGGACCCTCGCGACCGGGACCCCCGAGACCCCCGAGCCCCTCTGGTTCCTGCGGGTCAACCCGCTGCGCAGGACCCGGCTCGCCGACGCCGGGCTGCGCCGGCACCTCGTCCTCCTCACCGCCGCCGAGCAGACCCTCGCCGAGGCCTCCGCCGCCGCGTCCGACGAGCTGTACGAGCGGATCGGCGCCGCGACCGAGGACGCCGAACGGCGCGAACTGATCGCCCTGCGCCGCGCCGTGAACAGCGGCAAGGCCCCGAAGAAGGCGCCGCGGCCCGCGACCCCCGTGACCGACGCCTGGCTCGAAGCCCGCCGGGAGCGCGACCGGATCCGCGAGGAGCTCGTCGCCGGCTACCCCGACGCGGCCGAACGCGAGCGCGGCGTCCTCGCCGAACTCCTCGGCGACCCGGACCTGCTGCGCTCCCTCGCACTCCTCGCACCCGAGGTCCACCAGGAGGCCGAGCGCTACCGCGCGGCCGTCCGGGCCCCCGGCAGGGTCCCGTCCAAGTCCCGCAAGTCCGAGCGCGGACTCATCCAGTACGTGACCCGCGCCATGGTCCGTACGAGCCCGCTCGCCCGGTTCACGGCCGTCGGCATCGCCGAGCCCGACCCGGCCGCACCCGGCCCCGACGAGGCCGGCTTCCCCGGCGCGACCGCCTTCCCCGGCCTCGACCGCGTGATGCTCAACTACGTCCTCGGCGGACTGCCCGACCCCGCCGACCGGGCGATCGAGGAGATGTGGATCGGCCTTCCGCCGACCTCCGCGCCCGACCCGGCGGCCGGGAAGCTGTTCTTCCTGAAGCCCGCCCCCGAGGGGATGCGCCGCGCCGCCGTCTCCCTCGACGGCCCGGCGGGCGACCTCCTCGACGCCGTCTCCATGGGCCCCCGCCCCTTCCCGTCCGTCGTCGCCCACGTCGCCGAGCGCTCCGGCATCGCCGCCGAGGAGGCCGGCCAGAAGGTCCGCGGCGCCGTCGCCCAGGGCCTGCTCTGCACCTTCCACGAGGCCGAGGACGGCTCCACCGACTACGACGTCCTGCTCACCCCCGACGACCCCCGCCCGGTGACGAAGCGGCTCACCGACCGCGTCAGGGCCGGACTCCCCGCCTTCACCGCCGCACCCGCCGCCGAACGCGGCGCCGCCCTCGCCGAGTTGCGCGGCGCCCTCGGTGAACTCAGCCACGCCGCGGGCCGCCCCGCCCACGTCACGGTCGAGGAGGACTACGTGATGCCGCCGCTCACGGTGGCCACGGAGCCCTGGAAGGAGTCCCTGAAGGACCTCGGCCCGGCCGTCGAACTCCTCACCGTCTTCGACTGGCTGCACGACGTGCGGGTCCTCATGACCGCCGCGTTCGTCGAGCGGTTCGGCCCCGGCGCGAACGTCCCCCTCGCCGCCCACGCCCCCTTCGTCGTCGGGGAGGTCTCCCGCCGCGCCGCCGCCATGGCCGCCGTGTACGGCCCCGACGGTCCCGGCGACCCGACCGCGCTCAAGGGCATCGGCCCCGCCGACGGCTCCCTGGAGCGCATCTACGAACTGCGCCGCGAGGTCACCGAGACCCTCCACGCCCGCATCGGCGAGACCGTGGCACGGGGCGACGACACCCTCCGCATCAGCCCGGAGCAGGTCGAGGGCCTCACCGGCGACCTGCCGGAACGGTTCCGCCGCGACCCGCTGATCTACGGCATCCTGCTCCAGCGCGGCGACGGCCACCTCGTCCTCAACGACGGCCTGCCGGGCCACGGCATGCTCTACGCCCGCTTCCTGGAGGCCGACCGGCGCCTCGGCGGCCGCGCGCTGCCCCGCCTCGCCGAGCACGTACGCCGGGTGTACGGGTACGACGGCGCCCGCGTCACCGAGGACCTCGGCCTGCACCGCCTCAACGTCAACGCGCACACGCCGATCCTGCCCGGGGGTCTCACCCCCGACGACTGGTTCGGACTGCGCCTCGCCCACGACCCCGAGACCGACTCCCTGCGCGTCGAGGACGCCGAAGGCGCCCCGCTGCGGGTCCTGCCGCTCGGCACCGGCCACCCCGGCCTCTTCCCGCCGCCGCTCTCCGTCGCCTCCGGCCTCGCCATCAGCGGCCGCCTCTTCAACGCCCTCCCCAACAGCTGGCACGCCGCCACCCCCTGGGACAGGGCCACCACCCGCACCGCGCCCCGCATGGCCGTCGGCGAGGTCCTCATCGGACGGCGCCGCTGGTACGGGGGAGAGGAGCTGGGCACGGCCCTGGCCGCCGGGCCCGAGGAGCACGAGCGGCTCCTCGCCCTCAACGCCTGGCGCGCCAGGTACGGCGTCCCCGAGGAGGTCGTCGTCAAGACCGTCCCCGAGGACGAGGGCCCGCTCTCCGTCGGCGCCCCCGACATCCAGTCCAAGCGCCTCCAGCAGAAGCCCCAGTACGTGGACCTGAGCAGCGCGCTCGGCGCCCGCGTCCTGCCCCGGATGCTGGAACGGCGCGGCGCCGACACCGGCGGCAGCTACCTGGAGGAGGCGCTGCCCGGCGTCGTCGACGGCACCCACGCCACCGAGTGGGTCGTCGAGGTCGGCCGGACCGCCGGCGGCCGCTTCACCTACCACCCGACGCCCGAGGGGGAGGCGCGATGACCACGCTCAAGGCACGTCCCGACCTGCACTTCGCACCCGTCCCCGGCGGCGTCTACTTCAGCGGCGCCCGCGCCCGGTTCGTGCTGCGCGGCTCCGAGGTCCTGCACGCCGTCGCCCAGGGCTGCGTCCCGCTCCTGGAGGACGGCACCGACGAGGACGCGCTCGTCGCCGAGATCGGCACCGAACGCGCCCGCCCCGCCGTCCGCCTCCTCGTCGACAGACTCCGCGAGAACGGACTGCTCCTCGACCCGGCCGCGCACACCGCGCCCGAGCCGCCCGCCGACGTCCGGGCACGGCACGCCGAGTCGCTCGCCCGCCTCGAAGGACTCCTCGACGACCCCTACGGGGCCTTCGCCCGGCTCCGCGCCGCGACGGTCCTGGTCACCGGCCCGGCGACCGCGACCGGCCCGGCCGTGCGCGGTCTGCGCCGGGCCGGGATCGGCACGGTCCTCACACCCGACGACGGCCCCGCCGGCAGCCCGGACGCGGTGCTCGACATCCGCGAGGACGACGGGCCGTCCGCCACGACGACCGACGCGCCCCTCGTCGTCCCCGTCCTCCTCGGCTCCACCGGCGTCACGCTCGTCGGACCCGCCCTCACCGGCCCCGGACACCGGGCCGTCCGGGCCGCGTTCCACGACCGGGCCCGCGCCTGGGCCGCCGCCGAGTCCACCGCGCCCGCGCCCCGCCCCACGGCGGACGCGCTCGCCGGCGCCCTCGGGGCGCAGCTCCTCGTCGACACCCTCACGGGTACGGCGGACAGGGGCGAGGCGCATGTCGTGCACGGGACGGACCTGGTCTCCGACCGGGTGACCGTCGAGGGAGCCCACCAGGCGGCCGCGACCGGCCGACCGGGCTCCCTCCCCGAGGACCGCCCCACCCTCGGCGCCGCGCCCGCCGACCCCCGGCCCGCACCGGACGAGGCACGCGAGACGGCGGCCCCGCTCGCCGCGCGCTGGACCGGACCGCTCGCCCTCACCGAGGGCGCCGACCTCCCCCAGATGCCGCTCGCCCTGCGCGCCGCCGAGCTCCGTGCCGCCGGCCGCCCCACGACCACGGTCCTCGCCTGGGCCGCCCATCAGGAGACCGCCACCGCGGCGGTCACCCTGGCGGCCCTGCGGGCCCTCATCCCCGGGGCTCCCACCCCGGCGGCGGGTCCGCGCGCCCAGATCCCCGGGGCTCCCACCCCGGCGGCCGGGCTCACGCGGGAACACTGGCTCCTCGACGGCGCGTTGCGCCTGCTCGCCGAGGAGATCCAGCCCCGGCCGGCGAAGACCGCCACCCCGCACGTGCCGCCCGCGGCCCTCCCGGCGGGCGCTCCCGCCGTGGCCGCGGGCGGCGTGGCGTGCGAGGACCTCGACGCGGAGGGCCTGCGGATCCTCGCCGGACTCCGCGCCCTCCTGCCGCAGGAACCCGCGATACGGCTCCACTCCGTGCCCGGGCTCGACTGGCGGCTCGCCGAGGTGACCGCCGACGGCGCCGCCCTCGGCCGCGCCTGGGGCGCCGACGCGGCGGAGGCCGCCCGGAACGCCCTGTGCACCGCGCTGGCCCGGACCCAGACGGCCGACGGGGCCGGCACCGTCGACCCGCTCTCCACCGACGCCCTGCTCCTCGCCGACCGCCCCGCCCTGGACGCCCTCCGCGCCCGGCTGGCCGCCCGCTCCGGCACCACGTACCGGGGCCAGGCGCTCCGCCACGACCCGGTGCTCGGCGAGCTTCCCCTCTGGTACGGCCCCGTGGAGGCCCACGATGCCCACTGACACCCTCACTCCGCCCGCCGCCCTGACGTTCGGCCCCGGGCTCGACGCCCACCCCGCCGACGAGGCCTGGCGCGCGGCGCTCGACGGCCTCGTCGGCCTCCTTCCCGGGGGGACGGCCGCGGTCGACCGCGGCTGGCACCTCGACTGGGAGCGGGACCGCCTCGACGAGGCCGTCGTTGCCGGCCGGGCCCACCTCTCCGTCCGGCTCCTGGGCGACGAGGTCCTCGTCGGCCCGCTCTGGCGGCCCGGCACCGACGCGGGCTGCGCCGGCTGCGCCGAGGTCCGCGACCGCACCGTCCCCGACCACCCGCTGGCCGGTGACCTCCGGTACGCCACCACCGCCCCCGGGCCGGGCGCGCCGCTCCTCCCCGAACTGCTCCGGGCGACCCTGGAGCACCTGGTGGAGCGGCCGCTCGGGCCCGGCGAGCTCTTCTCGGTCTCGCCGCGCGGTCTGCGCCGCCACCGCGTCGCGCGCAGCTTCCACTGCCCGCTCTGCGGACCGGCGTACGAGCGGCTCGACGGTACGCGGACCCCGGCGCCGCTCGCCCTGAGCGACCGGCCCGCGTTCCCGGACGACGCCACCCGCACGGCGGCGAGCCGGCTCGTCGTGCGGGGCGTGCTCCAGGACCGTCTGGTCGACGACCGCTTCGGTCCCGTCCGCGCCCTCCTGCGCGAGTCCCGCGCCCCGTTCGCGATGAGCATGGCCGTGGTGCCGGACGCCCCGGCGATGGGCCACGGCCGGGCCCGTACCTTCGCCGAGACCGGACCGGTGGCGATCCTGGAGGCGTACGAGCGGCTCGCGGGCTTCCCGTACGACATCCCGGTCCTCACCGACCGCCCGTACGCGGAGGTCGCCGGCCACGCCGTCGACCCGGCCGGTCTCGGGCGGTACACGGCCGAGCAGCTCGCCCACCCGACCAGCAGGGCGACGCCGTTCGACGCGGACACCCCGATGGACTGGGTGTGGGGACACGACCTCGACGACGGGCGCCCGCTGCTCGTCCCCGCCGACCACGCCTTCTACCAGTACGAGTACCACCACCGCAGGGACCGCAGGGCCGCCCGCGCCGCCGGAACGCCCGGCCGCAAGCACTACTTCTACGAGTCGTCCAGCGGCTGCGCCGTCGGCGCCAACCTCGAAGAGGCCGCCCTGCACTCGCTGTTCGAGCTGGCGGAGCGGGACGCGTTCCTGCTCTCCTGGCACCGGGCCGCGCCCCTTCCGGCCATCACCCACTCCTCCCTCACCGACCCCACCAGCCGCGCCATGATCGAGCTGATGGAGTCGCGCGGCTTCGACGTCCACCTCCTCGTCGCCACCCAGGACATCGGCCTGCCGGTGGTGTGGGTGCTCGCGGTGAACCGGCTGAACCCCTTCCCCGCCACCTTCTCCTCGGCCGGCTCCGGCGCCGACCCGCGCTCCGCGATCCGCGGCGCCCTGCGCGAGGTCGCCCAGCTCGTCACCAACCCGGTCGACTGGACCCGCGAGGACGTCGAGCCGATGGTCGAGGACCCGTGGCTGGTCCAGGAGCTGGAGGACCACGTCCGCTTCTCCTCGCTCCCCGAGACCGCCGCCCGCGCCACCGCCGCCCTCGGCGGCCCCCGGGTCACCCTCGACGAGGCCTTCCCCGACTGGCCCGGCCGGATGGACCGCGGCTCCGGCGGCGACGTGCGCGGCGCCCTCGACCTCGTCCGCGGACTCTTCGCGGAGGCCGGGCTCGACCGGATCGTCCTCGTCGACCAGACCAGCCGCGAACACGCCGACGCGGGCATCCACGTGGCCCGCGCGGTCGTCCCCGGCATCGTCCCGATGTGCTTCGGCCACGCCCAGCAGCGGCTCGCCGGGCTGCCCCGGCTCACCGCCGCGCTGCGCGGCACCGGGCAGGAGCACCGGGCGATCCCCCTCGACCCCCACCCGTTCCCGTGACGGCCCCGCCGGCCCCGCGCGCCGCCGGGGCACCGCCCCGGCGCGGCCCCGTGGACCTGCCGGGCCCCGAGGGCGACAACAGCATCGCCCGCGAGCCCCTCTGGTACGCGTACGGGGCGGGGGACGACGCACCCGAGGCGCCCCCGTGGACCTGGGTGCCGCAACCGCCGCCCGACACCCACGTCCCGCCCCCGCCACCGCGCGGGGGCGGCCCGCGCCACGCCCTGCCTCTCGGCACCCACGACCGGCTCGCGGCCCTGCCGTACCCGGCGCTGCCGCCGTCGGGGACGGCCGAGGGCGGCGCGGCGGGAGCGGGCGGCCGGGGCGGCGCGGCCGAACCGGTCGGGGTCCGGCTCGGCCGCGCCCTCGTCACCGCCTTCGGGCCGCAGCGCCGGGAGCCGGAGAACCCCTACAACGACCACCGGCCGTACGCCTCGCCCCGTTGCCTCTTCCCCGTCCACGCCTTCGTGGACGGGGGTACGGGCATGCCGTGGCGCCTCCTGGAACCGGACCGGCACGCCCTCACCGGCGCACCCGGGGAGCCCGCCCGGAACGTCGTCCTCACCGGCCGGTACACCACCGTCCCGCCCGCCTACCAGTGGTTCCGCGGCTCGCTCGTCGCCATCGAACTCGGCTTCGTGCTGAGGGCGTTGAGCCTCGGACTCGAACTCTTCGAGGTGCCCGCCCGGCTGCGGCTGCCCGGCGCGGACGCCCACGCCCTGCTGCCCGCCCTCGGCCTCGACGACGCCTGGGCCTGGTCCCTGCCGTTCGTCGTCGAGCTGGACGGCGGGGGAGCGCGGGCCCGGGAGGCGGAACCCGTCCCCGGACCGCCGGCCCACCTCGGCCGTACCGACCCCGCCCTCGCCGCGCTGATCCGCGTCAACCGGGAGCAGACGTACGGCGGCGCGCCCGCCCCGCTCACCACGGCCGTCCCGGCGGGCCTCGGCCCCTCGGCGACCGTGCCGGACTGGGCCGAGCTCCTGTGGCGGCGCCACTCCGGACGCATGCCGCGCGCCCTGCACGGCATGAGCGGCCGTCGCCGGAGCGTGCCCGCCGAGGCGCTCGACAGCGCGGCCCGCTGGCTCTCCGTCCCCCCGCCGGGACCCGAACTGGCCGCCGCCTTCGAGGCGGTGAAGGTCACCGCCGTGGTGCGGGGCGTCGAGGGACGGGCCGACGGGGTCCACCTGCTGCGGGACGGCGTCGCGCACCTGCTGCGCGCCGACGCGACCGCGCCCGAGCGCCTGGAGGAGCGGTACGGCTACGGCGTCTCGCCCGTCAACGGCTGCGGCATCCGCGACGCGCCGCTCACCGTGTTCCTGTCGGTGCGGACCAGGGAGCTCTTCGAGCGCCTCGGGGCCGCCGGCTGGGGCGCCGTGCAGCACGCCGCCGGGTGGGCCGCGCACGGGCTCTGCCTGTCCGCCGCCGCCTCCGGCCTCTTCGCCCGCCCCGTGCGGGCCTTCAAGGAGATCCCCACCCAGCGCGTCCTCGGCCTGGACCCCGACGAGATGATCGTCCTGTCCGTGGTCGTGGGAGTGCCGCAGGACACCGGCGGCGCGCTGCTCGACCTCAGACTCTGAAGGAGCGTCCCCGTGACCCCGACCCCGACCCCGACGTCGACCCCGCCCCCGGCTCCAGCTCCGGCCCCCACGTCGTCCGCCCCGCAGCGGCCCGACTGGACCGCCTGGCACCTCCACCTCGGCACCACGGCCCGGTCGGCACACGACCGGGTCGTCACCGATGTCATCGGCCCCACCGTCCGCGAACTCGCCCCCGGCACGCCGTGGTTCTTCATCCGCTACTGGCAGTCCGGCCCCCATCTGCGGCTGCGCGTGGGCGACCTCGACGCCGACGCGCGGGCCCGCGTCGAGGCCGCCCTCACCGCCCGCCTCGCCGTCGCCGGCGCGCCCGCCCCGGGCGAGGAGCCGCTCGACCCCGCCGCCTACCGCAGCGGGGCCGAGCGGCTCGCCGCCGCGGGCGAGACCGGCGAGAACACCTCCGTGAAGGCGCTCCTGCCCCCCGGCGTCCACCCGGCCGTCTACGAGCCGGAGTCCGACCGCTACGGCGGCCCGGCGCTCCTGCCCGCCGCCGAGTCCCTCTTCGAGCTGTCCAGCACCCTCGTCCTCGCCGCCCTGCCCAAGGTGGGCAGCGAGCGGCAGCGGGCCGTGCTCGCCCTGCGCGGCACCGTCGCGGTCGCCGCCGCCCTGGGGGACCCGGCGGAGCGCGCGTTCTACTACGCCCACGGCCTCGGCGCCTGGCGCGCCTGGGCCGCCGAGGCCGGCCACCCGGCCGGGCTCCTCGACACGATCACCCGGGTCGAGGGGGCGGTGACCCTCGACCCGGGCGCCCACGGCCCATTCGCCGGCTGGCACGCCCGGATCGCCGCCCACGCGGACCGGATCAGGGAGCAGTCCCCGGTCCACCCGGGCATGGTCCTCTTCTCGCACGCGCACATGCTCCACAACCGGCTCGGCCTGAGCCTCCTGGAGGAGCTGCGCACGTACGCGGTCCTGGCCCACGCCTTCCCCCTGCCGGCGGACGCCGCCGCGCACACCCCCGTACCGCACGGCACCGATCCCTCCGCGGTGCCCGTCCCCTGACCCCGCCCCCCCACGGGGTCACGAAAGGCCCGGCCGGTTCCCCGGCCGGGCCTTTTCGTGGTGCTCGTCGTGCGGGTCGTACCGGCGCGTCCTACTCGGGGCGCGGGTCCCAGCGGAAGCTGCGGACGGCGATCAGGGCGCCGACGACACCCCAGGCGGCGAGGACCGCGAGGTCCCGCCACTGGAAGCCGGCGTCCTGCGTGAAGAGCGCCAGCATCGCGTCGTTGAACGGCTTCACGGGCAGCAGGCCCGCGATGGTGTTGAGCAGCTCGGCGTGGATCGGGAAGTAGCTGCCCGAGATGAAGACCAGCGGGAACTGGATGAACTGCACGACCGCCGGGGCCGCCTCGGAGTTCTTGATCAGCGAGGCCACACCGACGCCGAGGGCGCAGAAGCTGGCCGCGCCGAGCACCAGGGTCAGCAGCACCGCGCCCCAGTGGGTGGGCAGGTCGACGCCGTAGAGCGCGCCGATGCCGAAGACCAGGGCGACGTCCACGATGCTGACGACGACGCAGTGCACGAGCAGGCCCGCGAAGTAGACCCAGGCGGGCAGCGGGGTGGCGTGCAGCCGCTTCAGCACCCCGGTCTGCCGGCGCATCGCGAGCACGATCGCCAACTGGCCGTAGCAGGCGCCGAGTACGGACACGGCGGCGATCACCGGCGTGTAGTACTGCATGCCGGTCAGGCCGAAGAAGAAGTCCTGGCCCTCGCTGCCGCTGAAGACGGCGCCGAAGATGCCGATGATGACGATCGGCAGCACGAAGGTGAAGACCATCGACTGGGGGTTGCGCCAGAACGACAGCTGCTCGTACCGGATCTGATGGCCGAGCAGGGCCAGCGCGTTGCGCGCGGGCGGTGAGTCCGCGCGCCGCGCCGAGGCCGCCGGGGCGGTCTCGGTGGTCGGGGGGATCAGGGTGGTCATGAGCGGCTCCGTCCGGGTCGGCGTCCTCGTCCTGCGGGCGCCTTGCGCTCCCGCGCGGACGACGGCGAGGAGGCTTCCTGCTGTACGTACTCGCTGGTCAGGCTCAGGTAGACGTCCTCGAGGGTCGGCTGCTCGACGGTCAGCCGGTCCAGCGGCGTGCCCCGGTCGAGCGCCCAGCCGGTGAGCCGGTGCAGCGCGGCGGTCGGCTCGGTCGTCCCGGCCGTCACCAGGCCGTCCTCCGCATCGCTCACCGGCAGGGGTACGTCGGCGAGCGCGGCGCCGGCCGGCAGCGCGAAGCGGATCCGGGTCTGGGCGCTGTCGCGTCCGCCGAGCGTGTCCGGCGTGCCCGAGGCGACGATCCTGCCCTCGGCGATGACCACGACGGAGTCGGCCAGCGCCTGGGCCTCGTCCATGTAGTGGGTGGTGAGGACGATGGTGGTGCCGTCGTCGCGCAGATTGCGCACGACGTCCCAGGCGCCGCGGCGGGCGTTCGGGTCGAAGCCCGTGGTGGGCTCGTCCAGGAAGAGCAGCTTCGGCCGGCCGACGACGCCGAGCGCCAGGTCGAGCCGGCGCTTCTGGCCGCCGGACAGGTCCTTGACCTTGGCGCCCTTCTTCTCGTCCAGGCCGACGAGGTCGAGGAGTTCGTCGACGTTCCGCGGGTCCGGGTAGTAGCCGGCGTTCCGGGCCACGGTCTCCCGTACCGACAGGTAGGGCTCCACGGCGATGTCCTGGAGCACCAGGCCGACCTGGCCGCGCAGCCAGTGGCCGTCGGCCTTGACGCCCGGGTCGCGCCCGAGGACCTCGACGCGTCCGCCGTCGCGGTCGCGGAATCCCTCCAGGATCTCCAGGGTGGTGGTCTTGCCCGCGCCGTTCGGCCCGAGCAGGGCGAAGATCTCGCCCTCGGCGACGGTGAAGTCGACGCCGCGCACGGCCTCGTGGTCGCCGTACCGCTTCTGCAGGCCTTCGACGGCCACCGCGGCGGTCACCGCGGTCCCTCGGCTCGTGTCACTGTGTGCCTCCCGGCGTGGTGGTGGGACGTCGTGGGGTCGTCGCCCGCAGACGGACTCCGGGGCGCCGCCTCGACGTTAGGCGCGGGGACGTGACCCGGAGCGGGCGCGCGGGGGCGGCGGTGACGGACGTCATGGAAGCCGCGACAGTTGTCAGCGCGGGGCGTGACCCGCGTTGCCGGGGGCGGGTGGGCCGCCCATGCTCGGGGTGCGGCGGACGGCCGGGCTGCGGGAGACCGCGGCCGGTGACGCCGACGGTGCCGACACAGCAGCGACGCGGAAGGCGGTCTCAAAGGTGCGGTTCGGGGATCTGGACGAGTGGGGAGCGGAGGAGCGGCCGCACGTCTCGGTGGTCGGTGCCGGCATCGGCGGACTGACGCTGGCCGGTGCGCTCTCCTCCATGGGCATTCCGTACACGGTGTACGAACAGACGCGGCGGCTCGCGGAGGTGGGAGCGGGGGTCCAGCTCTCGCCCAACGCGGTGCGGCCGCTGCTGCGGCTCGGCCTCGGCCCGGCCCTGCGCGAGCGGGCGGTGGCCATCGAGGCCATGGAGGTACGGGGGTGGAGCGGGCGGCCGATCGCCCGGACGCCGCTCGGCGCGGAGTGCGAGCGGATGTTCGGCGCCCCGTACTACGCGGTGCACCGGGCGCACCTCCACGACGCGCTCCTCTCGCTCGTCGACGACGGCGGCCTCAAGCTCGGCGAGCGCCTGAGCGAGGCCCGGGAGACGGAGCCGGGGGAGAACGGCGACGGGGTACGGCTCACCTTCGAGGACGGGACCGTCCGCGGGGCGGAACTGGTCGTGGGCGCCGACGGCATCCACTCCACGGTCCGCGAGGCCTTCCGGCGCGACGAGCCCGAGTTCTCGGGCCTCGGCATCTACCGGGGCCTGGTGCCCGTGGACCGGCTCCCGGACGCTGCCCGCGCGCCTCTGGTGCGCCTCTGGCTCGGCCCGGGCGGGCACTTCGTGTGCTACCCGGTCGCGGCGGGGGAGTACCTGAGCTTCGCGGCGACGGTGCCGATGGCGGAGTCGCCGGGCGAGTCCTGGTCGGCCCCGGGCGATCCGGAGGCGCTGCGCCGGGTGTTCGGCGGCTGGACCGGTCTGGTCGCGGACGTGGTGGGGGCCGTGGAGACGACCCTCCAGTGGGCGCTGCACGACCGTCCGCCGCTGGACGTGTGGTCCTCGCGGCGGCTGACGCTGCTCGGCGACGCGGCCCACCCGATGCTGCCGTTCATGGCGCAGGGCGCGAACCAGGCGGTGGAGGACGCGATGGACCTGGCGGCCTGTCTGGCCGATCCGGCGGCGGCGACGACCGCGGCCCGGCTCGACCGGTACCAGTCGCTGCGGATTCCCCGTACGGCGGAGATCCAGCGCGGTTCGCGGGGCAACGCGGGCATCCTGCACCTGCCCGACGGTCCGGCGCAGCGGCGCCGGGACGCCCGGATGGCGGTCCACGCGGCGCTGCGGGACCGGGCGATGCTGTACGCGCACGAGACGGGCAGGAGCGTGGTGCCGGCCCCGGCGTGACGGCAGACGGGCCGAGGATTGGCCTAGACCTATTGTGCGGTGCTGTTCGCGACGGTACGTTCGTCCCGGCCGCGCAGCCGGCACGTCCGCGAGCCCTTCGACCCGACCCGCCCGAACGTGTGAGCGCTCCGGGTGAGGCCCCGACCCGGACCCCGGGCCGGGCGGCGGCGGCCGCCCGGCCCGGGGCCCGTCAACGGACCGGCACCGTCGGGGCGACCGTTCCGGACCTCAGCACTCGATGATGTTCACCGCGAGACCGCCGCGGGCGGTCTCCTTGTACTTCACGCTCATGTCGGCGCCCGTCTCCTTCATGGTCTTGATGACCTTGTCGAGGGAGACCAGGTGGCTGCCGTCGCCGCGCATCGACATCTTCGCCGCCGTGACGGCCTTCACCGCCGCCATGCCGTTGCGCTCGATGCACGGGATCTGCACGAGGCCGCCGACCGGGTCGCAGGTGAGGCCCAGGTTGTGCTCCATGCCGATCTCGGCGGCGTTCTCCACCTGCTCCGGGGTGCCGCCCAGGACCTCGGCGAGCGCGCCCGCCGCCATCGAGCAGGCCGAGCCGACCTCGCCCTGGCAGCCGACCTCCGCGCCGGAGATGGAGGCGTTCTCCTTGAAGAGCATGCCGACCGCGCCCGCCGCCAGCATGAAGCGCACGATGCCGTCGTCGTCCGCGCCGGGCACGAAGTTCATGTAGTAGTGCAGGACGGCCGGGATGATGCCGGCCGCGCCGTTCGTCGGGGCGGTGACCACCCGCCCGCCCGCCGCGTTCTCCTCGTTCACGGCCATCGCGTAGAGGGTGATCCACTCCATGGAGTGGGCCGCCGGGTTGCCCTCGGAGCGCAGCTTGCGCGCGGAGTTCGCGGCGCGCCGGCGCACCTTCAGACCGCCGGGCAGGATGCCCTCGCGGGACATGCCGCGCGAGACGCAGGACTGCATGACCCGCCAGATCTCCAGCAGGCCCTCGCGGATCTCGTCCTCGGTCCGCCAGGCCTTCTCGTTCTCCAGCATCAGCGAGGAGATCGACAGGCCCGTCTCCTTCGCGAGGCGCAGCAGCTCGTCGCCCGTGCGGAAGGGGTACTTCAGGACGGTGTCGTCCGGCACGATCGGGTTCTCGCCCGCCACGGCGTCCTCGTCGACGACGAAGCCGCCGCCGACCGAGTAGTACGTCTTCTCCAGTATCAGCGCGCCCTCCGCGTCGTACGCGAAGATCGTCATGCCGTTGGCGTGGTACGGCAGCGCCTTGCGCCGGTGCAGGATCAGGTCGGCGTCGAAGTCGAAGGGGATCTCGTGCGCGCCGAGCAGGTTGATCCGGCCGGTCGACCTGATCCGCTCGACCTCGTCGTCCGCCGTCTCCACGTTCACCGTGCGCGGCGAGCTGCCCTCCAGGCCGAGGAGGACCGCCTTCGGGGTGCCGTGGCCGTGTCCGGTCGCGCCGAGCGAGCCGTACAGCTCCGCCCGGACCTTCGCGGTGTGGGCGAGCAGGCCCTCGTTCTTCAGGCGGCGGGCGAACATCCGGGCCGCGCGCATCGGCCCCACCGTGTGGGAGCTCGACGGGCCGATGCCGATCGAGAACAGGTCGAAGACCGAGATGGCCACGGGTGGACTCCTTGTGGGGGCTAGACGCCGTTGTCTGCCGGGGTGGAGCAGAGAAGCGCATACGTGAGGACATGGCATGGGGCACCGCGCTCACTGTCCAGTGTGCGCGGTGCCCCGGAGGTTCGTACGAACAAAAGCGTACGAAATTACTTCAGGCCGGGGTACAGCGGGTGCTTGTCGGCGAGCGCCGTCACCCGGGCCTTCAGCGATTCGGCGTCGAAGCCCGGCTTCAGGGTCTCCGCGATGATGTCGGCGACCTCGGTGAAGTCCTCGGCCCCGAAGCCGCGGGTGGCCAGCGCCGGCGTGCCGATGCGCAGACCCGAGGTGACCATCGGCGGGCGCGGGTCGTTCGGAACGGCGTTCCGGTTGACCGTGATGCCGACCTCGTGGAGACGGTCCTCGGCCTGCTGGCCGTCCAGCTCGCTGTCGCGCAGGTCGACGAGGAGCAGGTGGACGTCCGTACCGCCGGACAGGACCGAGACACCGTGCGCGGTGACGTCGTCCTGGACCAGACGCTCGGCGATGATGCGGGCGCCGTCCAGGGTGCGCTGCTGGCGCTCCTTGAACTCCTCCGTGGCCGCGACCTTGAAGGAGACGGCCTTGGCCGCGATCACGTGCTCCAGCGGGCCACCCTGGAAACCGGGGAAGACGGAGGAGTTCAGCTTCTTCGCGAACTCCTTCTTCGCCAGGATGATGCCGCCGCGCGGACCGCCGAGGGTCTTGTGCGTGGTGGAGGTGACCACGTCCGCGTACTCGACCGGGTTCGGGTGCAGACCGGCCGCGACGAGACCCGCGAAGTGGGCCATGTCGACCCACAGGAAGGCCTCGACCTCGTCGGCGATCCGGCGGAACTCGGCGAAGTCCAGCTGACGCGGGTAGGCGGACCAGCCCGCGATGATCACCTTGGGGCGGTGCTCCTTGGCGAGGCGCTCGACCTCGGCCATGTCGACCAGACCGGCCTCGTCCACGTGGTACGCGACCACGTTGAACTGCTTGCCGGAGAAGTTCAGGCGCATGCCGTGGGTGAGGTGACCGCCGTGCGCCAGGTCCAGACCCAGGATCGTGTCGCCGGGCTGGGCGATCGCGAAGAGGGCGGCCTGGTTCGCGGAGGCGCCGGAGTGCGGCTGGACGTTGGCGTACTCGGCGCCGAAGAGGTCCTTGATCCGGTCGATCGCGATCTGCTCGGCGACGTCGACGTGCTCGCAGCCACCGTAGTAGCGGCGGCCCGGGTAGCCCTCGGCGTACTTGTTGGTGAGGACGGAGCCCTGCGCCTCCATGACGGCGACCGGAGCGAAGTTCTCCGAGGCGATCATCTCGAGGGTGGACTGCTGACGGCGGAGCTCGGCGTCGACGGCGGCGGCGACGTCGGGGTCCAGCTCGTGGAGGGGAGTGTTCAGAAGCGACATGAATCGATCCCTAAGGGGTCTCGGGCCCGGTCTCAGTTCCCGGCGGAGAACGCGGTGTACTCGTCGGCGGAGAGCAGCTCGTCCGGCTCACCCGCGACGCGCACCTTGAACAGCCAGCCACCCTCGAACGGAGCCGTGTTCACCAGGGACGGGTCGTCCACCACGTCCTGGTTGGCGGCGACGACCTCACCCGTGACGGGGGAGTACAGGTCGCTCACGGACTTCGTCGACTCCAGCTCGCCGCAGGTCTCGCCCGCGGTGACCGTGGAGCCGACCTCGGGGAGCTGGGCGTAGACGACGTCACCGAGCGCGTTGGCGGCGAACTCCGTGATGCCGACGGTCGAGACGCCTTCCTCGGCGTCCGACAGCCACTCGTGCTCCTTGGTGTAGCGCAGCTGCTGGGGGTTGCTCATGGCCTGATTCTCCTGGATCGGGGGAGTGCTGATGAACGTGGGTCTTGCGGGGTGAGACGCGAAGTGAGACGGATACGTCACTTCTGGCGCTTGTAGAACGGCAGCGCCACGACCTCGTACGCCTCGTGGGTGCCACGGATGTCCACACCTACACCCTGGGTGCCGGGCGTGGCGTGCGCTGCGTCCACGTACGCGATGGCGATCGGCTTTCCGAGGGTCGGCGACGGGGCGCCGGAGGTGACCTCGCCGATCACCACGCCGTCCTTGACGACGGAGAAGCCGGCGCGCGGGACCCGGCGGCCCTCGGCGACCAGGCCGACGAGCTTGCGCGGCGGGGCGGTCTCGGCGCGCTCGGCGGCCTTCTCCAGCGCCTCGCGGCCGACGAAGCGACCCTCGTTGGTGGTCTTCTCGAACTTCACGACCCGGCCCAGGCCCGCGTCGAAGGGGGTGAGCGCGGTGGTCAGCTCGTGGCCGTACAGCGGCATGCCCGCCTCCAGGCGGAGCGTGTCACGGCAGGACAGGCCGCAGGGGATCAGACCGACCGGGGCGCCCGCCTCGGTCAGCGCCCTCCACACGCCCTCGGCGTGCTCGGGCTTCAGGAACAGCTCGAAGCCGTCCTCGCCGGTGTAGCCGGTACGGGCGATCAGGGCCGGCACGCCCGCGACCGTGCCGGGCAGACCGGCGTAGTACTTCAGACCGTCCAGGTCGGCGTCGGTCAGCGACTTCAGGATGCCGGGGGACTCCGGGCCCTGGACCGCGATCAGGGCGTACGCGTCACGGTCGTCCCGGACCTCGGCGTCGAAGCCCGCCGCGCGCTCGGTCAGCGCGTCCAGGACGATCTGGGCGTTGGAGGCGTTGGCGACGACCATGTACTCCGTGTCCTGGAGCCGGTACACGATCAGGTCGTCGAGGATGCCGCCGTCCTCCTGGCAGATCATCGTGTAGCGGGCACGGCCGACGCCCACCGTGGAGATGTTGCCGACCAGGGCGTGGTCGAGGAGCTCCACGGCCTGCGGCCCCGTGACGGTGATCTCGCCCATGTGGGAGAGGTCGAAGAGACCCGCCTTGGTGCGGACGGCGATGTGCTCGTCCCGCTCGCTGGCGTAGCGGAGCGGCATGTCCCAGCCCGCGAAGTCGGTCATGGTCGCGCCCAGCGAACGATGCAGGGCATCGAGGGCGGTCAGACGGGCAGTGCTCATGGGGTGGCTCCCGGGTCCCAAGGGCGGTTCGGTGACGAAACACATGACGGGCGAGGACGTCCTCCCCATCTGTCATGGAACCTGAGAGGTTCACCGAGAGCATCTCGTCGCCGTGAGAACGGCACCGGGAGATCGGCTTGCACCTTGGGTGGGGACACGTCGGGGTGTCCCGCTTTTCAGATCTGCCTCATCCACGCGGTACGGGGCCTGAGAGATTCAAGGGAGGGTCTTGCTCCTTCGGCGTCCGGACACGTACGGCGTCCGGAACTCTCCCGCGCGGATTCGAGCGGCCGGTATGCGATTGTGTGGCGACTGTGCGCGCCTGGCGCGCACATCATTGCACGCGAGCCCGGCGGGGCATATCGCTTGTGTCTCATTACCGTTTCTTTACACTTTGTGGGCAAGGGTCTTCTCAGGCCCGGCAGGGGGAGAAGCGATGAGGTTCCAGCACACCGGCGCGTACGCGCCGAGTACCGGCATACCGTCCCAACGGGCCCGCGCCAGGACCCGCGGCCGCGGCCGGCTCCTGCGCGACCTGCGCGAGCGCGGCGGCCGGGGCCCCCGCGCCCTCACCTTCGCCGCCGGGGACCTCGTGGTCGTCTCCGGGCTGCCCGGCAGCGGCAAGTCCACCCTCATGAAGCGCGCCGCCGAGGGCACCGGCATCGACTCCCAGGACACCCGCGAGCGCTGGGAGGCCCGGATGCCCCGCTTCCTGCCGTACGCCGTCTACCGCCCCCTGGTCCGGCTCGCGCACTACGCCGGACTGCGCCGCGCCCTGCGCTCCGGCGCGAGCGTGGTCGTGCACGACTGCGGCACCCAGTCCTGGGTGCGCGGCTGGCTCGGCCGCGCGGCCCGCCGCCGGGGCAGATCCCTCCACCTGGTCCTGCTCGACGTCGCCCCGGACACCGCCCGCGAGGGACAGCGCTCCCGCGGCCGGGGGGTCTCCTCCTACGCCTTCGCCCGGCACCGGCGGGCCGTCGGCCGGCTCGTCGCGGCCGCCGAGTCCGGCCGCCTGCCGCACGGCTGCGCCTCCGCGACCCTCCTCGACCGGGACGCGGCGGACTCCCTGCGGAGGATCGGCTTCCGCGACGCCGTCTGAGGGGGGCTCCCGGCCCGCGAGGTGCCGGACCTCCCGTCCCCGGGAGCGCTCGTACCCTTGTCTTCTGGCCACACCGGCTCCGGGGCGGCGTTAGGGTGCTGCCCGGGGCGGCCGGTGCGGCAGGCCGTGCGAGAGGGGACGAGGGGACCGTGGACGTGACGTGGCCGGGCAACGAGCTCGAAGAGGTCCTTGCCGCCTCACTCGGCAACCCCGAGGCGGGCGGACGCCTGGTCGAGGTGCTCGGCCGCAGCCCCGTCTGGGTGCCCCTGCCCAACGGCGGCGGACCCGACAGCCGTGACCTCGACCTCGCGACCCTGGAGATAGACGGCGCGGCCTACGTCCCCGTCTTCAGCTCCGAGCAGCAGTTCCTCGCCTGCGTCGGCGGCCACATGTCCTTCACCGTCGCCCCCGCCCGCGACTTCGCCCGCGGTCTGCCCCCGCAGCTCGGCATCGCCGTGAACCCGGGCGGCACCGTCGGCGTCCCGCTGCCCCCGCCCGCCGTGGCGGAACTCTGCCGCTCCGGCCGCACCCCGCTCGACGGACCCGCCACCGGCGGCCGCGTCCGCCTCTTCGAGCCCGACTGGCAGGACGACCCCGTCGACTTCCTCGCCGCTGCCTCCGCCGAGTTCGAGGCCGTCGGCGTCGTCACCACCGCCCGCCGCGCCCTCGCCAGCGTCGAGGGCACCGAACCCGCCCTCTTCGTCGGCGTCCAGCTCGCCGCCTGGGACGGCGTCGACCGCAACGCGCCCCTGGACGCCCTCGGCCGCGCCCTGGGCCGGGTCGAGGTCGCCTGGCCGGTCAACCTCATCCTGCTCGACATGGCGCAGGACCCGGTCGGCGACTGGATGCTGGAGCGCGTGCGCCCCTTCTACCAGCGCGCCGCCGTGTGACCGGCCCCATGTTTAAGCTGAACTGATTCGGTGGACGGAAGAGGGGCGGGACCCAGGGTGAGCGCGTCAGGCACCGCTGCGGCCGGAACGGTCGAGCACATGCTGCGCCAGGTGGCACCCGGACGCTACGACGCGTACGAGCAGCTGCTGCACGCCCTCGCCGACGGCGAGCTCTGGATGCTGCTCTGGCAGGGCTCGCCCGGCTCGTCCGACGCCCAGTACGGGAACATGGAGGTCGACGGCTTCGGCTACGCGCCCTGCGTCACCTCCGCCCAGGAACTGGCCGCCTCCGGCTGGCACCGCGCCCACGAACTCGTCACCGGCCGCGAGATCGCCCGCGCCCTCTACCCCGACCGCTGGGGAGTCTGGCTCAATCCGCACGCTCCCGGCGGCGGCGTCGGCATCCCCTGGGCCGACCTGCGCCGGATCGCCACCGGCCTCGACCGGATGCCCGCGGGACCGCTGCGGGTCACCGAACCCACCCTGGAACTCCCGCAGTTCTACGCCCTGCTCACGCAGAACGCGCACCGCACCCCGGCCGTCCGCGCCCTGCGCCGCGGCTGGGTGCAGCCCGCGCTGGGCTCCCCGTACCTGGTCATCGGCCTCGACCTGTACGACACCTCCGCCGCGGCCGTCGACAACGTCCGCGCGATGATGCGCCAGTCGATCGGTGCCGTACCCGACGGGCTGCCCGTCTCGACGGTCGCCCTCTCCGACGCGTACGACCCGGTGGCGCTCTGGCTGCGCGCGAACGGGCGCCCCTTCTACGACCGAGAGGCGCACGCGGGGCGCGGCTCCGCGCCCGCCCCGGGGTACGGATACCCGCCACCGGCTCCGTCCGGATACTGAGACGTACGCCTTCCCGCGCTCTGCCCACCGGCCTCCGGAGTTCGCTCCGGAGGCCGTCGTTCGCCCCAATTCAGCACGCCGAACGCCCGGTTGAGCGACATGTCCGTTTGAGGGGAAGAGGCCCCGAGTTGGTCCGCTCAGGTGATCGCGACGTCCGGATAACGGAAGTCGCAGCACCGCATCACGTTTGAGCAAACATTCCTCGTCAGGGCTGGCGGGTGATCACAAGCGCATTGAAGACTCCCCGGAACACCGGGCGTTCGGCTCCTTTCGAGCAAGTGCCCAGCATGTTGTTCCACCGAGCCGCTACCCGCGGCGGGCAAGGGCCGGCTACCGGCGGCCGAGAGGGGTCCTCACCACGATGACGGCACCACTGCACGAGACGAGTGCGGGCGAGTCGACCGCCACCGCTGACGCCGCGCCCGACGCTCCCGGCACTCCGGACAACTCCGGCTCCGGCACGGCGATCCAGGGCCGCTCGCCCTGGCAGATCGCCTGGACCCGCCTCAAGCGCGACAAACTGGCCCTCGCGGGTGCCTTCGTCGTCCTCTTCCTGGTCCTGGTCGCGATCTTCGCGCCGGTCATCGTCGGCCTCCTCGGCCACCCGCCGGACGAGTTCCACGAGGACCAGATCGACCCGCTGTTCGGCACCCCGATCGGCTCCTGGGGCGGCGTCAGCTCCGACTTCCTCTTCGGCGTCGAGCCCGTCAACGGCCGCGACGTCTTCAGCCGCATCGTCTACGGCGCCCGGATCTCGCTGCTCGTGGCCTTCCTCGCCGCGGTCTTCGCGGTCGTCCTCGGCACGGTCCTCGGCATCATCGCGGGGTACTTCGGCGGCTGGATCGACGCCGCCCTCAGCCGCGTCATGGACGTGATGCTCGCCTTCCCGCAGCTGCTCTTCACCATCGCCCTGGTCTCCGTCCTGCCGAACTCACTCCTCGGCCTCGACGGCTCCGGCGTCCGCATCGCCGCCCTGGTGCTGGTGATCGGCTTCTTCGGCTGGCCCTACGTGGGCCGCATCGTCCGCGGCCAGACCCTCTCGCTGCGCAACCGCGAGTACGTCGAGGCCGCCCAGAGCCTCGGCGCCGGCCGCCTCTACATCCTCCGCCGTGAGCTGCTGCCCAACCTGATCGCCCCGATCACGGTCTACGCGACCCTCATGATCCCCACCAACATCCTCACCGAGGCGGCGCTCAGCTTCCTCGGCGCGGGCGTGAAGCCCCCCACCGCTTCGTGGGGGCAGATGCTGTCGACGGCCATCACCACCTATGAGGCGGATCCCCTGTTCATGGTGATCCCCGGCCTCGCGATCTTCATCACCGTTCTGGCGTTCAACCTCTTCGGCGACGGCGTGCGTGACGCGCTCGACCCGAAGGGCTCCCGCTGACCGTTCGCCGACGACCCGCAAGACCGCCCCTGCCGCAGGCGTCAGGAGGCTGATCCACCCTCGGCGGACCGCCGTATCGGCCGCCACTATCCCGGAGGTTGCGAGACCCATGACTCTGATGAGCTCTCAGAGGCGCAGAATCGCCGCGGGCGCGCTGCTCGCGGCGGCCACGATGGTCGTCACCACCGCGTGCGGCGGCGACACCGGCGGCAGCGGCGACAAGGCCAAGGGCGGTGCGCCCGGCTTCAACGCCGGCGTGAACAAGATCGCCAACCCGTCCGACAAGAAGGGCGGCGAGCTGAAGTTCATCGGCTCGCAGGAGGCCGACTCGTGGGACCCGCAGCGCGGCTACTACGGCTTCGTGTGGGACTTCGCCCGCTACTACACGCGCCAGCTGGTCACCTTCAAGGCGGAGCCCGGCGCGGCCTCCACGGAGCTCGTCTCCGACCTCGCCACCGACACCGGCAAGGTCTCGGCCGACGGTCTCACCTACACCTTCACGCTGAAGGACGGGGTGACCTGGGAGGACGGCAAGCCGATCACCTCCAAGGACATCAAGTACGGCATCGAGCGCATCTGGGCCCAGGACGTCATCTCCGGCGGTCCGATCTACCTCCAGCAGGTCCTCGACCCCAAGAACGAGTACAAGGGTCCGTACAAGGACACCTCCGCGGACAAGCTCGGCCTCAAGGCGATCGAGACCCCGGACGACAAGACCATCGTCTTCAAGCTGCCGGTCGCCAACGGTGACTTCCTGCAGATGCTGGCCATGCCGGCCGCCTCCCCGGTCCGCCAGGACAAGGACACCAAGGCCAAGTACGGCCTGAAGCCCTTCTCCTCGGGCCCGTACAAGTGGGAGTCGTACACCCCCAACAAGTCCATCAAGCTCGTCCGCAACGACAAGTGGGACGCGAAGACGGACACCGTCCGCAAGGCGCTTCCGGACAAGGTCAGCGTCACGTTCACCACGAACGCCGACGACATGGACAACCGTCTGGTCGAGGGCGAGTACGACCTCGACATCAACGCGACCGGTGTCGGCGCCGCGGCCCGCCAGAAGGTGCTCCAGCAGCACAAGGGCAACATCGACAACCCGCAGACGGGCTTCATCCGCTACGCGGTCTTCCCGCAGACGGTCATCCCCAACGTCGAGTGCCGCAAGGCCATCATCTACGCGGCCGACTCCAAGTCCCTCCAGACCGCGCGTGGCGGCCCGCAGGCCGGTGGCGACATCGCCTCCAACATGCTGCCGCCGGCGATCAAGGGTGCCGACCCGAAGGCCGACCCGTTCGGCAAGCTCGCCGGCGCGCCGGACCTCACCAAGGCGAAGGAGGCCCTGAAGAAGTGCGGTAAGCCGGACGGCTTCAAGACCACCATCGCGGTCCGCAACAACAAGAAGATCGAGATCGCGACCGCCGAGTCCCTCCAGCAGTCGCTGAAGGCCGTCGGCATCGACGCGCAGATCGACCAGTTCGACGGCGCCCAGACCTCCGGCATCATCGGTTCGCCGAAGGTCGTCAAGGACAAGAACTACGGCATCATCATCATGGGCTGGGGTGCCGACTTCCCGTCGGGCCAGGGCTTCCTCCAGCCGCTCGTCGACGGTCGCTTCATCCTCCAGAGCGGTAACAACAACTTCTCGGAGCTGAACGACAAGGCCATCAACGGCCTGTTCGACCAGGCGCTGAAGGAGACCGACCCGGCCAAGGCCGGCGAGCTCTACAAGCAGATCAACACCAAGGTCTCCGAGGCCGCGGTCTACCTGCCCTTCACCCACGAGAAGAACATCATCTGGCGCAGCTCCCGGCTGACCAACGTCTACACGGCCGACGCCTACAACGGCCGCTACGACTACGCGTCGCTCGGCGTCGTCAAGTAATCCGACCCGCTCCACCGGCGCACCACCCGCCGCCAGGTCCGAAGGGCAGGTGATGGCCGAGGGCGGCGGCCGGGGAACCCCACCGGGTTCCCCGGCCGCCGACCGGCCGACCGCATGCTTGCATACATAGTCCGGCGCCTCTTCGCAGTCGCCGTGATGCTGCTCGTCGTCACCCTGGTGACGCTCAGCATCTTCTTCCTCATCCCCAAGATGACCGGCAGCGACCCTGCCGCGATGTTCGTCGGCAAGCAGGCGGATCCGGCTTCCATCGAGGCCGTCCGGCAGAAGCTGGGTCTGGACGAGCCGCTCCTGGTGCAGTTCTGGCACTTCGTCTCCGGCATCTTCGTCGGTCGTGACTACACCGGCGGTGGCGACACCATCCACTGCGCGATGCCCTGCTTCGGGTACTCGTTCCGCAGTGAGCAGGACGTCTTCTCGATGCTGGTCGACGCCTTCCCCGTCACCCTCTCCATGGTGCTCGGCGCCGCCGTGCTGTGGCTGATCCTGGGCATCTCCACGGGTGTCGTCTCCGCGCTCAAGCGGGGCACGATCATCGACCGCGTGGCGATGATCACCGCGCTCTCCGGTGTCTCGCTGCCCATCTTCTTCACCGCCATGCTGGCCATGCTGGTGTTCCGCACCCACCTGGGCTGGGTCAACGCCTCGTACGTGCCGATCTCCGAGTCCTTCGGAGGCTGGTTCGGCGGCCTGCTGCTGCCCTGGGTGACCCTCGCCTTCCTGTACGCGGCGATGTACGCGCGGCTCACCCGCGCCACCATGCTGGAGGTCCTCGGCGAGGACTACATCCGTACCGCCCGGGCCAAGGGCCTGCCGGAGTCGGTCGTGCTCGGCAAGCACGCCATGCGCTCCACCATGACCCCCATCCTGACCATCTTCGGCATGGACCTCGGCGCCCTCGTCGGCGGCGCGATCCTGACCGAGACCGCCTTCAGCCTCCACGGCCTCGGCGCCCTGGCCATCCGGGGCGTGAGCGAGCGCGACCTGCCGCTGATCATGGCCGTCACGCTCATCACCGCCGCGTGCGTCGTCATCGCGAACCTCGTCGTGGACCTGCTGTACGCGGTGATCGACCCCCGAGTGAGGCTCGCATGACGGACAAGCTGACGAAGACCGGCGCGGCGGTCGCGGAACCCGCCCGCACCGGGTCCGCGCCCTCCGACGCCTTCCTCGACGTACGCGACCTGAAGATCCACTTCCCGACCGACGACGGTCTGGTCAAGTCGGTCGACGGACTCAGCTTCCAGCTGGAGAAGGGCAAGACCCTCGGCATCGTCGGCGAGTCCGGCTCCGGCAAGTCGGTCACCTCGCTCGGCATCATGGGCCTCCACACCGTCGGCCAGTACGGCCGGCAGAAGGCCCGCATCTCCGGCGAGATCTGGCTGAACGGGCGCGAGCTGCTCTCGGCCGACCCGGACGAGGTCCGCAAGCTGCGCGGCCGCGAGATGGCGATGATCTTCCAGGACCCGCTGTCCGCGATGCACCCGTACTACACGGTCGGCAACCAGATCGTGGAGGCGTACCGCGTCCACCACGACGTCGACAAGAAGACGGCGCGCAAGCGGGCCGTCGAACTCCTCGACCGGGTCGGCATCCCCGAGCCCGCCAAGCGGTTCGACAGCTACCCGCACGAGTTCTCCGGCGGCATGCGCCAGCGCGCGATGATCGCCATGGCGCTCGTCAACAACCCCGCGCTGCTCATCGCCGACGAGCCGACCACCGCGCTCGACGTGACCGTGCAGGCCCAGATCCTCGACCTGATGCGGGACCTCCAGAAGGAGTTCGGCTCCGCGGTCGTCATCATCACCCACGACCTCGGCGTCGTCGCCGAGCTCGCCGACGACATCCTCGTCATGTACGGCGGTCGCTGCGTCGAGCGCGGACCGGCCGAGTCCGTCTTCTACGAGCCGCAGCACCCCTACACCTGGGGCCTGCTCGGCTCGATGCCGAGGATCGACCGGGACCAGACCGACCGGCTCATCCCGGTCAAGGGCAACCCGCCCAGCCTCATCAACATCCCGAGCGGCTGCGCCTTCAACCCCCGCTGCCCGTACGCGGACGTCCCCAAGGGCGGCATCACGCGCACCCAGCGGCCGGAGCTGGCCCTCGCCGGCGAACGGCACCACTCGGCCTGCCACATGCCGCAGGAGGAGCGGACCCGTATCTGGACCGAAGAGATTGCGCCGAAACTGTGAGCGAGACCATGGAACCCCTCCTCAGGGTCACCGGCCTGAAGAAGCACTTCCCCATCAGGAAGGGTCTTCTCCAGCGTCAGACCGGCGCCGTCAAGGCGGTCGACGGGATCGACTTCGAGGTCCTGCCCGGTGAGACCCTCGGTGTCGTCGGCGAGTCCGGCTGCGGCAAGTCCACGATGGGCCGGCTCATCACCCGGCTCCTCGAACCGACCGACGGCACGGTCGAGTTCCAGGGCACCGACATCTCCCACCTCGGGGTGGCGGGGATGCGGCCGCTGCGCCGGGACATCCAGATGATCTTCCAGGACCCGTACGGCTCGCTGAACCCGCGCCACACGGTCGGCACGATCGTCTCGGCCCCCTTCAAGCTCCAGGGCGTCGAGCCCGAGGGCGGCGTGAAGAAGGAGGTCCAGCGTCTCCTCGGCCTGGTGGGCCTCAACCCCGAGCACTACAACCGCTACCCGCACGAGTTCTCCGGCGGCCAGCGCCAGCGCATCGGCATCGCCCGCGCCCTGGCGCTGAAGCCGAAGCTGGTGGTGGCGGACGAGCCCGTGTCGGCCCTGGACGTCTCCATCCAGGCCCAGGTGGTCAACCTGCTGGACGACCTCCAGCAGGAGCTCGGCCTCACGTACGTGATCATCGCGCACGACCTGTCGGTCATCCGGCACGTCTCGGACCGCATCGCCGTCATGTACCTCGGCAAGATCGTCGAGCTCGCGGACCGCAAGTCGCTGTACGAGAACCCGATGCACCCGTACACCCGGGCCCTGATGTCCGCGGTCCCGATCCCGGACCCGCGCCGCCGGGGCGCCAAGAGCGACCGCATCCTGCTCACCGGCGACGTCCCGTCCCCGATCGCCCCGCCGCCCGGCTGCCGCTTCCACACCCGCTGCTGGAAGGCGACGGACCTCTGCAAGACGCAGGAGCCCCCGCTCGTGGAGCTCCGCCCGGGCCAGCGCGTGGCCTGCCACCACCCGGAGAACGCGGAGTCGCTGACGATCCCGGGGGCGAGGGAGTCGGTGGAGATCACGAAGGCCCCGCGGCCCACGGAGCCGGCGAAGCCGGAGGCAGCCGAGGCGCAGGCCTCCGGGCCGGAGCCGGCCGAGCCCGGGGCGGGCGCCGCCGAAGGCGGCGCGGCCAAGGAGTGACACGAGGGGCCCCGGTCGCCGCACGGCGACCGGGGCCCCTCGCGTACCCCCGCCCCGGGGACGGCCGGGGCACGGGGAGTCCCCGACGGCCCCCGCGGGAACTACCGGGACAATGGGGCGGTGCTCCACGATCTGTTCAGCCCCGATGTCCAGCACGCCCTGGACCTCGTCGGCATCTTCGTCTTCGCCATCTCCGGCGCCCTCCTCGCCGTCCGGAAGAACTTCGACGTCTTCGGCATCGCCGTCCTCGCCGAGGTGACCGCCCTGGGCGGCGGCCTCTTCCGCGACCTGGTCATCGGCGCCGTGCCCCCCGCCGCCTTCACCGACCTCGGCTACTTCCTCATGCCGCTGATCGCCGCGGGTCTCGTCTTCTTCCTCCACCCGGAGGTCGAGCGGACCCAGACCGCCGTCAACGTCTTCGACGCCGCGGGCCTGGGCCTCTTCTGCGTGACCGGTACGACGAAGGCGTACGACTACGGCCTCGGCCTCACCTCCTCCGCCGCGCTCGGACTCGCGACCGCCGTCGGCGGCGGTGTCCTGCGGGACGTGCTCGCCAACGAGGTCCCGTCGCTGCTGCGCTGGGACCGGGACCTGTACGCCGTGCCGGCCATCGTCGGCGCGGGGATGGTCGCGCTCTGCATCCGCTTCGACATGCTCAACCCCTTCACGAGCGGCGCCGCCGTCCTCACCGCCTTCGCGCTCCGGCTGCTCGCGCTGCGCTACCACTGGCGCGCGCCCCGCGCCTGGAACCGCCGCTCCTCCGCCCGCGAGGCACCCGAAAAAGCTACCGCTCAGTAGCCTTCTGGGGTACCGTCGGATCCATGAGCACGAGCACCGAGACCACCGCGGCGACGAGCGAGTTCGACCGCGACACCGCAGTCATCCTCCGGGAGCCCGGGGTCTACGACGCGGACCTCTCCGCCGGCTGGACGATCATCCACGCGGTCAACGGCGGCTACCTCCTCGCTCTGCTCGGCCGCGCCCTCGGCGAGCACCTTCCGCACCCGGACCCGTTCACGATCTCGGCGCACTACCTGACGCCGTCCGTGCCGGGCCCCGCGGTGATCAGGACGGAGACGGTCCGCACCGGCCGGACGCTCTCCACCGGCCAGGCCTCCCTCTTCCAGTACGCCGAGGACGGCACCGAGGTCGAGCGCATCCGGGTCCTCGCCTCGTACGGCGACCTCGACGCGCTCCCCGACGACGTCCGCACCACCGCGACGCCCCCGGCCATCGCGGCCGTGGAGAACTGCTTCGGTGCCTCCGACGGTCCGACGACGGTGATCCCCGGCTCCTCCGCGATCACCGACCGGCTCGACATCCGGCTCGACCCGGCCTGTGTCGGCTGGGCGGTCGGCGCGCCGTCGGGGAAGGGCGAGATGCGGGCCTGGTTCGGCCTCGCCGACGGCCGTGAGCCCGACGCGCTGTCCCTGCTCCTGACGGTCGACGCGCTGCCGCCGACCTCCTTCGAGCTGGGCCTCAAGGGCTGGACGCCGACCGTCGAGCTCACCACCCACGTCCGCTGCCGCCCGGCCCCCGGCCCGCTGCGCGTCTCCATCACCACCCGCAACCTGGCGGGCGGCTTCCTGGAGGAGGACGCGGAGGTCTGGGACAGCGCCGACCGCCTGGTCGCCCAGTCCCGCCAGCTGGCCCGCGCCCCGCGCGGCTGAGCCGAGGTCCCGCGCCTGGCGCCCCGCGCCGCGCGCGCCCGCTGCCCGGGGGCGGTCGTACCCGCTGCCCGGGCCGGTCGCTCCCGACGTCCCGGGCCGGTCGTACCCGACGCGGGACCCGGCCCCGGGTGCCGCGGTCGGCGTCATGAACCGGCCACCCGCCGGGGCTGCCGTCATGGGCTCGTAGAATCGACGCACCATGGCATACCTCGACCACGCCGCGACCACTCCCATGCTGCCCGAGGCGATCGAGGCGATGACCGCCCACCTCGCCGTCACGGGCAACGCCTCCTCCCTGCACGCCGCCGGACGGCGGGCCCGGCGGACCGTCGAGGAGGGGCGCGAGACGCTCGCCGCCGCGCTCGGCGCCCGGCCGAGCGAGGTCGTCTTCACCTCGGGCGGCACCGAGGCCGACAACCTCGCCGTGAAGGGCCTCTACTGGGCCCGCCGCGACGCCGACCCCCGCCGCACCCGCGTCCTGGCCAGCCCCGTCGAGCACCACGCCGTGCTCGACGCCGTCGACTGGCTCGCCACCCACGAGGGCGCCGACGTCGAGTACCTCCCGGTCGACCGGTACGGCCGGGTGCACCCCGAGTCCCTGCGCGAGGCCATCGCCAGGGACCCCGACTCCGTCGCCCTCGCCACCGTCATGTGGGCCAACAACGAGATCGGCACCGTCATGCCGGTGCGTGAACTCGCCGACGTGGCAGCCGAGTTCGGGGTGCCGCTGCACGCCGACGCGGTCCAGGCCGTCGGTCAGGTCCCGGTCGACTTCGCCGCCTCCGGACTCGCCGCCATGACCGTTTCCGGCCACAAGATCGGCGGCCCCTACGGCATCGGCGCCCTGCTCCTGGGCCGCGAACACACCCCCGTGCCCGTGCTGCACGGCGGCGGGCAGGAGCGGCACGTCCGCTCCGGCACCCTCGACGTGCCGGCCGTCGCCGCGTTCGCCGTCGCCGCCCGGCTCGCCACCGAGCGGAGCGAGGAGTTCGCCCGGGAGGTCGGCGCGCTCCGCGACAGCCTCGTGACCGTCGTCCGTACGGTCGTCCCCGACGCGATCCTCGGCGGCGACCCCGTCGAGCGGCTCCCCGCCAACGCCCACTTCACCTTCCCCGGCTGCGAGGGCGACTCCCTGCTCCTGCTGCTCGACGCCGCCGGGATCGCCTGCTCCACCGGCTCCGCCTGCACCGCCGGCATCGCCCAGCCCAGCCACGTCCTGCTCGCCACCGGAACCGATCCGGACCTGGCCCGCGGCACCCTGCGCTTCTCGCTCGGCCACACCTCCACCGAGGAGGACGTGGCGGCGGTGGCGAAGGCGATCGGCCCGGCCGTGGACCGCGCCCGGACCGCGGGCCTCACCTGAGGACCGCCGAAGGGGCTCAGGCGGGCGTCGCGGGCTTCCGCGACGCCTCCCGCACCAGCTTCAGATAGCGGTCCCAGTCCCAGTGCGGACCGGGATCGGTGTGGTCGGTGCCCTCGACCTCCACGTGCCCGATGATGTGCTCCCGGTCCACGGGTATCCCGTGCCGGGCGCAGATGTCGGCCGTCAGCCGCGCCGACCCCGCGTACATCGCCGCCGTGAAGTCCTGCGGCCGGTCGACGAAGCCCTCGTGCTCGATGCCGACGCTCCGCTCGTTCATGTCGCGGTTCCCCGCGTGGAACGCGACGTCGAGCTCCCGGATCATCTGCGCCACATGACCGTCCTTGCGGACGACGTAGTGCGTGGCGGCCCCGTGCCCCGGGTTCTTGAAGACCTTCAGGGCGGTCGCGTAACTGCCCTGGACGACGTGGATCACGACCCGGTCGATCCGGTAGTCGTCGGGCCGGTCGGCCCGCCGCCAGTTCGCCCGCGCCGCCGAGGCCCACTCGGCGGCCTTGTGGTCCAGCTCGCCCTCGACCCGCTTCCTCTCCATCCCCGGCAGCCGCCACCAGACGCGCGCCAGCTCCTCCCTGGCCAGCGCGGCCGTGCCCAGCACGGCGACCCCGCCGCCGAGCAGCACCGCGCGCCGCCCCACCCGTCTGTCCGAACCGCTCGCGCCGGACCCACCCGTACCGCTGTCCTTGCTCCCCATGCCACCGAGAACGCTTACTACCGCGACGGTGGTTCCCGGCGCCCCGTACCCTGGTGGGGCTATGACTCAGACTCCGCCCCCGCGCCCCCTTCGTGTCCTCGCCGCCATGTCGGGCGGAGTGGACTCCGCCGTCGCCGCCGCCCGTGCCGCAGAGGCGGGCCACGACGTCACCGGCGTCCACCTCGCCCTCTCCGCGAACCCGCAGTCGTTCCGTACCGGAGCGCGGGGCTGTTGCACGATCGAGGACTCCCGTGACGCGCGCCGGGCGGCCGACGTCATCGGCATCCCCTTCTACGTGTGGGACCTCGCCGAGCGCTTCCGCGAGGACGTCGTGGACGACTTCGTCGCGGAGTACGAGGCCGGCCGCACCCCCAACCCGTGCCTGCGCTGCAACGAGAAGATCAAGTTCGCGGCGCTGCTCGACAAGGCGCTCGCCCTCGGCTTCGACGCGGTCTGCACCGGCCACTACGCGACGGTCGTCCTGAACGAGGACGGCACCCGCGAGCTGCACCGGGCCTCCGACATGGCGAAGGACCAGTCCTACGTGCTCGGCGTGCTCGACGAGAAGCAGCTCGCCCACGCGATGTTCCCGCTGGGCGACACCCTCACCACCAAGGACGAGATCCGGGCGGAGGCCGAGCGGCGCGGGCTCGCGGTCGCGAAGAAGCCCGACAGCCACGACATCTGCTTCATCGCCGACGGCGACACCCAGGGCTTCCTCGCCTCCCGTCTGGGCAAGGCGGAGGGCGACATCGTCGACGAGGCCGGCGCGAAGGTCGGCAGCCACGACGGCGCGTACGGCTTCACCATCGGCCAGCGCAAGGGCCTGCGGATCGGCCACCCGGCCGCCGACGGCAAGCCCCGCTACGTCCTGGACATCTCGCCGGTGAACAACACGGTCACGGTGGGCCCCGTCGAGGCGCTCGACGTCACCGCCCTGACCGCGATCAAGCCGCGCTGGTGCGGCGCCGCCCCGGAGGGCGAGGGCCGCTACACCGCGCAGCTCCGCGCCCACGGCGGCGAGACCGAGGTGACGGCGTCCCTGGTCGACGGCGAGCTCACGGTCGGCTTCGACGAGCCGGTCCGCGGCGTGGCCCCCGGCCAGGCGATCGTGCTCTACGACGGCACGCGCGTGGTCGGCTCGGCCACCATCGCGACGACGACCCGCCGCACGACGGCCCCGGCCACGGCGTAGCCCCACCGCCCGGGCCGTCCGGCCCGGGCCGCACGGAGCGCTGCACCCCCGGGCAGCGCCACTGCCGGGGCAGCCCCACCCCGAGCCCTTCCCGGCAGGGCTACGCCGCCCCCGCCGTCTCCCCGTCCTCCTCGGCGAGGAATCCCGTCAGGACCGGGGCGAGGGCGTGCGGGGACACGTCGGGCGTCTGACCCGTCAGGGTGCGGTGCCGGGCCCGGGGGAGGGCCGCCGTCAGGGCGCGGGCGGCCCGGCGGGTCCCGACCGGACTCGCGCCCCCGTCGACCACCAGCACGCGCGCGTGGACCCCGGCGAGCAGCCGCTCCGGCACCGTCCCGTCGCCGAGGACGGCGAGGTCGTACGCGAGGGTGCCCGCCAGCTCCCTCGCACCGGCCCACGGGGCCGTCGGCACCGCCGGGTCCGCCAGGAAGAGTTCGAGCGCGGCGGCCGTCCGCCCCCGGCCGAGCAGCGCCGCCACCCGCAGCCGTCGCTCCACGGCCTCCGCGTCCTCGACCGCGTAGGGCGGCTCGTACACCGACACCGCCCCCGCCCCGACCCCCGCGGCCACCGCGGCGAGGGCCAGCGCGCCTCCCGTGCCCGTTCCGTGCAGCGCCGCCCCGGCCCCGGCCTCGCCGACCACCGCCGCCAGGTCCTCGATCTCCCGCTCCACCGCGTACGGCCCCGTGTCCCCGCTCCTGCCGCGCCCCCTGCGGTCGTAGGCGACGACCGAGAAGCGCCGGGCGAGGAGCGCGCCGAGCGGCCGCTCGGCCGCGGCCGTCCCCAGGGCCCCGCTCACCAGGACCAGCGGCGGCCCGCCCCCGTACCGCTCGTACGCGATCGGCGTCCCGTCCCGCGACGTGACCCGTCCCCCGACCCTGCTGACCTCGTTCATGCCAGCTCAGACCGGGGCCGCCGCCGGAACTCATCGCCGCCGGGCGGAAAGTTCCGGAGAATCCCGGAAGGCGCTGGTCAGGGCTACGGTGGTGGCCATGAACATCTGTGTCTTCCTCTCCGCCGCCGACCTCGACGAGCGGTACACGGCCCCCGCCCGCGAGTTCGCCGGACTGCTCGGCAAGGCCGGCCACACCCTCGTCTGGGGCGGCTCCGACACCGGTCTGATGAAGGTCGTCGCCGACGGCGTCCAGGAGGCGGGCGGCCGGCTCGTCGGCGTCTCCGTCGACTTCCTCGCCCACAAGGCCCGCCCGGACGCCGACCAGATGGTCGTCGCGCAGGACCTCGCCGAACGCAAGGCGCTGCTCCTCGCCAAGTCCGACGCGATCGTCGTCATGGTCGGCGGCACGGGCACCCTCGACGAGGCCACCGAGATCCTGGAGCTGAAGAAGCACGGCAAGCACCGCAAGCCGGTGGTCCTCCTCAACACGGCGGGCTTCTACGACGGACTGAAGGCCCAGTTCCAGCGCATGGAGGAGGAGGGCTTCCTCCCGCTCCCCCTCGCCGACCTCGTCCTCTTCGCGGACGACGGCCCGACGGCCCTCACCCACCTGGAGGAGGGCATCGCCGCCCGCTGATGCGAGCATGGTGCCCATGGCTACACATGTGATCACCGGGGCCGGTTCCGGCATCGGCGCGGCCGTCGCGCGCCGCCTCCACGCGCGCGGGGACGAACTCGTGCTGCACGCGCGCGACGCGGGGCGGGCGAAGGAGCTCGCCGGGCAGTTCCCCGGCGCCCGGACGCTCGTCGGGGACCTCGCCGACCCGGACCGGCTCTCCTGGGCGTTCTCGCACCAGACCATGCCCGGGCAGGTGGACAGCCTGCTGCACATCGCGGGCGTCGTCGACCTCGGGCCGATCGGGGACCTCACCCCGAAGACCTGGCACCACCAGCTCAACGTCAACCTGGTCGCCCCCGCCGAACTGACCCGGCACCTCCTGCCCCAACTCCGGTTCTCCCAGGGCCACGTCGTCTTCGTGAACTCGGGCGCCGGACTCAACGCGCACGCCGAGTGGGGCGCGTACGCCGCCTCCAAGCACGGCCTCAAGGCGCTCGCCGACGCCCTGCGCCACGAGGAGCACGCCAACGGCGTGCGGGTGACCTCGGTCTACCCGGGCCGCACGGCGAGCCCCATGCAGGCGAAGGTCCACGCCCAGGAGGGCAAGGAGTACGACGCGTCGCGGTGGATCGACCCCGAGTCGGTCGCGACGGCGATCCTCACCGCGATCGACCTGCCGCGCGACGCGGAGATCAACGACCTCACCGTCCGTCCGGGACGCTGACATGAGCGAGAGCAACGACTTCCCCTGGGCCGCCGCCACCGGCGTCGGATCCCTGCCCGGCGGTGACGCCCGGGAGGCGGCCAAGACCGTCACCGGTTCCTTCGAGGACTTCCCGTTCCTCGCGGAGCTGCCCGCCCGGGGCCCCGGCGCCGACATGATCGGCCGGACCCTCGGGATGCTCGTCGACCTGTACGCGCACGTGGAGCCGAGCGGCTGGCGGATCAGCGACCGGCCGGGCCGGGACACCAGGCGGGCGCGCTCCTGGATGGGCGAGGACCTGGACGCCCTGGAGGAGTTCACCCAGGGGTACGAGGGCGCGCTCAAGGTGCAGGCCGTGGGCCCGTGGACGCTCGCCGCCGCCCTGGAACTGCGCGGCGGAGAGGCGGCCCTCGGGGACGCCGGCGCCTGCCGGGACCTGGTCGGCTCGCTCGCCGAGGGGCTCCGCGACCACCTCGCCGAACTGCGCAAGCGCATCCCCGGAGCCCGGGTCGTCCTCCAGCTCGACGAGCCCTCGCTCACCGCCGTCCTGCGCGGCCACGTCCGTACCGCCAGCGGCTACCGCACCTACCGGGCCGTCGACCGGCAGGTCGTGGAGAGCGCCCTCCGGGAGGTGACCGCGGTCCACGACGGGCCGGTCGTCGTCCACTCCTGCGCCCCCGACGTCCCGTTCGCGCTGCTGCGCAGGGCGGGCGTCGACGGGATCTCGTTCGACTTCGGTCTGCTCACCGAGCGTGACGAGGAGTCGATCGGTGAGGCCGTGGAGGCCGGGACCAAGCTCTTCGCCGGTGTGGTGGGGTCCACCGACGCCCCGTTGTCGGACCCGGGCGGTAGCGTCATGGGTGTCAGGACGCTGTGGCGCAGGCTGGGGCTGAATCCGGGGACTCTCGCGGAGTCCGTGGTGGTCACTCCCACGTGCGGGCTCGCGGGCGCTTCGCCCGCCTACGCCCGTGCGGCGCTCGCCCACTGCGCCCGGGCGGCGAGATCGCTCGCGGACAACCCAGAGTGACCGGGTTCAGAGGCACGGGAGGACGGACGAAGGTGGCAGTCGAACAGGGGGCCCTGCCCGCCGAGGCACGGGAGAAGCACGCCGACCTGGCCGAGCGGGTCGAGGAGCACCGCTTCCGGTACTACGTGAAGGACCAGCCGGTCATCAGCGACGGCGAGTTCGACCGGCTCCTGCGCGACCTGGAGGCGCTGGAGGAGGAGTACCCGGAGCTGCGCACGCCGGACTCGCCGACCCAGAAGGTCGCGGGGCAGTACGAGACCGACTTCACCGCGGTGGAGCACCGCGAGCGCATGCTCTCCCTCGACAACGCCTTCGACGACGAGGAGCTGGCCACCTGGGCCGAGCGGGTCGGGCGGGACGTCGGCACCCCCGACTTCCACTACCTGTGCGAGCTGAAGGTCGACGGCCTCGCGGTCAACCTGACGTACGAGCACGGGCGGCTGACCCGGGCCGCGACCCGCGGTGACGGCCGCACCGGCGAGGACATCACGCCCAACGTCCGGACGATCGCCGACATCCCGGAGCGGCTGCGCGGCGAGCGGATCCCGGACCTCGTGGAGATCCGCGGCGAGGTCTACTTCCCCATGGAGGCCTTCCAGGGGCTCAACGCCCGCCTGGTGGAGGCCGGCGACAAGCCCTTCGCCAACCCGCGCAACGCGGCGGCGGGTTCGCTCCGCCAGAAGGACCCGAAGGTCACCGCCACCCGCCCGCTCCACATGGTGGTGCACGGCATCGGCGCCCGCGAGGGCTTCGACATCGACTGCCTCTCCCACGCGTACGAGCTGCTGCGCGAATGGGGCCTGCCCACCGCCCGGCACAACAAGGTGGTCGGTTCGCTGGCCGGGGTGCGGGAGTTCATCGCGTACTTCGGCGAGAACCGGCACTCCGTCGAGCACGAGATCGACGGGGTCGTCGTCAAGCTCGACGAGATCCCGCTCCAGGGCCGGCTCGGCTCCACCGCGCGCGCCCCGCGCTGGGCGATCGCCTGGAAGTACGCGCCGGAGGAGGTCAACACCAAGCTGATCGACATCAAGGTCGGCGTCGGCAGGACCGGCCGCGTCACCCCGTACGCGCAGGTGGAGCCGGTGACCGTGGCCGGGTCCGAGGTCGAGTTCGCCACCCTCCACAACCAGGAGGTGGTCAAGGCCAAGGGCGTGCTGATCGGCGACACCGTCGTGCTGCGCAAGGCCGGCGACGTCATCCCGGAGATCCTCGGGCCGGTCGCCGACCTGCGGGACGGCAGCGAGCGGGAGTTCGTGATGCCCGCCGAGTGCCCGGAGTGCGGGACGGCGCTGAAGGCGATGAAGGAGGGCGACATCGACCTCCGCTGCCCGAACGCCCGGACCTGCCCGGCCCAGCTGCGCGAGCGGCTCTTCTTCCTGGCCGGGCGTCAGTGCCTGGACATCGAGAACTTCGGCGCGGTGGCCGCGGCGGCGCTGACCCGCCCCCTGGAGCCGGCCGAGCCGCCGCTGGCGGACGAGGGCGACCTCTTCGACCTGACCATCGAGCAGCTGCTGCCGATCAAGGCGTACGTCCTCGACCCGGACAGCGGGCTGCCCCGGCGGGACCCGAAGACCGGCGAGGAGAAGATCGTCACGGTCTTCGCCAACCAGAAGGGCGAGCCGAAGAAGAACGCCCTGTCGATGCTGGAGAACATCGCGGCCGCGAAGGCGCGCCCGCTGGCCCGCTTCATCAACGGGCTCTCCATCCGGCACGTGGGGCCGGTCGCGGCCGAGGCGCTGGCCCGTGAGTTCCGCTCCCTGGAGCGGATCGAGCAGGCGAGCGAGGAGGAGCTGGCGGCCGTCGACGGCGTCGGCGGGATCATCGCGACCGCGGTGAAGCAGTGGTTCGCCGAGGAGTGGCACCGCGAGATCGTGCGCAAGTGGCGCGCGGCCGGGGTCAGTCTGGAGGACGAGGGCGCCGGGGAGGACCAGGGGCCGCGGCCGCTCGAAGGCCTCACGGTCGTGGTGACCGGCACCCTGGAGAAGTTCACCAGGGATGGCGCAAAAGAGTCCCTCCAGAGCCTCGGAGCGAAGGTGGCCGGTTCCGTTTCGAAGAAGACCGCCTTCGTCGTCGTCGGTGAGAACCCTGGGTCGAAGTACGACAAGGCGATGCAGCTGAAGGTTCCGGTTCTGGACGAGGACGGCTTCGCGATCCTGCTCGAACAGGGCCCCGAGGCCGCCCGGGAGGCCGCCGTCCCCGTCACCGAGTAGCGTCCCCCGGCCCTCGCGACGGCGCCGCGAGGGCCCGGGAGCGACCCCGCGACGCCCCCGCACGGCTCACCCGTTCGGCGCATACCAGATCGTTACGGGTGGCCGGGTCGCATTCGGGCAAGACAAGGAGAGCGCTGCCCGTCGAGGCCCTCGGCGGCCTAATGTGGTGACCGTGCGTCTCGTCCTGCACCGCCGCGCGAGGGCCTCACCGGTCGTGGCGCCAGGACATCGGCCCCCGTGGCACGTGTAACGGCCGTCCGACGGCGGCCGCACGACGGACGGCCGCGGGCACGCGGCCCATGGCACACCGACGGCACCGCCGCCTGTGAGAGGGACGGGAATGGAACCGACCGAGAGCGCCGCCCCGGTCCCACGGCCGGACGGCCGTGTGGTCCCCCTGGGCCCCACCTCCCGGCTGCCCGCAGCCGTGGTGGGCATCGCCGCCGTCGTGCTCGTCGTCGGGCTCCAGCAAGCCCTGGGCGGCGGCCGACGGCTCTTCCCCGACGGGGCCACCGGCTGGTCCCTCGCCGTCCTCACCGGACTCATCGTCGGCCACCTGGTCGCCCTCGGCCGCGACCGCTGGTGGGGCGGCACCGGCTCCGGCGCCGCCCTCACCCTCGCCGTCCTCCTCCTGTACGGCTGGGTGCCCGCCGGACTCGTCTCGATGACCGTCGTCGCCCTGGTCGGCGCCGCCCGCCGGCACCGCTGGCGGCAGGGCCTGCTGCACGGCGGCGCGGACGTCCTCGGGGTCGCCGCCGCCGCCCTCGTCCTCGCGCTCTTCGGAGACGTACCCACGGTCGAACAGCCCTGGCAGCCCCTCGACTGGACGATCGGGGACCTTCCGGAAGTCGTCCTCGCCGCCGCCACCTACCTCGTGGTGACCCGGCTGCTCCTGTGGTACACGCTCGCCCCCCAGGGCCGCGGACTGCCCACCGTCGCCCGCACCGCCCTCCTGAGGCAGGGCCTCGTCGCCGTCGCCCTGCTCGGCATCGCCCCGCTGATCTGCGTCGTCGCCGCCACCCGGCCCATCCTGCTGCCGCTCTTCGCCGTCCCCCTCATCGCCCTCGACTCCACCCTGTGGATCGCCCGCGCCCGCGCCGAGGAGCAGCTGCGCGACCCGCTCACCGGGCTCCCCAACCGCCAGTGGCTCCTGGAGCGGGCCTGGACCGCGCTGGAGGAGGCGGAGGGCGAAGGGGCCCGCGCCGCCCTCGTCCTGATCGACCTCGACCGCTTCCGGTCGGTCAACGACACCCTCGGCCACCTCGCGGGCGACCGGCTGCTGCTCCAGATCGCCGAGCGGCTCCGCCTCGCCCTGCCCCGCGGCGCCGAGGCCGCCCGCCTCGGCGGCGACGAGTTCGCCGTCCTGCTGCCCACCGCCGACTCCACCACCAGCGCCCAGCGGGTCGCCCGCCACCTCGTCGCCGAACTCTCCTCCCCGCTCGACCTCGACGGACTCACCCTCGTCCTGGAGGCCAGCGCCGGCGTCGCCGTCTTCCCCGACCACGCCCTCGACGCCGAGGGCCTGCTGCGCCGCGCCGACGTCGCCATGTACCAGGCCAAGCGGGACCGCACCGGCGTCGAGGTCTACGAGTCCAAGCGCGACTCCAACACGCCCGACCGGCTCGGCCTCCTCGGCGACCTGCGCCGCGCCCTCGACGCCGGCGAGGTCGAACTCCACTACCAGCCCAAGGTCCAGTTCGACGGCCAGGTCGCCGGTCTGGAGGCCCTCGTCCGCTGGGTCCACCCCGAGCGCGGCAAGGTTCCCCCGGACGAGTTCATCGCCATCGCCGAGTCCTCCGGCCTGATGCCGCACCTCACCGAGTACGTCCTGGAGACCGCCCTGGCCCAGGTCGCCCGCTGGCGCGCCCAGGGCCTGAACGTCCCGGTCGCGGTCAACGTCTCGCCGCGCGACGTCCACACCCCCGGCTTCGCGGGCGCCGTCGCCGCCCGGCTCGCCCGCCACGGCGTCCCGGCCGGCGCGCTCCAGCTGGAGATAACGGAGCACGTGCTCCTGGAGGACCCCCAGCGGGCCGCCGACACGCTCAACGGCCTCACCGGCCACGGCGTCAAGATGTCGCTCGACGACTTCGGCACCGGCTACTCCTCCCTCGTCCACCTGCGCCGGCTGCCCGTCAGCGAACTGAAGATCGACCGCTCCTTCGTCGCCCGGCTGGCCGTCGACACCGAGGACGCCGAGATCGTCCGCTGCACCGTCGACCTCGCCCACTCGCTCGGCCTCCTCGTCGTCGCCGAGGGCGTGGAGGACGACGAGACCTGGGAGCGCCTGCGCGACCTGGGCTGCGACGCCGTCCAGGGCTGGCTGGTGGCCGCCGCGATGCCGCCCGGCGAGGCCACCGCCTGGCTGCTGGCGCGGGGCGAGCACGGCTGGCGCCGCCCCGCCGACATCGCCGCCCAGGTCGAACTGGACCAGCCCTCGGGCCAGGTCGTTCCGTGATGACCTCCTCGTCCGGAGGAAGCCTGTAGCGTGCCCGTGCGCCCCCGAGGCGCTCCCCGCACGGGGATGGTCCAGGCGAGGAACTCGATCACTTCGCCGGGCAACTCTGGTCCCCGCCCCCGCGGGGATGATCGGCCGCATTAGTTGTGCCGACCGGCACAACATAGGATTGCGGCACATCACAAGACTCACCCCTGAGGATCGCTGCATGCCTGGCATTACGCGCGAGGAGGTCGCCCACCTCGCCCGGCTGGCGCGTCTGGAGCTGTCCGGCGAAGAGCTCAACCACTTCGCCGAACAGCTCGACGACGTCATCGGCGCGGTCGCCCGCGTCTCCGAGGTCGCCGACCAAGACGTACCGCCGACCTCCCACCCGCTGCCGCTGACGAACGTCATGCGCGCGGACGAGGTCCGTCCGTCGCTCACCCCCGAGCAGGCGCTCTCCGGCGCCCCGGCCCAGGAGCAGCAGCGTTTCAAGGTGCCGCAGATCCTGGGGGAGGACTAACAGTCATGACGGACAACATCATCATCAAGCTCACCGCGGCCGAGATCGCCGGGAAGATCGCCGCCGGCGAGCTGACCGCCGTCGAGGTCACCGAGGCCCACCTCGCCCGCATCGAGGCCGTCGACGAGAAGGTCCACGCCTTCCTGCACGTCGACCGTGAGGGCGCGCTCGCCCAGGCCCGCGCCGTGGACGAGAAGCGTGCCCGGGGCGAGAAGCTCGGCCCGCTCGCCGGTGTGCCGCTCGCGCTCAAGGACATCTTCACCACGGCCGGCATGCCGACCACCGTGGGTTCGAAGATCCTGGAGGGCTGGATCCCGCCGTACGACGCGACCCTGGTCAAGAACCTGAAGGCCGCCGACGTCGTCATCCTCGGCAAGACCAACATGGACGAGTTCGCCATGGGCTCCTCGACGGAGAACAGCGCGTACGGTCCGACCGGCAACCCCTGGGACCTGACCCGGATCCCCGGCGGCTCCGGCGGTGGCTCGTCCGCCGCCCTCGCCGCGTACGAGGCGCCCCTCGCCATCGGCACGGACACCGGCGGTTCCATCCGCCAGCCCGCCGCCGTCACCGGCACCGTCGGCGTCAAGCCGACCTACGGCGGCGTCTCCCGCTACGGCATGGTGGCCTTCTCCTCCTCCCTCGACCAGGGCGGCCCCTGCGCCCGTACGGTCCTGGACGCGGCCCTCCTCCACGAGGCGATCGCCGGGCACGACCCGCTCGACTCGACCTCCATCGACGCCCCGGTCCCGCAGGTCGTCGAGGCCGCCCGCAACGGCTCGGTCGCCGGCATGCGCGTCGGCGTCGTCAAGCAGTTCCGCGGCGAGGGCTACCAGGCCGGTGTCGTGCAGCGCTTCGACGAGTCCGTCGAGCTCCTCAAGGAGCTGGGTGCCGAGATCGTCGAGCTGGACTGCCCGACCTTCGACCTCGCCCTTTCGGCGTACTACCTGATCGCGCCGTCCGAGTGTTCCTCGAACCTGGCCCGCTTCGACGCCATGCGCTACGGCCTGCGGGTCGGCGACGACGGCACCCGTTCGGCCGAGGACGTCACCGCCCTCACCCGTGAGGCCGGCTTCGGCGACGAGGTCAAGCGCCGCATCATCCTGGGTACGTACGCGCTGAGCTCCGGCTACTACGACGCGTACTACGGATCGGCCCAGAAGGTCCGTACCCTCATCACCCGCGAGTTCGAGAAGGCCTTCGAGGAGGTGGACGTGATCGTCTCCCCGACGACCCCCACCACCGCCTTCCCGATCGGCGAGCGCGCCGACGACCCGATGGCCATGTACCTCGCGGACCTGTGCACCATCCCGACCAACCTGGCCGGCAACGCCGCCATGTCGCTGCCCTGCGGCCTGGCGCCCGAGGACGGTCTGCCGGTCGGCCTGCAGATCATCGCCCCCGCCATGAAGGACGACCGGCTGTACAAGGTCGGCGCCGCCGTCGAGGCCGCCTTCGTGGAAAAGTGGGGGCACCCGCTGCTTGAGGAGGCTCCGTCGCTGTGAGTGCCATGGCAAAGAAGGCCAAGAACTTCAAGAAGTCCAAGACCGGCGTCTACGTCTCGCTCGCGACCACCGCGTTCGGTGCCGTCAGCGTCGCGAAGCAGGCCAAGCTGGCCCGCAGCGACAACGACATGTTGCGGCTGATCGACTCCGCCGTGTCCGCCGCCGCCATCATCACCGGCCTGGCGATCCTCTACCGGGAGCTCAAGCGCCTGGGCGACGACGACGTCCTGCTGGGCTGAGAGGGAAAGTCTCACCGTGACTGTCACTGAACTGCTGTCGTACGAAGCGGCGCTCGCCGAGTACGACCCCGTCATGGGCCTGGAGGTCCATGTCGAGCTCGGCACCAGGACGAAGATGTTCTGCGGCTGTTCGACCGAGCTGGGCGCCGAGCCGAACTCGCAGACGTGCCCGACCTGCCTCGGCCTGCCCGGCTCGCTGCCGGTCGTCAACGCGATCGGCGTCGAGTCCGCCATCAAGATCGGCCTCGCGCTGCACTGCGAGATCGCCGAGTGGTGCCGATTCGCCCGGAAGAACTACTTCTATCCGGACATGCCGAAGAACTTCCAGACCTCCCAGTACGACGAGCCGATCGCCTTCAACGGCTACCTGGACGTCCAGCTGGAGGACGGCGAGATCTTCCGCGTGGAGATCGAGCGCGCCCACATGGAGGAGGACACCGGCAAGTCCACCCACATCGGTGGCGCGACCGGCCGCATCCACGGCGCCTCGCACTCGCTGCTCGACTACAACCGGGCCGGCATCCCGCTCATCGAGATCGTCACCAAGCCGATCGAGGGCGCGGGCGAGCGGGCCCCCGAGGTCGCCAAGGCGTACGTCGCCGAGCTGCGCGAGCTGATCCGCGCCCTCGACGTCTCCGAGGCGCGCATGGACAAGGGCCAGATGCGCTGCGACGTGAACCTGTCGCTGCGCCCGCACGGCACCGAGAAGTTCGGCACCCGCTCGGAGACGAAGAACGTCAACTCGCTCCGTTCGGTGGAGCGTGCGGCCCGGTTCGAGATCCAGCGCCACGCCGCGGTGCTGTCCTCCGGCGGCACGATCGTGCAGGAGACCCGTCACTTCCACGAGGACGACGGCTCCACCACCTCCGGCCGCATCAAGGACAACGCCGAGGACTACCGGTACTTCCCGGAGCCCGACCTCGTCCCCGTCGCCCCGGCCCGCGCCTGGGTGGAGAAGCTCCGGGGCACGCTGCCCGAGCTGCCCCGGGTGCGCCGCAACCGGCTGCGCGAGGAGTGGGGCGTGTCCGAGCTGGACATGCAGTCCATCCTCAACGCGGGCGCGGTCGACGCGATCGTCGCCACCATCGAGGCGGGCGCGGACGCGGCCTCGGCCCGCAAGTGGTGGATGGGCGAGCTGGCCCGCAGCTCCAACGAGCAGGGCGTCTCCCTGGAGGAGCTGGCGATCACGCCGGCGGACGTGGCCCGGGTCTCGGCCCTGGTCGCCTCCGGCGACCTCAACGACAAGCTGGCCCGTCAGGTCATCGAGGGCGTCCTCGCCGGCGAGGGCACCCCGGACGAGGTCGTCGAGAAGCGCGGTCTGAAGGTCGTCTCCGACGACGGCGCGCTCGGCACGGCGGTCGACGAGGCCATCGCGGGCAACGCGGCCATCGCGGACAAGATCCGCGGCGGCAAGGTCGCGGCGGTCGGCGCCCTGGTCGGCGCGGTCATGAAGGCCACCCGTGGCCAGGCGGACGCGGCGAAGGTCAAGGACCTGATCCTGGAGCGGCTGGGCGTCAGCGAGGGCTGATCCCCTTCCCGTAGGCGTACGGCGGCGGCGGGGGGCCCGGGGTTAGGGGGGGGGGGGGCCCCGG